>JAEINY010000280.1 GCA_016342595.1 Marinilabiliaceae bacterium
GAAAAAGGAGATGGCGGGTATTTGTTGATGCAAGATGGAGCGCAGATAAGTATTTCACGTTTGCGTAAGGAGAATGTATTAAAGATATTAAGTGGAAAGTAAAAGGACGGCTTGAATTAATAAATATAAGCTGGATGGAGCAGATATATATTAAATCATCACTGTTTTATTAATCATCTTTAGAATTATTTTATATTTTTACCAACAGAGGAATCAACCAGATGATCTATTTTGCTTGAAAACGCTATAAAATCAGGGCTTCTTAAAGGTGACGAACAAACGTATGAGTATCTGTTCCGAAATTATTATGCCGCTCTGTGTACCTATGCTTTTCGCTATTTAGACCGGCGGGATTTGGCCGAAGAAGTGGTCTCTGAAACCTTTTTAAAATTGTGGGTTCGGCGTCATGAATTGCGGATTGAAGGTAATGTGAAAGCCTATTTGTTTCAGGCAGTCTATAAAAATAGCTTGAATCATCTACGTAAGCAAAAGACCGAGACAGTGGCTGTTGAGCGCCTGCAGTACCACCAGGTGAAGGAACAGAATTTCCGTATTCTGGAAGATTATTCGGAGCGTGATAGTTTAATTTTTAAAGAATTGGAAGGGAAGATTGAACTTGCTGTTAATGAATTACCGGATCAGGCAAGGAAAGTATTTTCGCTTAAGCGTTACGACGGATTGAAGAACCGGGAGGTGGCTGAACAATTAGGCATTTCTGTGAAGACGGTAGAGATGCACATGACCCGGTCGTTGTTGTTTTTAAAAACCGAATTGAAAGATTATTTGCCTGCTTTCCTGATTTATTTCATCCTGAAATAAAAAAAGTTACAAATCCATACAGGGTATTTCCACTTTACTGCATCTATAGATATAGAACGCAGTAATAATGATGGAATTTTCAAACAGTGATCAAGGTATATTCAGGTATTTAGCAGGCGAAATGTCAGCTGATGAACAGGCGCAGCTAAAGCAAACCATCGCTGAAGACGAGGAGGTGAAACAACAGTTTATTGATCTTCGTGAAATATGGTTGGCTTCAGGCCTGGAGAAGGAGGCAGGGGCTTATGATTGGAAACAGGCTTTTCAGCAATTCAAATCAGATGTGCATAGCTACGAACAAAAGAACCGGAAACGGCCCGTTCAGATCAAGACCTGGTGGGGTGTGGCTGCTTCAGTGGCTGCTGTGATGGTTCTTTTTATCCTCAACTATATTCAACCCTTTAGCACGGATGAGCCGGCTAAAATGGTTTCCATTACCTGCCCCAAGGGCAGTCGTACTCATGTGTTTTTGCCCGATAGTACTTCGGTTTGGCTCAATGGCGGAACCGTCTTGTCCTATTTCGATAATTATGGATCTGATCTGCGGGAAGTATCTTTGGATGGGGAAGCTTTTTTTGATGTGGTTTCCAATGCCGCTCATCCCTTTGAAGTGGTTTCAGGCAGCCATCATGTGCGTGTATTGGGCACCCGTTTTAATGTGTGTGCCTTTGCCGATGAGCAATGGATTGAAACAATTCTGGAAGAGGGATCGGTTAAAGTGTATTCACCGGATGCAGGCTGGATGTACCGCTTAAAGCCGGGCGAAAAGTCCGTTTTTGATAAGCAGAATGGACAAGTGATCACTTCAGAGGTGAGTGAGCTATCCAATGTGATTGCCTGGAAAGAAGGTTTACTCAAATTCAGGGATGCACCAATCAGTCAATTGGAGAAACGCCTGGAGAGGTGGTACGGAGTAGATATTGTTATTCAGGATTCGACCATTCAAAACCTGCGTTTCTCGGGTACGGTCAGTGAAGAATCGCTGGAAGATTTATTGCTGATTTTCAGAATGTCAAATGGGATTAAATACCGGATCAAAGAAGGTGTTTATCACCTGTATAAATAAAATTAGAAAAGAATATTGCCTATGAAATAAAAGAATCAAATCCATATAAAAAAGACGAACCGGAGATGCGGCCACATCTTCCGGTTCCAATAATCAACTTCTTAAGTTTTAGAAAACCTAAACATTACAAATCTATGAAATTAAAATTGTATTGTAGTACCCTTTTCAGAAAGAAAAGGGTCCCAAAAGTGTATTTGATCATGAGACTAACCCTATTATTGATGATCATAGGCCTGATGCAGGTAACGGCATCGAGTTATTCGCAAAATACCCGCTTCCGTATTACGGAGCAGGATATTCAGCTGGAAAAGCTGTTTGAGCAGATTGAGAAAAACAGTGAGTATAAATTCTTCTATAATAATGATGAGGTGGATGTTTCGGTGCAGATCGATGTCGCTGCATCTAATGAAGATGTGTTTCAGGTGTTGGAAAAAGCATTTGCTGGTTTGTCATATACCTATAAGGTATTGGATAATAATCTGATCTTTGTGCATCGGACCAATGTGGGGGCAGAGCAGCGAACAGGCTCCGCCATGCAAACGCATACTGTTACCGGTAAAGTTACCGATGATAAAGGGGAGCCTTTACCAGGTGTAAATGTGTTTGAAAAATCCAATCCAACCAATGGCGTGATTACCAGTATTGATGGCTCCTATTCCATCGAGCTTTCCGGAGCTGATGCGGTCGTTTCTTTTTCTTTTATTGGTTTTACCAGCCAGGAGATCAATGTAGCTGGCCGCACCGAAATACAAATTACATTGGTGCCGGAAGATACGGATCTGGATGAAGTGATTGTGACGGCATTAGGGATTAAGAGAGAAGAGAAATCTTTGGGGTATGCTATTACTAAAGTGGATGGTGAAGAATTAACAAAGGTTAAATCAGCTAACATCACTAGTGCATTGTCCGGAAGAACACCGGGAGTAAATATTATTTCCAGTGGTAACTTAGGTGGTTCCTCCAATGTGGTCATACGTGGTGGTAGTTCAATTACTGGCGATAATCAAGCTTTATACATTGTAGATGGTGTGCCTATCAGTAATCGATGTGTGGTTGGAAGAGAAACGTCAAGAGGTGCCGGAGGATATGATTATGGAAATGCTGCCAGTGATATTAACCCTGAGGATATTGAAACCATTTCTGTATTAAAAGGTGGGGCTGCAACTGCAATTTATGGTTCACGAGGTGCCAATGGTGTTATCTTGATCACAACCAAAAGTGGTAAGACCACTGATCGAATCGGCGTATCAATAAGTTCCAGTGTTTCATTTGATAAAGTGAATAAAGCCACCTTGCCTAATTATCAAACCGAATATGGTGGTGGTGCTAACTGGAAAACACATATGGCTGATGGTGACCATGGTTGGGCCATATTTAAAGATGGTTTTCGGGTGAGAAACATTGATGGTGAAGATTACCAGGTGATTGATTATGGAACAGATGAATCATGGGGACCCAAGTTTAACGACCAGATGGTATTGCATTGGGATTCATTTGATCCATCAGATCCGGATCGCTATTTAAAACCTCGACCATACAAAGCTTATGCAAACCCTGAAAAGTATTTCGAAACCGGTGTGTTATGGGTGAATAGTGTGGCATTGGATGGCGCAAGTGACAAAGGTAATTTTCGTGTTGCCTTTACTAACCTGGATCAGAATGGTACTCTACCCAATGATAAGTTGGAGCGAAATACTTTGGCATTTAATGGATCTTTAAATCTAAATGAAAAATTAAGAACAAGTGTGAATGCATCCTATACAAAAACTTATACGCGTAATAGACCTGGTACCGGATATGATGAAGGGAATCGCACCTCATTTATGGCATCTACGGCCATGTGGATGCAAACAAGTGTGAATTATGCCGATTTAGAAAATTACAAAAGATCAGATACCGGAGAGCAAAAAACCTGGAATAGAACTTCCTACAATAATTCAACACCCGTGTATTGGGATAACCCTTATTGGACGGTTTATGAAAACTATCCGGAAGATACCCGAAACCGAATAACCGGTGCCTGGTCTGTTGCATATGATATTACGCCCTGGTTAACTGCACAAGGCCAATTGACCATTGACCATAGTGATTTTAAAATTGAATCGCGAGTGGCACATGGATCGTGGCAAAAAGATGCGAACTATGCAAAAGATATTCGATTAGAGACCGAAAATAATAAAAGCCTTAATTTTAATTTCAATAAGCAAATTAATGAAGATCTTCATTTAATGGGTATGATTGGAATGAGTCGGCGTGACAATTCTTATGAAGTGGATGGTTTTTCCACTGTTGCCGGTTTAACAATCGAAGATTATTACAGTGTGAATAACAGTACGAGCCCGGAAAAAGCGACCACTGATTATGAAGAAAAGACAAGGGTAAATAGTGTGTATGGAACAGCAAGTATAGGATTTAAGAACACCTATTATTTGGATCTAACAGCGCGTAATGATTGGTCATCAACCTTACCTGAAAACAATAATAGTTACTTTTATCCGAGTGTGAGTGGTAGTGTTATTTTTAGTAATCTTATTGATGTGGATGCCATTAGTTTTGGTAAGGTCAGAGCCAGTTGGGCACAGGTTGGTCGTGATGCGGATTTCGCTCAACTGAATGATCCCTATTATATTTACAAACGGAGCTTTGGTAATGTGGCCAGATATAAATTGGGTACCTGGAAACGGAATGATAATCTGAAGCCTGAAATAGCAACAACTTTTGAAATAGGTTTAGCTATGAAATTTTTGAATAATCGTATTGGGTTGGATTTGGCTGTATATGATAAGGTGTCAAAAAATCAAATTATTCCTGGAACGGTTTCATTGGCAACCGGGTATTATAAGCAGTATATGAATGCCGGTGAAAAAACAAATAAAGGAATTGAATTGGCAATCATGGCAACGCCTGTAAAAACCGAAAATTTCAAATGGGATTTAAATCTGAACTGGTCAAAAGATGTGAGTAAAGTTGTAAAGCTAGCACCTGGAATTCCAACTCATGTTATCAATAGTTATGATGTTGAAGTAGCTGCTGTGGAAGGTGAGCAATACGGAGCCTTAATTGGTACCGATTATGAATATACCTCTGATGGTGTAGTAATAAACTCTGATGGACAATATGCCCAGGCAAAAGGCCGACACATAATTGGTAACATTACACCAGACTGGCGAGGTGGTATTACTAATACATTTACCTATAAAAATTGGTCGCTGAATACTCTAATCGATATTAAAATGGGTGGTGATCTATACAGTAGAACTTATCATTGGGGAATGGCCTCAGGTATATTGGAAGAAACTGTGGTTCGAAATGAACTGGGCAATAGTGTCCGTGATGATATCAACTACGATGATGATGGTAATTTAATGCCCAATAGTGGTGGTATTGTTTTAGATGGTGTCGTTGTTACCACCAGAGATGCTGATGGCAATGCAACAGCTTGGGAGCCCAATACGAAAAGAATTTCAGGTTACAATTATGGAGCGCAATGGGATAGACCGAATAAGGCAAGTATTTTTGATGCTAGTTATGTTAAGTTGCGTGAAGTAGCTTTAAATTATAATTTGCCAAAATCATTGATTAACAGATGGGGAATTGGGAATGTACAAGTAAGTATCATTGGGCGTAACCTGGCTATTTTACATCGGAATTATAAACATGCTGACCCGGAACAAACGTATGGTGCAGGTAATGTACAGGGGCTTGATATTGGTTCAATGCCAACAACTCGTTCGGTTGGGGCTAGTGTTAAATTAAACTTTTAATGTGCTTGATATGAGATTTAAAAATATTATATATGCTTTTGTTTGTGTTTTCGTACTTGTACAATGTACGGATGATTTTGAAAATATAAATAAAAATAAAAAGGAAGCAGAAGAGGTTCATCCAAAGTATGTATTGTCTACAATTCAAAGTATGATCCCGGACCATATCTTTAAGGATGATGTAAATAGCAATGTGGTGAATTTAATTAGCCAGCATTTGGTGAAAACGAATTATGAAAATGCGAGTTACTATGATTTTCGTGATGACATGCATGGAGGTTTCACTGGTTATTTCTACGAAATAATAAATCAAATAAGAGTAATCGAAGATTTTGCTGTTGAGTTAAAGAATGAGCCGACCTTAGTTGATAATGCTAATGCATGGATGATGATAGCTAAGACTTTAAGGGCTATTTCATACCAGAACATGGTAGATACTCAAGGGCCAAGTGTATATTCTGAAGCTCTTGATTTGGGAAATCCGACTCCCAAATATAATTCAGAAAGTACAATCTATATAGGTTTACTTGAAGAGTTAAGTACAGCAATTGATGCAGTAACGAATACTGATGTTGAATTGAACTTGGATGGCGGCGCACAGGATATTATCTATAATGGGAATGTTTTGAAATGGCAAAAATTTGCCAATAGTATCCTTTTAAGGTTGAGTATGCGTATTGCAGATGTTGATCCCGAGAATAGTAAGAAGTATGCAGAGAAAGCTGTAAATAATAATAATGGGGTGATTTCGGAGAATGCTGAAAATGCGTTATTCCCTTATAAAGATAAAAGCCCGAATGGAAATAGATGGTTCGAAAGTACGTTTAAGAATAATTATCACTATGCTGCTTCAAGCACCGTGATGAATTTGCATCAAAGACATGCAGCAGCAGTGGATCCAAGAATGAAATTAATGTGGAGAGGTGGACTTGATGCAGATGAAAAGTTTACAAAATATGAAGGGCAAATGCCAGGGATAAAGAGTGATAAATTCCAATATGCACATACAAACCCTGATATGTTTGGTATTGGAGGGGAAGGTAAAGCTGACTATCCTTATATTTTTATGGACTACTCTCAAGTCGAGTACTTTTTGACAGAGGCAAAATTACGAGGTTATGCCATTGATGGGGAAGTGAAAATGCATTTCGTTTCAGCTGTAACAGCCAATGTGAATTTTCTTCTGCAAGAGATTTATCCAGATGATGAAGCGAAGGCGACTGAAGTGGGTGAGGAGTTAGCCGCATATCTGGCCCTACCGGAGATGGATATTGATGTTGTGACAGATAAATTGGCTTTAATCGGTGTTGAAAAGTATTTATCCTTAGCCTATCATGGTGCTGAAGCTTGGGCGGAACTCAGGCGTTTAGATGCTCCCGAATTAACAGTACCAGAAAATGCGCAGTCAGCTCATCCTTTACGATTGGAATTCAGTAAACGAGAGGTGACTGTGAATGAAGCAAATGTAAATGAAGCGATAAAGATGTTATCATCTGGTAATAATGATGTGGTTACATCTTTATGGTGGGACATCAATTAAAAAGGGCAATTTTCAACGGAATTTAGCAATAGGACAAATTAATTAG
>JAEINY010000281.1 GCA_016342595.1 Marinilabiliaceae bacterium
ATTGATTTAATCACACAGAAAGACGATATTGCATTTACAGATGAATTACTTAGTCTAATCGTAAAGCAGAAACCATGCACATACTCATCACAGGCACCAGCTCCGGTATTGGTCACGGACTCGCCCAGGAATTTTTAGCACGCGACGCCAAGGTATGGGGCATCAGCCGCCGGGAAGCAGTTGATCTTTTACAACACCCCAACTATCACCACCTATCACTGGATCTGACCAATCATGATGGGGTACGGCGTTTGGTACCTGATTTTTTAATGGATAGTAACCGCTTTGACCTGGTCATTCTCAATGCCGGTGTTTTAGGGCCCATTAAATGGATGAGCGAAGTAGATGCCGATGCCATAAAACAGGTGATGGAGATCAATGTGTGGGCTAATAAGGTCTTACTGGATCTGCTCTATGAATTGGGAAAAGACATTCGGCAGGTCATCGGCATGTCTACCCAGGCATCGCTGCGCAGTACACCAGGATGGGGGGCTTATGCCATTTCCAAAGCAGCTTTGAACATGCTGATGAATGTGTATGCGCAAGAACACCTAAATACTCATTTTAGTGCATTTGCTCCCGGGTTGGTGGATAGTGATATACAGGAAACGATTTTTAATATTCAGGAAACCGATAAATATCCCACCGTTAAAAAGTTGCAGGAGGCCCGTTATACCGAAGCGATGCCCGATTCGCGTGCGGCGGCTTCAAAACTCATTCTGGGCATGGAGAAGGCGCTTCAATATGATAGCGGCTCATTTAATGATGTGCGGGAGATATGATACTAAGGAACTGTATTGGAATAACCTGACTGTTTTAGCTGTAATCGTTACCCAGAGTGCGCAAAGTTCAGAATGAGTAAAAGGTCACAGAGTATTATAAATGCAAGGAAGTAAACTATTGTGATTTTACTAAAAAATAAATACTCTGTGCCCCTTTTATTGTTTTTTCTCCTATCATATAACAAATGTATTTTGACGCAGATCCCGATAATTATCGGGATGATTTTTTTAGATTGTTAAGATGCTCTCTTTGATCGTCAAGGAAGAGTAATAAAATAACTTTTAAACCACAAATATCGCAAATGGACACAAATGAGTCAGACAACAGCTTCGCTGTTTCCTGTTTTGTTGTCCGCTAATTTCTCGAATTTAACTAATTATACCGTTTACTAATCAAAATGTGCCTTTAGTGCGTTTCACTTCTAAACGCCCTTTGATTATGTATCGGCATTATACCAGCGCATGCGATAGCAATCGCATTTGATATTTAATTGGTATTAAAAACAGTTTAGCTACATGGTGTTTTTCGAAGGAAAACTAATTCGCTTAATTAGTGGAATTCGTGGATAAAAAAATAGAATAGGAATCTAAACGATATTTCTTCAGTAAATATCAAAAGTTGTTTCGATACAATTCCTAAGTGAGAGAGAAACACAAAACAGGGTAGTTTAATCAGTGGGTTTCTTTCAATTTTTTAGTATAATTTTGCCGGGTGGAGTTTAGCAATAACGAATAAAAAATGGCTCCACATTATTCAATAAGAAAAAACAAGATGAAGAAATATTTGATACTTCAACACCCGGGACATAACCGGGTTTACTATAATTTGTCAGGTCAGTTGGCTTTATCGGAGTTGGAAATCGCTACCAGGCGATTGGATGCGGATTGCAGTGATAGTAAGATTGACGAACTGGAAAAAGTCAGGTATTTATCCTTCACGACAGAGGAGGATATCACGGATCATGACCTGGAGATTCTTTCGCGTCTCTCGTTTGTGTTTGCCATTTTCAGGCTGGAACAAAGAGAGGATCAAACCTGCCTGATACCTATTTCAAAAGTAGATTATGAGTATGTAGATAATAAGGTCAGTTCACTGATGAAATACGCGGGGAAGACCAACGAATTGTTCACAAAGATGATGATCAATGTGGGCTTGTTGTCCAGCGACTTTGATTACAATCATAAGATTCAGTTGCTGGATCCGGTAGCCGGCAGAGGGACAACGCTTTTCGAAGGAGTTGTTTACGGTTTTGATGTGACGGGGATTGAGATTGAACCCAAATCCGTTCATGAAACGACTGTTTTCTTTAAAAAATACATGGAGGCGGAACGGTTCAAACATACGTCCGGTCAACGACAGGTCAGCGGTCAGAAAAAGTCGGAAGCGATTTATATGCAAGAGTTCGAGTATGCGCGCACCAAAGAAGAGTTTAAGTCGGATCAGTTGCGGAAGAAACTGGGAGTAGTAACCGGTAACTCACAAGAGGCTGCCAACTATTTCAAGAAAAATAGTTTTCATCTCATCATTGGTGATTTACCTTATGGCATTGCCCATGGAAATAAGGGTGCTGCTAAGTCATCGTCCATTACCCGCAATCCGTCCGAGTTGTTGAGCTTATGCTTACCTCAATGGCATCAGGTATTGAAAAAAGGTGGTGTGGTGGTTGTGGCCTGGAATTCATTCGTCGTATCCCGTCAGAAATTATCAGAGATATTTACAGATAACGGTTTCGAAGTGTTCACTGAGGCACCTTATGACGGATTTGAGCATTTGGTGGATCGTTCCATCAAACGGGATATTGTGGTAGCACGTAAGAAATAAGAAGCCTATAAGCTTTCACGATCTAAAAGAGGTTATTCATTAATGGATGGACAAACTTTGCTGTTTTTTTCATAGCAAACTGTCCTGGATTTTGTATTATATCATTGGCCCGGATGAAACCTTGTATGATTCTATAATACAGACATGTTAAATAAATACCTGTGTTTTAAGTCTGGCTTGCTTTTTTAATATTACATAAGCGAGTAGCTATAATTATTATTCAGATCGTTTGGTGGTGAGATTGAATTAATGTACGTTTGATATCAAATTGATATCACTAAACTTTACAGCATGAAAATGGATAAAGAAAAAAAAGCATTTAATGGGTATTTATTCTTCGGATTATTTCTGGCTTTGTTAGTATCCTGTATTATGAGTTTTGTAAAAGAAATGAATGGTATAGGAGTTGTTCTTATCGGAGTCATTATTATATTGCTTCGAGGATTCTTTGTGGTTAATCCTAATAGTTCAAGAGTTCTTTTATTATTTGGAGCTTATGCCGGCACCGTTAAGAAAAATGGATTTGGGTGGGTGAATCCTTTTTATTCGAAAAAAAGTGTTTCGCTTAGAGCTCGAAACTTTGAAAGTGAAAGACTTAAGGTGAATGATAAGTTGGGGAATCCCATAATGATAAGTGCTATTTTAGTTTGGAAAGTGGAGGACACATACAAGGCATTGTTTGAGGTGGATAACTACGAAGACTTTGTTAAGATCCAAACAGATGCTGCTGTACGAAAACTGGCAGGATCCTTCCCATATGACCAATTCGAAGATGATAATAGTTCAATTACTTTAACGTCAAATTTTGAAGAGGTGAATAAGTGTCTGGAGAATGAAATCTCTGAACGACTTGGGATTGCAGGCCTGTCAGTTATAGAAGCCAGATTAGGATACTTGGCTTATGCTCCGGAAATTGCTCATGCCATGTTGAAGCGACAACAAGCAACAGCTATTATTGCTGCGCGAACAAAAATTGTAGAAGGCGCTGTTGGAATGGTAGAAAGTGCATTACATTTGCTATCTAAAAAAGAAATAATACATCTCGATGAAGAGAAAAAAGCAGCAATGGTGAGTAATTTATTAATTGTACTTTGTGGAGATAGCGATGTAGAACCTGTAATAAATGCAGGGACATTAAATCATTAAAAACATGAAGAACGGGAGTAAAAAATCTTTTGCATTAAGGATTAATCCTGAAATAATGAAAGCAGTTGAGAAATGGGCAGCTGATGAATTTCGAAGTACAAATGGTCAACTGGAGTGGATGATCAATAAATGTCTAAAGGAGGCTGGGCGATTGAAGAAGGAAGAAGAATAGTATCACATCAATAAGTAAGGATTAATACGTAGTGGCGGTAATAAGTATCAAGGTTTGTGCTTTGATTCGAAAATATCTTGGTTAAATCCTATGAACTTCGAATTCCGCCACTACGCATACTCTTATACCTATGCAATAGGAGTTGCATAGAACTCATTCAGTAAAAAGTATAACACCTTCCGTAATACGTATACTACATAGCCCAATGTACCGGTCACTTGCACAGATGTGACGGATCGAAATAGTATTATTATTTGATTGAGAAGACCAAGAATCTTTTGTTGAGTACCAACAATATTTCAGTTAAATATTTAAGATGAAGACCGGTGTGCTACCGGTAGAATATTGGATTTTTAATGAGTGGTTCTTGTTTTCAGAGAAATTTCCTGGAGGGAGCATAAGAATGATTAATTGTCAAATTATCGAGGGTAATCCCAGTAATTTATTTTTATTGGGTTGATTAAGGTGCTGTTAGAGGGAGTATGAGCGTTGTCAATTGCTTGATTACATTTAATTATGCCATTAACTTGTAAAGTGTGATGTTTAATTTGCATTTATAAATATTTGAACATAAATTTCAAACCTGAATTATTTAACCCTATAAAGCAATGAAGATGAAAAGTATTCAAGCAAGCATCAGTTTAGTGGTGGTCCTATTGTTGTTTTCCTGTTCCTCTGTTAAAGTGGTAACAGACCAGGATAAAACGGTTGATTTTACTAAGTTCCAAACCTATAGTTTTTTAGGTTGGCAGGATGATAGCGATAAACTACTTAATGACTTTGACAAAAAGCGGATTAAAGAGGCTTTTGTTGAAGAGTTTGAAGCACGCGGCATGAAAGTCGTTAAGGATAACGGGGATATGACCGTTTCACTTTTTGTTGTAATCGATCAAAAAACCAGTACGACCGCCTATACCGACTATTATGGAAGTGGATACAGAGGCTATCGCCGCTACCGGGGAGGGTGGGGATATGGACATGCAACCACCACCTATACTGAAAATGATTATTTAGAAGGTACCATTGTTATGGATGTGTTTGATGGGGAGTCGAAAGATCAAGTGTGGCAAGGTATTGCTAAAGCGACAGTGGGGCACAATCCTGAGAAACGAGAAAAGACGATTCCAAGAAATATTGGCGCCTTGATGAATAAGTTCCCGGTTCAGCCTGTGAAGTAAATTATCGGGTAAGGCAGGTGTCTATTCGAAAGTAGTGGTGATCATCCTTTAGCTATGAGCAAATCCAGGCATCAGCACGAACGCAAAACCATGTGGGTGGTTTTATTAACCGCCATCACCATGGTGGTCGAAATTATTTATGGCTTGACCACAAAATCCATGGCCTTGCTGGCCGACGGTATTCACATGGGATCGCATGTGTTGGCCATTGGACTGAGCTGGTTAGCTTATGTTATTGTTCGACGTGTTTCGAAAAGTGAGAAGTTTATCGGGAATAAAGAAAAAATCCTTTCGCTCTCGGGTTACAGCAGTGGATTGATGCTGCTCATTTTTGCCATCGTCATCATGGTGGAAGCCATTGAACGTTTATATCACCCGGCTGTTATCATCTATAAAGAAGCCATCCTGGTAGCCACCATCGGATTAATTGTGAATATCGCCAGTGCCTTTCTGTTGCATCATGAGCATGACGAGTCGGATCATAATATTCGTGCGGCCTATTTACATGTCATTGCCGATGCGTTGACGAGTCTGTCGGCCATTCTGGGATTGGTAATAGCCATGATTTGGGACATTCCATTTATCGATACAATAGCTGCCATCATCAGTTCGTTGGTGATTATCAAGTGGTCCGTGGGATTATTGAAGGCATCGGGTGGTGCTTTGTTGGACATCCCAGGTATACATCATCATTGAAATATTATTTAAAGAGATATATTGTGGTTTTAAATGTTCTGAAGTTATTTTTTATGGTTTCTCTTAAATCATCCACTCTCCTGCTTTGACAAGGCCTCCTTTTCATAGTATATTAACAACACTTTAGTGCATACCCATTATTGTTTTGTCATGAAAATAGATAATGCTTTCGGTTTTCGGTCGATAATCTATCAATCGCACATCACCTGTCCCTTGTGTGGACATGAAAAGGAAGAAACCATGGCCGAAAATGCCTGCCAGGTCATTTATGAATGTGAACAATGCCATGCCCTTCTTAAACCCAGGCAGGGAGATTGTTGTGTGTTTTGTTCCTACGGATCGGTGAAGTGCCCGCCCATTCAAAAGGGTAAAAAGTGTGGTTGAGCGAGTGTTGTTGATTTAGTTTTAAAACAATTGATGCCGTGAATGCCTATGTCAAGCAGTTTTTCATGGCCGGCCTTAATCCGCAAAATAAAGAGGAGCTGGATTTCATCACTACCTCATTCGGACCGTTCTGGTACCGGGGCTATTTCATGAAACGCTCAAAATATCCGAAAATCACGGAAGACGAACTGGATCAGGTCATGGCCCAACTGGACGTTAATACCATCCTGGTAGGGCACACTGAAAACGATGAGCTCTCCGCTTATTTCAATGGTAAAATCATGGATGTGAATATTCCACTTTGGAATAAGGAAGTGCCGAATCAGGCCTTGTTGATTGAGGATGGGCATTTTTACCGTCTCAGCGAAGGCGGAGAGAGGGAGTTATTGAAATAAACAGAACGAAAATGCCTTGCCCTGATTAGCAAAACTAGCTTACGAGGGTGGGCTTTTTTCTTTACTATTACTTTCTCGGTAGAGCTATATTATATAACTCTTTTTATCCATTACTTAATCAAGTTTATTCCTTCTAAGGAACTGCCAAAAAATTACTTTTAATATTCCTGGGGTGATATGGTGTAGTTCCATTGCCAATGGTATCAAATTAATAATTGAAAAATAAAAAACAGGCTGAAGGCCTGAGATATCGAAGCTTGGGGCATCGCCCCAAGTGTATAGCAATGCAGAATTTATCAGACTGAAGGTCTGAGACAAACAACAAGTAAATCGCATTGTCTCATCCATTCAGGGTGATGACCCCACCACTTAAATTATACTTGGGGCGGTGCCCCAAGCTATGTTGTCAAAGGCCTTACCGAAATTAAGATCCATTCTCAACGAAACTCTTTTCTATAATTAAAAGTTATTTCTATCCGCTCCCTAAGAATCTTCGCGTCTTTGCGGTTTATTAAAAAAGGGTGAAACGTATTTGTGATCATTTGAGTCATTTGCGGTTACGGGCGATATATCAACCGCCAAGAACAGGAAAAAGGCTTTTCCTGTTTGATTAATGAAAAATGTAT
>JAEINY010000282.1 GCA_016342595.1 Marinilabiliaceae bacterium
GCCTGGTACCTGTTGATTCCGGCCTTAATTCTAATTATTATCTCCATGGCCACGCTGGCCAGTCATACCTTTAAAACAGCCGCTGCCAATCCGGTTGATGCATTGAAAGATGAATAATTACCGGCCACTCTTGATTCAGGGAAATGGCTTTTAGAATTTAATTTCTGGTGGTATTTGATAAGTAAGTCTTCCTGCACTTTGCAGAAAGACTTACTTATCAAAGATTTATTTCTTGCAGTTTGCAAGAGGGTTCTGTAATTATTATCACCAAGATGATACTAAATGTACTCACCTTTCCTTCTTCACATTTTACCAATAAAGAGCCACTATTCAATTCAATAAATTCATTGCATAAAATTAATCCCAGTCCTGTGACCAAATCAAACATATCGAAGAATTTCATAATTATCTGTTTTTCGAATGTTTAATCGGTGTAAAAGGATTGAATCTCTGTAATTTTAAATATCTGCTTTCTATTCTAAAGTTAATGGCATAGTTGCCACGTCCATAGGTCGCCACCATCTCCAACAATGTTATATCCTTAATAGTTACTACTCAGCTGGCCTCTTCAATAAACTCCGACTATTTAACTTAATTTTTCAAGAAAAATATGAAAACATAGTTTCAGAGTGATTTTGTGAATAAAATACCTATCCACTGTTTATAAGTAGAAGACTCGATCTGACCTTATCATCTTTATTAAACCCCATCTTTGCAGCGTATGAACAAAGTCCCCCCCCTACACGTGAATCGCTTGAAAAATTAAGTAAAGATGAGGCAATTGATCTCATCATGAAACTTTTTTCTGTAGTTGAACAGTTAACCAACGAAGTTAAAGAGTTAAAAGAAGAGATACGGATTCTTAAAACACCAAAGAACAGCCGCAATAGCTCTTTTCCACCTTCGCGCGACATGCACCGTGCCAAGAATAAAAGCCTGCGATCAAAGAGTAATCGAAAAACAGGAGGTCAACCAGGTCACAAAGGAGAAACGCTCCATCAATCAAAGCACCCTGATGAAGTAATCAATCATTACCCTGACAATATATGTTCTAAATGTGGCTGTGTTCATAAAACAGATGCATTTTCATTAAAAGCGAAGCGCCAGGTTATAGACATACCACCAATTCATGCAGATGTTATTGAACATTGTGTTTATGAGACCACGTGCCAATGCGGCCATGTTTCCAGAGGTAATTTTCCGGCAGAAGTAAAAGCTCCGGTTCAATATGGCAATAACCTGACGACTTTTGTAGCCTATCTTAATGCCCGGCAATATATTCCGTATAGTCGATTGCCTGAACTCATTAAGTGCCTTACTAACATTTCTATTAGCGAAGGAACAGTTTTTAATATGCTTAACAGAACAGCTGATCTTTTGAGACCTGTTTATGAGGGTATTAAAAATTATGTATCGAAAGCAGTTGCCGTAGGCAGTGACGAAACCGGTGCGAAAATTGGAAAAGATAAACACTGGGCCTGGACCTGGCAAAGTCCAACTGAAACTTACATTGTATTTTCGTCAAGCAGGGGCTATGTAACCATTGAAAATGAATTTCCGGATGGCTTTCCAAATTCTGTTCTTGTCAGTGATTCTCTGAGCGCTCAACTTAAATCGCCAGCCTTTTTACATCAATTGTGCCTGGCGCATATTATGAGAGAACTCAATGGTTTTATAGAGCTCTTTAATAATCAGTGGGCGATGCAGATGAAAGCCTTATTGCAGAAAGCCATTAAGCTGAAACAATCCATGAGTCCCAGTCAGTATGGCCAGCCTTTTGAAGCCAGGGATGAAATTCTAAGGGAATTTGAAAAATACATTGATCTGCCACTCCAGGAAAATGTTTCCAAATTACCTGCCTTACAAAAGAGGTTGAGAAAACGTGCTAATTCAGTATTTACATTCTTATTTCACCCATACGTCCCATTTGATAACAATGGTTCTTATCCCAACTTTTTTATTATCCCAACTCACTCTGGAAGTAATGTATTATCAGGTATTTACATCTATAATGTTGGGATAGTATTTATAATCATACTTCTATGTTCTCATAAAACAAAATAGATCTGACATACCTGTATACCTCGTAAGTTTCCATTTCTTTGGTATTGTACTGGTAGTTTCATCTTCCAAAGTAGCCAGTGCCCTCATTTGCTGTTCGGTAGTGATATCCTGATATACCATAGTGGTTTCTATACTTTCATGCCCAAGCAGTTTGCTGATTTCTACGATATTTACACCGTCTGCTAACCAATGACAGGCTTTTGCATGTCTCCATTGATGACTATGAAGGTTCAATGGGACATCATTACAGGCCTCATGAGCTATAGACGCATATATTTTCAGGCGTTTCCGGATAGCTTCTTGTGATAGTTTTGACTTTTGTCCGTGCCATGTAGAGTAAAACAAATAATCATCCGGATTTGGTTTTGCCACATGGAACACCTTCATATATTTCTGTAGAATCTCAACTAGTCCTGACATCAAATAGGCGGTTCTTATCTTGCTTCCTTTTCCAAGGATGGTGGCATATGGTTTCTCCGTAGTTAATTTTAAGCTGTTGATTTTTAACGATAATACTTCATCGATACGAGTAGCTGTACCATATTCAAATGACATGATAGCAATGTCGCGTAAACCGATTCTGCATGATGGATCCGGTGTGCCAAGTATTGCTTTTACTGCATCTTTTGTCATTCCTCGTACTTTTGGCCTTGGTTCATTCAGTCGGTTAACCAAGGCGGCTACTTCCAGATATAGGACCCTATATATAGGGTTTCTGGTTCCTATATATTTGAGCAGGCATTTAATAGCTGCTAACCTGTTGTTACAGGTTCTGTTACTAGAACCTCTTTCCTGCTTGAGCCATATAAGCCAGTCATTCAGATGGGAAACGGAGAAACATTCCATATTTAGCGTTTTATCCGTTATGCCTTTATCTTCCAGATAATTAATATAGAGGATTACAGCTGTCTTATAGGTTCTTATCGTATGGAGACTATTTGTTTTTAAATTTGGCAAATAGGTATTGATCCAGTCAAAGATCAATCGTGCTATTTCCATGGCTTGGTATTCATTATTTTTCTTGTTCATAATCATGTAACTTAGGAAGGAGATTATTAAAAGATTCTTCTGTCAGGCTTTTAAGCTTATCTGCAAGAGCAGGAGATAGATTAAAATATCCATAAGTACTGCTCACATGTCTGTGTCCCATTGTCCGGCTTAGATACAGGAGTTTATCATGAATCTCAAAGCCAAGCTCTTTCCATCTTGTAATATTTAAAACTGCATAATGGCTTCTTAAATCGTATGGACGGGCAGGTTCTTTACTGACTTCTTTCCATATATTGCGGAAGTGGTATTCGGCCCAGGCTGGCCGATGAAAGTGATCGTCCTTGTCTGGAAAAAAGTAAGTGCGGTTTGGCATGACCTTAGCCATTTGTTCATCATACCTTTTGAGCAGCTTTAACGTACTGGCATGCAATGCGACACGATGCTGGCTGTTGCCTTTAGACTGGTTAATATTAATAACCCCTTCAACCCAATCAACATCAGATCGTTTCATCCATCTGGCTTCATTGGTTCTCATACCTGTACTCAGCAGAAAGCGAAAATACACAGGTAGTTCTAATTTGTTTAGTCTATTAAAGATGGAACCCTGATTGTTAAAAGCATCGGTTGCATGTTTGTCGCAAACCTGAAAGAACTGGATTAGCTCATCTTTCGTAAAAGCATGGGGCACATATGTACATGGCTTTGTAGAAGGTACCTTGGGTGCTGCTATTTCTGTCCACCCTTTCTCTCGTGCATATTTCACAAAATTGGACATTACCGTAATACGGTATCTGCAGGAGTTTCCATTTTCAGTCGGACGCTCATTGCACCACTCAAGCATTTCCTCCGTTAAGGCTGATGCATTCGGAAACAAATCTGCACAGTAATTATCAAAGAAATGGAGGTTCTCTTCGTATGATTGGCTCCATCTTTGTGAGGCGCTTTTACTGTAAACAAATTTTTCAAATTGTTTAGCCAGACATGAACGAAACGGCCTTTTCATAATTCAAACACTTTTTGTGCAATTGGATAGGCTTCTATACTAAGACTACATTCGCGCAAGTGCTCAATGTCTGCATCTACATAGGGGGTTATGGATTCCGGTGATGTATGACCCAATATAGAACTGATAACTGGTGGTGAAACATGGTTCGCAAGTAGTGCTGTCGCCATATGGTGACGAAAAATACGCACTCCGGTTCTGCTACCATCCTTACGCACTCCGGCCTCGTTAAATACATTCTTGAGATGATCCCATGTAGCAGAGATCTTATTATATGGTCTGAATCCATTAACAAAAATGTTTTTTTCCTTTGACTTAGGGCGTTCATAAATAAGATATTCCCAGATTGCATTGCCAACTATTGCACTCATTGGTAATGTTAGTTCAATACCGGTTTTAGATTGGTCGATGCGAATCACATCATGCTTCCAGTCTATATTCTCTGGCGTCAGAGATAAAATATCTGTTCCACGAAGCCCGGTATAGTATGCAATGGTTGCAATGGCCTTGTCTAACAATGTTAGTTGTGAGTTCTCTTCTTCAAGCCAAATCCGAAACTTCTCAGACTCTAAGCGAGTTAGGTATGGATAATTGCGATAGCTTTTAGGTATAGCAGGAAATAGTGATAGAAGCTTCTTGACAGGTTCTCCAAATAATGGAATAGCAACCTTCAAGACCGGAGTAATCTTTTCTTTATAAGCTTTGCCTCTGATAATCTTCTCGCCATCATAAAAAAAGTCAAGAACATTCCTTTCCGTAGCGTCTGTAATAGATTGCGCTCCTACATTTTGTAAATGCAAAAGAAAAAGTATTCCAGCCTGCCGTTCTGTATAAACTGTGCGATCGACTTTACTTCCTAATTTAGCTGCCTTTTCATAGTGGTCAATAACTGATTTGTAGTCGTCATTTAGCAAATCATAACTCTTAATGGGCGCCAAAAAACCATGCGGAAAATTGGGTTGAGTATAAATACCCTCCAGATCGAATCTTTTCACACAGCCAAGGACAGACTTCAGGGTTTTGCGGACTGGTGCAGTTTGTTTGTATCCGCGTCGCTGTACCTCCTCCCAATAAAGTTGTTCGTATGAGTCAACTTCCGGAGAAGAACCTTCGTTCAAAACCAGTTTAATGCACCGTTTCATCCAATTAATATGGCAACGGCTGTACCCATTATCATGAAGATATTCAAGCAATAATGGGTGGTGCTTCTGCAAATTACGTACATCCATAATTTTTTAATTTAGATATACGAAATTACAAACATATTATCCCAAATTCTCTTTAGCTATATGCTCTATATCTGCATTTTAAGAATAATGTTGGGATAATAAAAAAGTTGGGATAAATTAGATTATCCAAATGTTGTGATAACCTCGCAGAACGGGCTATCCGAAATATTAAGGTAAAACAGAAAGTGTCAGGGGCATTCCGTTCTGATAGGGGGGCAGATATATTTGCCATTACCCGATCGGTGATTGATACAATCATCAAATGAGGAGGTGATGTATTCGAGTTTTTACGATTCGCACTCGATGTTTCTGTTCAGAAAAAAGCATTTATTACTGGCTGTACTGTTAATTAAAAATCAGGTCATTATAACATAATTAAGAAAAAAACGGGGGCGACACCTTATAGCTGTTGCCTAAGGTATTGTGCTTGTTTGTTTACAAGAACCTGAGATGTTACAAATATATTCATATTTCCATGTGTCTTAATTAAATATAATTTAGAATAATTTTTAGTTATGTTGCAGGTAAGCTATAATGTATTATATAATAGCTCAGAGTATTAAAAAATGATAAAAAGCATTCGTTTATGTAATAAATTTTCATTTCATTTGCTGTCTCAAAAAAAATAAGTAAACGAAAGTTGCTTTGGTGTAGTTTATTGTTTGTAAATTAAATTAAAATGAAAAAAAAACCGTGTATAAGGTATTTTAATTTTCAAAATAGCCTTAGAAAATTTAGTAGATTATTGTTAATAAGCACGATGCTTTTAGTGGCTTATCCTATTGGGATTACAGCAAGTGATAATGTGTTTCAGCAAGAAGATGTACTTATTAAAGGGAAAATTACAGATTCAAAAGGTGATCCATTAGTAGGTGTGAACGTTTATGAAACATCAAATGTCAGTCAAGGAGTTATTACTGATTTTGAAGGTAATTACGTAATTGAAATTTCAAGTAACGATTCGGAATTAACTTTTTCTTACATTGGGTTTCTTACACAAAAATTGAGACCTTCTGGAAGAAATGAGATTAATGTAATTCTTGAAGATGAATTCAATGATTTGGATGAAATCGTCGTAGTAGGATATGGTACTCAGAAGAAGGTAAATATGACTGGTGCAGTTGCATCGGTAGATAAAAAAATGCTTGACGATCGTCCAACTGAAAACCTTTTAAAGTCAATTCAAGGTACAGTGCCGGGAGTAGTTATTATTGATCGACCAAGTGGTGTTTCAATTAATATTCGTGGGCGAGGTAATTTGGGATCAAGTTCTCCTCTATACATTGTGGATGGAGTAGAAGTTTCATCAGATTTTTTTGGTTCTTTAGATCCAAATTCAATTGAAAATTTAACTTTTCTCAAGGATGCCTCTAGTGCTGCCATTTATGGTGCCAAAGCTGCTTATGGGGTAGTATTAGTTAAAACAAAAACTGGTAATGGTATAGGAAAATGTGAAATTTCTTACAATGGATCAGTAGGATTTGCAAAACCAACTTATTTACCAAAAACGGTAAGTAGTTATGATTATGCAAAATTATATAGACAGGCGTCTTTAAATTCGAATCCAAATGCTGAACCTTTCTTTACTGAAGAAATGGTTGAGCACTATCGGACAGGTGATAGTCCTGATTTATACCCAAATACAGATTGGATTGATTTATTGATGAATAAAAATCCAATGACGACAAAACATAGCTTACAATTTGCTGGGTCAACAGAAAAAATGAGCTACAATATTGGTTTGGGATACATGAATTATGAAACCTTTGCTCCTGGCGTGGAAAATGATAAATACAATTTTTCATTAAAAGTTTCTAGCAGCCTGTCGGACTTATTGTTTTAACCGGTTTCTACTCCAATTTCAAAAAGCTACATTTGGGTAGTTCT
>JAEINY010000283.1 GCA_016342595.1 Marinilabiliaceae bacterium
TCATCGCAAATGAATCCGGATTATACAGGAAGTGGTGTGGCGAGTGTATCAGCTAAGGCTATTGTTAACGCTAAGGTATCTTACAAAGTGTATAAAAACAGTTCGGTGTTTGTGAACATGCGTAACATGTTAGGATCGGAATCACCTGAATTTGGTTTCGCAGATCATACCAAAGGATTGTATTTGCTAGGTTTGCATTTCGACTTATAAGATTTTATCGTTCATTGAATGAAGAGGTTGTCTCATAGGCAGCCTCTTTTTTTTTGAATGCTTTGCTATAAACCTGTACTTTTGGGTTTTTATTTGAATCATATGCTACACGAAAAACTCCAACACTATTTCGGTTTCGAGACGTTTAACCCTGGCCAGGAAGCGGTTATCACCCATGTGTCTGAAGGTCATTCAGCGGCCGCTATTTTCCCGACGGGTTCGGGTAAGTCACTCTGTTATCAGCTATCGGCCATGTGTTTGCCGCATTTAACGTTAGTGGTGTCACCCTTGCTGGCTTTGATAAGTGATCAGCTGGAGTTTCTTAATAAGAAGGGAATACCAGCAGCCCGTATTGATTCTACATTGTCCTACGACGAGCTACGGTCCATTCAGGCCGATGTGAAGAGTGGAAAGATAAAAATACTCATGATCTCCGTGGAGCGATTCAAGAATGAGCGTTTCCGGCAGTTTCTGTCAAGTGTTGCGATCTCTATGTTAGTCGTGGATGAAGCGCATTGTATCTCTGAATGGGGACATAATTTCCGACCCGATTACCTGAAATTGCCGGCGTATCGGGCGGAGTTTAAAATTCAACAAGTATTGTTGCTGACGGCCACAGCTACGCCTAAGGTGATTAAAGATATGTGTGCTGCATTCAATTTGGAATCACAACACGTGACACTAACCGGGTTTCATCGACCCAATCTGCATTTGCAGGTGAAACCGGTGGCGGAATCGGAGAAATCAAATGTATTATTGGAGCTGATCAAAAAGGAAGCGGAGGCTCCGACCATTGTGTATGTTACTTTGCAAAAAACGGCCGAAGTAGTGGCGTCTCAATTGGTACGGGCAGAGATACATGCCACCGCCTATCATGCCGGCATGAAAAATGACGAGCGCGAACGCATTCAGGCTGATTTTATGACCGGAAAAACACCGGTTATTGTCGCCACCATCGCTTTTGGGATGGGCATTGATAAAGGGGATATTCGTCGGGTGATTCATTATGATCTGCCCAAATCCATCGAGAATTACAGTCAGGAAATAGGACGGGCTGGCAGAGACGGACAAACAAGTGATTGTATCTTGTTGGGTAATCTGGATGGTGTGAATGTATTGGAAAATTTCGTATACGGCGATACACCGGAACGACAAAATCTAAGTAAGATATTACAGAAAATCCAGGATGCAGGGGATACCTGGGAGATCAAAATGTTACAGCTCTCCAATAGTACCAACATCCGGCAATTACCCTTGAAAACATTGTTGGTGTATCTGGAAACAGAAGGTATTATCAGGCCGCTATACAGTTATTTTGGCAGTTATCGCATCAAGTGTTTGCGACCGGAAGAAACCATTATTAAGTCCTTTAAGACCGAACGTCAAGCCTTTATATCTGCCATATTTGAACATTCACAAAAAGCCCGCTTATGGACGACTGTGGATTTTGATACCATCGTGGCCAATTACCCCACCGATCGGAAGCGCATTGCTGCCGCTTTGGAGTATTTTGAGCAACAAGGCTGGATTGAGCTGGAAGCCAAACAAATGATTGAAGTATTTGAAGTAACCAATTCAGATTTCGAGGTGGAGCAAATGACCGATCAACTCTATGCCCGATTTGATCAGAAGGAACAGGCCGAAGTGAGCCGGATTCAGCAAATGATTGATTTTTTTAGCGCTGACCGTTGCCTCTCCAAAGCATTGTCGCACTATTTTGGTGAAAGGAATGATTGGGATAAATGCGGGCATTGTTCGGTGTGCCAATCCGGGAAAGCTCAATTGCAGTACTCAATTGAAATACCACCCTTGGAGTCCTATGACTTGAGGCAGTTAATAATACCTCTTCAGGAAAAATCGCCCCAGGAAGTGTCGGCTACCTTACTAACGCGGTTTTTATGTGGCATCACATCCCCTTTGTTTACCAAACTAAAAGCTCGTCAATTGGAAGGGTTTGGGAAGCTGGAACGGTATCGCTATCAGGAGGTGAAAAAGGCCGTGGAGGCAATTGTTAATGATTAATGTTTAATGATCAATGGATGAGAAAGTCCGGCATGAAGGGTGCAGTGAAGTCTGTGACGCCCCTCAACCCCAGGCTTCAGCCTGGGGAGCACCGGTGTAGTACCTGGGGAGCACCGGTATAGTACCTGTGTAGTACCTGGCTTCAGCCTGTGGAGTACAGGTGTAGTACCTGGCGAGCGCCTGTGGAGTACAGGTGTAATAGAGAGCACCTGTGGAATATCAATGTAAAGGCATGACTAACAAAGTGTCGAAAGCGTCACACCTTTACTATTACTAAAAATTCAATCCAGAATATCCCTCATCCTTCTAATATTGTTTAATTTTGCCCTCTTACTAAATTAACTAGCGTGTCTCATAAAGTATTGTTAATCACTCCTCCATTTACTCAGTTAAATACTGCTTATCCGGCAACCGCCTATCTGAAAGGTTATTTGAATACCCTGAAAATTGAGTCCGTCCAGGCTGATTTGGGAATAGAAGTGATTAATAAGCTGTTTTCGCGCAGTGGCTTAACGGGTTTGTTTGATCAGATAGATGTAGCGCCTGCCGATTTATCAAGCAATAGTCAACGCATCCTAAACCTCCGAAAGGAATATCTGAACACGGTGGATGCAGTGATGGATTTTCTAAGAGGAAATAATGATTTATTGGCCCATGCCATTTGCGAAGGTAACCTCTTGCCCGAAGCCTCCCGTTTTAATCAGGTGGAAGATTTAGATTGGTCCTTTGGCACCATGGGGTTGCAGGATAAAGCCAAACATCTGACCACGCTCTATTTAGAAGACTTGTCTGATTTGATCCAGGAAGCCATTGATCCTTTTTTCGGATTTAGCCGTTACGCCGAGCGATTAGGACGGTCGGCATCTTCCTTTGACGAGATGAATCAGGCCCTTCTGGAAGCACCCACCTACATCGATCAGTTATTAATTGATTTGCTGAAGGAAAAAATTGAAAGCTATCAACCCACTTTGATTGCATTGTCAGTGCCATTTCCAGGTAATCTATACAGTGCATTACGTTGTGGTCAATACATCAAAAAACAGTATCCGCACATTCATGTCACCATGGGTGGCGGGTATGTGAATACAGAACTGCGTGAGTTAAAAGAGCCGCGGGTATTTTCCTATGTTGATTTCATGACCCTGGATGATGGGGAAGCACCATTGCGTATCCTGCTAGAAGTATTGGATGGGAAGCGTGATCAGGCGCAATTAAAACGTACGTTTTTTCGCAATAATGCGGAGGTTATTTATTGTGATGGATCCGATCAGCGGGATGTACCACAAGCTCAAACCGGCACTCCCGATTACAGTGACCTTCGCTGGGATTTATACTTGTCGGTAGTGGAAGTGGCCAATCCCATGTTTCGCCTATGGAGTGATGGACGCTGGAATAAGATGACTCTGGCCCACGGATGCTATTGGGGAAAATGCACTTTTTGTGATGGTTCACTGGATTACATCGGACGGTATGAACCCAATAAAATTGAGCACCTGGTCGATCGCATGGAAGCGATTATTCAGCAGACGGGGCGTAATGGTTTTCATTTTGTGGATGAAGCAGCACCTCCTGTTCTTTTACGTGAGTTAGCATTGGAGCTTTTACGGCGCAATTTATTGGTAACCTGGTGGACCAACATCCGGTTCGAGAAGAGTTATACCAGGGACCTGTGCCTGCTATTGAAAGAGAGTGGTTGCATTGCTGTGAGTGGTGGTTTAGAAGTAGCTTCCGACCGCTTGCTCCAACTCATCAATAAAGGGGTGACGGTGGAGCAGGTCACACGAGTGGCCGATCATTTCACCCAATCAGGCATTATGGTGCATGCCTATCTGATGTATGGTTTTCCCACACAAACAGCTCAGGAAACCATCGATGCCTTAGAAGTCGTTCGCCAACTCTTTGAAGCAGGCGTATTGCATTCCGGATTTTGGCACCGCTTTGCTATGACAGCGCACAGTGATGTGGGATTACATCCCGAAAAGTATAAGGTGCAGAACCTGACCAATGATAAAGGCACCTTTGCCAATAATGACCTGGAACATGCTGATCCTTCCGGTGCCATGCACGAAATGTATGGCGATGGATTGCGTAAGTCACTGTATAATTTTATGCATGGCCTTTGTTTTGATTATCAGATACAGGATTGGTTTGATTTTAAAGTGCCGCGTACCACCATCCCTTCCAATTGCATTGAGCGTAGTTTAACCAGTGAGGAAGGTAATGTGTTAGCGGACAAAAATAAATGGATCTGGTTGGGTAATCAACCCCGGGTACGTTCCTATACGAAAAAGAAAAAAGGCAAAACAACACACATGATGGAATTAACCATTTCCAACAAAAAAGCTGAATTGGTACTCAAGGTCAAAGAAGAGTTGGGACAGTGGTTATGCCAATTATTACCTCAATTAGCGGTATCGGCCAAAGAGCACTTCACCCTGCAACAGGTTAGAGCCGATTTTGAACAGAAAAAACCGGGCGACTTCAATATCTTTATCAATAGCTACACCTTTTCCCAGTTGAGAGATAGCGGATTGGTCATTCTATAACTAAAGGTCTGCCAAGATCCGATAGGGTATTAATAGTATTACGTTTAACGGAAAAAAGTTACACAAAGCAACACAAAGCAACACAAAGAAAACACAGAGGGACACCGAGAGGATATCTTATGCTTGGCAGTATTTATGGTATAATAATCTTCTGTGAGCTACCTTATGCTTTTTATCTCAGCGTGCTCTGTGTAACTTTTCCATGCAATACAACATGGCCTGATAACCATCGGCCACAAAGATTGTTTCGCTTCGCTCAACCAAAATACATCATTCAATTATAAAATAATAAATTGTGAAAGTGCTACTAATGTATTGAATCGTAAGTATAAGATCAACCCTAAAATCAAAGACGATAACTCCGAATGAGTCTGCAAGTTTCCGCAAACCGTTGCAGAAAGCCCATTTCATAAAAACGAACTAGTACTGGATGAGTTGTAATGCAGGTGTATCAACGAATTACGTATTAAATTGACTACTTGGCGGAGATGCAAAATAGTCCAAAATAGTCACGCTTTCCTATCTTTACAAGGCTAACAAATCATTTCTAAAATGAAACAATTTACACTCGTTTTTATTTCAATCTTATTGCTGACGGCGGGATGCAAAGATTCCCCTTCAACAGATAAACAAACAAAAAGAGACGTTCCATTTATTTGGGAAAACGCCAATCTCTATTTCCTGTTGACCGATCGTTTCAATAACGGTGATCCTGCCAATGATGTTAATTTCGAACGCACTGATGAAACTGCTGTTTTGAGGGGCTTTGAAGGGGGCGATTTGAAAGGTATCACCCAAAAGATAAAAGAAGGCTATTTTACCGATCTGGGCATTAATGCCATCTGGTTCAGTCCGGTGGTAGAGCAGGTGCATGGTGCTGTAAATGAAGGAACCGGAAATACCTATGGTTTTCATGGCTATTGGGCCAAAGATTGGACCGCCCTGGAGCCTAACTTCGGAACCGAAGCGGATTTGGCCGAATTGGTAGAAACCGCACATGTCCATGGTATTCGCATCGTATTGGATGTGGTGATCAACCACACAGGACCGGTTACAGGTAAAGATCCGCTGTGGTCGGATGAGTGGGTGCGTACCCAACCAACTTGTCAATATACCGATTACGAGTCAACCGTAACGTGTACTTTAGTGGACAACTTACCAGATGTCAAAACAGAAAGCATTCAGGAAGTAGACATTCCTAAAGTGTTGGCTGAGAAATGGGCCGCTGAAGGTCGACTGGAGCAAGAGATGAATGAGCTCAATGCTTTCTTTGATGCAACTGGTTATCCGCGGACTCCCCGATTTTATTTCATAAAGTGGTTAACCGATTTCATTCGTCAGTATGGGATTGACGGATACCGCATTGATACCGCCAAGCATACGGAAGAATCGGTGTGGGGCGATTTGTGGAAAGAAGCGGAAAAAGCATTTGCCGAATGGAAAAAAGCGAATCCCGATAAAGTATTGGATGAAAATCCGTTTTACATGATGGGCGAGGTGTATGGATATGGCGTTTCAGGCGGTCGTTGGTTTAACTTTGGTGACAGGCAAGTGGATTACTTCAATGAAGGCTTTAAGTGTCTGATCAACTTTGAGCTGAAAGGGGATGCCAATGGTAATTATGAATCCATTTTTAGTAAATACGATCGTTTATTAGCCAATGAATTGAAAGGGCTCAGCACCATGAATTACCTCACATCGCATGATGACGGGCATCCCTTTGATAAGATGCGGGAGAAACCCTTTGAGTCAGCCACAAAATTATTGTTATGTCCCGGCGCCACACAAGTGTATTACGGCGATGAAACAGCGCGTGATTTAGATATCCCCGGAACAGTGGGTGATGCTACCTTGCGTTCATTCATGAATTGGGAGGAATTGGCTGCCAATACCGAACGCAATGGGTATAAAATACAGGATGTACTGGCGCACTGGCAAAAGCTGGGACGATTCAGAACGGCGCACCCGGCTGTAGGAGCCGGTCGTCACACCATGTTGTCTGAGTCGCCTTATATCTTCAAGCGTGAGTATGTTGACAATATTTATAAAGATGAAGTGATTGTCGGACTGGATATGGCCAAAGGAATCAAAGAAGTAAATGTAGCCGGAGTATTTGCCGATGGTACCCGATTAAAGGACTTCTATTCCGGACAAACAGTCACCGTTGAGAATAGTAAAGTGGTAATGGATACGGCCTATGATATACTGTTGCTTGGATTGGAGTAATAGTTGTGTATGTAGTTAATAGTTAAATGATCCGGGCAAGTCCCGGATTTTTTTTATCCTTCAGCGGATGACTAAGAAAGTCATTCCATCGTCATCCGCTGAATATCCGTGAAGAAGGGCAAGGAGCTTACA
>JAEINY010000284.1 GCA_016342595.1 Marinilabiliaceae bacterium
GGCTAAAGATGAACTTCATTTTGTTGAAACAGATAAGGTGTTGATTTATAACCTTAGTGGGACGCTGGTAGCTTCTGAAACTGGTGGTGTATTGCGCATGGATATTTCCGGCCTGGATAAAGGAATATACCTTGTGAAGATGGAACGTAACAGTGTAATACGTACAAGTAAATTGGTGAAGAAATAAAAGTTTTTCAAGAAAGAATAACTTATTTGTAGTGTTGAATCTTCAAAGGGCGTCCTGTTTAGGGGCGCCCTTTTTTAATGACTGCCATGCAGGTACTGATGGTTAGGAATCAATACCGCAGCAAATCCCACGATGAACTTGGAAAAAAGCGTTGCAATATTACAACAATCACCCTGTACCCTCTTTGTTGGTAATTTGTTATGAATTTTACTGCTGGTGTTTACTATTTATCGGTTTTCTGTTAATTGTTATTTAAAAAATACTCCCTTATAATTCCTTTATTACAAGAGTATAATCCAAAGAGAAATGCTCTTTCGTTTTCAGTGGCTATAATTAGCATATTCCGCATGATATTTTTGTGTTTTGGGTTATTCGGTTTTGCTTGGCTTGTTTCATTTTTAATCTCAGTTCTTTTTCATCCGTTGTTTTACCGGTGTAGGCTTCAGAAGGCGTTAATCCTTTCAAAGCGTGGTGTGGTCTTATGTTGTTATAATCTTCAATGACCCAATTCAATAAATTTCGCAATTGGTTAATGTTCTCGTACTGGTGCTTAAAGAGGTATTGGTATTTCAGTAGTTTGTTCTGTGCTTCGATTAGGGAGTTGGATTGGGGAATATCTTTCATCCCAATCAATTTTTGTATGTTTATACCATCAGAGGAGGTATAACTATCCATTTCTTTGTTATTGTTTTCCGGTCCGTCATCAATCATCAATTGTACATCTTTGGTTTGTGCAGAAAAATTCTGGTACCCATCCCTAATGATTTGCATTCTTATTTTACCGGATACCATGGTCTCTACCCGCCAATTAATGATTTATTTGGAGTAATTATCCATGAGTAGGTATACGTAGTTTTTAAGTCCATCCAGGCTTTTTACTACGGTGATATCAGCATGCCATATCTGGTTGGGAGCAGTGGTGGTAATGCCGTTGGGGTAACGTTTCTTTTTAGGTGGGCGAGGTCGTTTTATACCTAATTTGCGGATGTATTTATACCAGGTAGATAGTGAAGTGTAAGCGGTTTTCCCTTTTGGCATACCATGCCAGTGAACAGGTGGGCCAGTATTTGAATTGTTCGGATAGAGCCAATTCTTTGAGAGTAGTTACTTCCTTTGAGGTTAACTGGTTTGGATATTTGCGTTTGCAGAGTTTTATTGGTGAGCTTTCACATTTATAGAGTACTTTGTTTTTCCAGTAGTGAAATACTGAGGTGGGGATTTTTAGTAAGCGCAATACTAAGGTCGTGTTGATGTGTTTTTTATGGTGGATAATTGTCTTTACGAATCGTTCTTTGTTGATTTTAATACTTTTGTGCACTGCTTTGGAAGAAGAGAATATTAACCCCAAAGTCAAGGCTAATTTCAGGTATGATTTCATGATTGTTTGCGCCTCCTTTCTGGATATAAAATCTTCCAGTATTTCAACATCTGATAATTCGATGCCGGTGTATTTATCTTCGGGTTCCTGTTTCCATCGCCAGATGGTGGTGCGGTCTATTTGGGTGGAATAAGTTTGAGGCAAGCTGCCTTTTTTAGCCAATAGTTTTAGGGAAGTATGATAGGATTTGTGTGTATTCATTTGGACATGTCGTGTGTTTAGGAACGAATCTAGTCATTACTGGGAAAAATCACTGTCGTTTGTCAGGTGTATCATCCGGCCAATCAATCAAGTTAACCATTTCTCTTAGTCGGCTCCTTACGCGTTGTCCATATAATTCCTCGATTTGATCTACATCCAGGTTGGTGGTGATGTGTGTGATTAGGTTATCGGAGATGAAGAGGTCGTATCGGCTGAGCAGGATTTCTGCAATCACGTTGCATTCGCTGCCAAAGTGTTTGAGGCTTTGTTCGGCTCCCAGGTCGTCGAAACAGATTGGTTTGGGTGTTTTGCGTCCGGGAATGATGGTGAAGCTGCGTTTGCTGTAGCGGTGAATCACATCGAAGCCGTCCTTTTGGAATTCGAAGCTGATGTCACGGCAGGCTTTTACCTGGAAACGGTGTTCAATGGGGAGTAGGAGTTGCATCAGTTTCATGAGTGAGGTTTTGCCACAGCCGATGGGACCGCAAAGCATGAGGCCTTTTCTGGGATCCAGGTCTAGGGAGATAGTGGTTGGATGATCACCAATGATGTAGGCGAAGAGCTTTCGGATGATGGACATGTCTTCATTGTATAGTTTGAAGGTGGGTCCGTAGATGGCTTTTCCTTTTTTTGTGATGAAGGATAAGGACTTTGGGAAGTTGTAGATGATGGTGTTGTTTTTTATTTGGTAGTGCATGTTTTAATGATTAGGGATTAATGATTAATTGTTACGTCGAGAAAAAATGTAACGCAAAGGGCCGCAGAGGAAAACACAAAGGGGCGCAAAAAAAAATAAATATTTAACCTTAGCGGTTCTTTGTGAAAATTTTTTGTGCTCTTTGCGATAGAAGGTGCTTTTTGTAGAGCATGACGTTAGTTTTAATTGAGTGAATATTTGGCGTGGATGGTGTTAGGGCAATTGATTGGTTGAAAGAAGAAGGCCATGTGTTTGATGAAGGTGATGATGTTGGCATAGTAGTGCAGGAGGCATTCAGCATCGGTGTAGGTATTGTAGGGCGGGTCGAATGTGTAGCTGTATTCCTGGCCGGATAAATGGCAGTAAACGGATTGTATCCTGTCGTGAAGATCAATGATTTCGCACAGGTAGGATTGTTTGTCGATGAATAGTTTTTGCTCAAAGAATTGCTCAGAAAGGTTATCTATCTTATCCAGGATCTGATCGAAGTTGTCGATGTTGAATTTGCATTTTAGGTTTTGGTATAGTAGGTTTTTCATGATTTCTGGAGTTGGTTGAAATTTAAAATTGTTACACTGAGATTCGCGGAGGAGGCGCAGAGGGGCACTGAGTTTGTTTTAGTTCCTTTCTACCTTTGGCATTTCGTTACACAGGACCAAGTCCTCCCCAAATGGGGAGAGTGTAGCAATGCGTTTTTACCCCCTTTGCCTTCGGCATTTCCCCCTGTAGGAGGAAAGTGTTGAATATCCATTGTTAAAGTGGTTTGCTATAGTTAGTGGATGGTTTGTGGCCGAGTGGTTTGAGTTTGTTACTTCGGCTCCGCTCCGCATCCGCGTTTTGACTTTGTGAGGAGCCAGATGAATTGTTGGCGAATTTGTCGATGTTGAGCATCCAGTTGCGGGCGGAGGCTTTCCAGTCTTTCATACGGGACTTGCCACCCACTAACCAGCCGTTGGACGTGTAGTGATTGAAAAAGCGTTCGGCTTCTGTTTTGGAATGGTTCTTTTCCTGGAAGTAGATTTGGATGTGTTCGAGTGGAGGAGGGAACCCCTCTGCCCTCCGGGCATCTCCCCTGGAAGGGGAGAGATTCTTTTTCTGCTTTTTCCTTTTTCGTATTTTTTCTTCCGGAAGGGGTGTTTCTTCGAAGTCGAAAAGGTCTTGTTGGGGGTCTTGATTATTGTTAAGTGACTTCATGGCTATTTTACGTTCTTCTGTATCCATTTTTGTTGCTTTTTGATTATCATAAAAACTGGGTTCTCCTATAGAGTGTGTATTGTTTGTATGTTTTATATTAGTGTCCATTTTATGGACGAGCTGTGGACGAGTACTCGTCCATAAAATGGACAAGTAAACTTTGCTGTTTACATCCGGATCAGTGGATGGTTTGTATTTAACAAAACCATGGTGATTAAGGTCTTTTATTGCATTTGAAAACGTGGTTGGAGATTTGATGCGTGCCATCTTCATGACTTCCTGTCGGTGTATGATGATGGGATTTTCAAATTGGGCCCAGTTCCACAACCTGAATAGTGCTATGTACAGGCTGATGTGATGTGGTTTTAACTCTGGTATCTTATCCATCTTTTCAAAGGCTGCCAATTGATGATGGATATAGTTCATGGTGCTCTGGTGTTCATTTTATTAGTGATTAGTGAAAAGAAATGAGTCCGGAGATAGAAGTCCGAAGTCCGCTTAGAAAATAGAATTCGATGCACTCCTAATTGACTTTGTGTTCCTCGATCATCTGGTGGATGTCGGCGAAGGCGTAGTAGATGACACCGCCGATTTTGGTGTAGGGCAAAGTGCCATTAACACGGAGGTTCTGCAGTGTACCCGGGGAGATGTTGAGGATCTGCCGTACTTCCCGGGACTTTAACCATTTTTTGGGATGGGTACCGGCTTGGTCTTGCAGTAGTTTTTGGATGTCGGCGAGTAATTCGAGTTTGAATTCGCGCAAATCGTCGGTTGTGATAATTTCTGTTGCCATAATTTGATGTTTAAATTAATTGATAATTCAACTTATTAGTAGCTTTTTCCAGACAATACCCCCTCTGCCTACGGCATCCCGTTACACGGGACCAAGTCCTCCCCCACAGGTGGAGAGAATTGGGAATACGATCTTTCCATTTTAAATCTGTTTAACTCATATTCATTATTTTCGATTTAAGATTAATACTTGTTTTAGCTGCCAGGCTATTTGATTGATTATGATGTGGTACAAAGGAAGGAAAACAGGAAATACGAAAATAGTGGTAAAAGGGTGGAACCACCCTAACCACCCCATGTAAATCAAGGAGTTATGAATGAAAAAAGTTTAAAATTTATTTTGCTCTATTAAATCCAATTGGTTTTTAAGCATTTTTTTAACTTTTAGGATCGACGACGGAGGAGTGCAATAGTAACCATTGCTTAAGTTCCCTGGGGAAGGGTTAATTTTTTTCTTGGACGAGAAATGTTTCGAGAACAGGTTAAAGAGTTCTTGAGGTTCAGCAGATTTAAATATGTCTGTTTTATCCCAAAGACGTATAATAAATCCCAATTCCGCTACGGGCAAATTTGTTGGTATTTTATCGTTGTCTTTTGTTTTAAAAGTGGATTGCTCACTTATATGACAGCTAGCTTCTATAAATGAAATCTCTTGTCTCAGCCATTTGATTAAGAAGGATCTGATTTTTTTAGCATTGCGGTCGTAGCCTGCCTGGTTTGCTGCTTGTACTTGCTCAACACTTTTTAAAAATAATCGGAGGACTTCCAATTGTTCGGCTTTACTGTCTTGCAGGTTGCACATTTTAGAAAAGAATTCACTACAGTAGTCCATGCACTCCTGGGAGTTGAGGTCGTGCCGGATAATAGCTATACAGAGCAATTTTTCAAATTCCTTTTTTGTTTGCGGTTTTTTACAAACTTTCGCCAATTTGATCATCCATGATTTCAGAAAGGCTAAGTCGCAAAAGGAATAATGCTCCTTGGTATATTCCAGGAAATCCCAGAAGGGATGAAGCACGACGTTAAGAAGTGGTTTGTTCACTTTCTTCATCAGCAGCATATCCCTTAGCAAACCCAGGGATTGTTTGATTTCTTCTTTTTGTCGCTCATAAGCAGGCAAAGGAATGGGTAAGCTGTCATTAAATTCTTGTGGGAATTGTTTATGTAGAAAACATAACAATTCAATGAGGGTGTTGAGTGTTTTTTTTAATAAACAATCCTCATTTTCATACTTCTCCTTACATGAGATTTGCATCTCAAAGAGGCTGTTGAGTGTGTATATTAGCATCGATTGGTAGGGCTTGATGAGGTGCTTGAAGGTTTTGCATAACGCAGGATCTACAGAAAGATACCGTAGTCTACGGCGGTGCTTTTGGGTCAGCGTGTTAAGTTTGCACACAAACGCTTTTACGGCAGTTAAATCTGGCATACTGCATTGGTGGTTACAATGGTGGTCATGAACCTGATCGACCACCTCACTAAGTTGATCCAGGAGGTTTTGCATTTGTTCAGATTTATTTTTTTTATGAAACGCACCACTCATTTCACCTAATACTAAAAATCTACCCCCAAGTTTGTTTCATGGATTAATGTTATGTTTTTAGTGAGACGTACTAAATGCAAATAGGTTGCATCAAAAACAATGCCTTTAGTATACTAAATGTTTCATTTAGATAAATTTGAATAAAAAAGCTCCTATTTTAACTATTGTTAAAATAGGAGCTTTTTACTGTATTTACAGGCTTTGAGACAAGTACTATATTGATGCTTTTTTATCTTTATTTTTTTTCTCGGTTAGTTTCACTTGTAGTTGATGCATGTCCTCACTGACCTTATTTTCGACCACCCGGGCGTAAATCTGTGTAGTTGCAATGCGATGATGGCCCAAGATCTTACTGACTGTTTCAATGGGCACACCATTACTTAAAGTTACGGTGGTTGCAAAGGTATGCCGTGCCATATGGAAGGTGAGGTTTTTATCAACTTCGCAGAGATCTGCGATTTCCTTCAGATAACCGTTTAGTTTTTGATTGGATATTTTGGGGAAAAGAGTTCCGTTGTGTAATGATCGTGGATGGTCTTTGTATTTATCAATCAGATAGTGTGCCGTTGGTAATATAGGGATCCGAACCGCGTTGTCTGTTTTCTTACGATGAGTAAATATCCAGTTATTTCCATCTATGCCAATGGTGATGTGATTTGGTTCTAATTGAACAACATCGCTATAGGCTAATCCAGTGTAGCAAGAGAAGATAAAGAGGTCTTTGGTCAGTTGCAGGCGCTCTATCTTGAATCGTTTTGCTTCTATACGGCTAAGTTCTTCTTTGGACAGGTACTTGCGATCGGACTGTTTGTAGGAGAGTTTGTACGCCTTGAAGGGATAATGCTCCATCCAGCCCAGTTTAATGGCCAGGTTCATGAGGGTACGGAAACGACTCAGGTGTTTCATTACGGTATTATGAGCCAATGGTCGTTGTCCGCTTTCTGTTGGTTGATAAGCGCGGAGGAAGGCTTCAAAGTCAGTCAGGAAGGCATAGTCAATTTGTTTGAGGTAGATGTCATCGCCGTTTTTTCGCTCTTTCAGGAACAGGCTTAAGTATCGGTGAGTGGATTTGTAGTGTTTAAGGGTGGCCGGATTGAGTGTGTGCTCTTGTGAACGGTAATGATAATCTAT
>JAEINY010000285.1 GCA_016342595.1 Marinilabiliaceae bacterium
TCTGGAATACAAATAACATAATAATTAAAAATCGTTGAAGTCTTGAAATTTCATTAGTTTTTAAACTGCACTCATAAGTGTAATTCCCTATTTTTTTTGATGAATCCGGAAAATCAGCAGCAGGAGGGCTGTTCCAGTCACCTCCCATGATAACAGGTTCATCGCCGGCAACCTGGTTTATAAAAGGAACTGCTACTTTGCTTACTTCATCATTAGTTTGCGCTTCGCCAATGCTCAAATGTGTTGTACAAACATACAAGCTAACATCATTTACCTGTACTTTTACTGCCAACACGCCTTTCGACATAGTTTTTCCATTTAGTGTTTGAGCAGCAAAAGTTTCAATCACCGGGAACTTGCTGAAAATTGCCAATGGATATCCACTATTCTTACTACCACGGATATAACCGACAGTACCCGTGCCCGATGAATAATCGGGTTTGTAAAAAGCGGTATATAAATATCCTTTTGCAAAGAGCTTCTCCCTAATTTGGAAAAAAGCCTGCGGATGCGGAGCAGCTTCCAGTGTCACTTCCTGTAACAACAGAATATCTGCATTATCTTCAGTTAAATAATCAACTGTTTTATCCACAGGGAAACCGTTTGCGTGTTTTTCCCAAAAAGGAATATCAGCAGGATCCCAAATATTGAAGGTTAAAACCCTTAACGAGTTTTGGGCACAAGCGGTTCCGGTATTCAAAAAGCCAAAGACAACCATGCCTAAGACAATGCATTTAATACTATTGAAAATTTTCATCACATCTATTTATTTAATTTGAAACACAGAGAATACACCGGCATGATCTGATGGGAACATAACCGGATGATAATCGACAATCTTCGAGTCAAGTACCTTTAGCTTGCTTCCTTTATAAAATACAAAATCAATTGCTAATAATAAATATATATGTTTCATTCGTCGACTATTTTTTTTAACCTATAAGTACTAATCTCCTAGCTCTTTTAATTGAAAGTGCTCATTATCTGAAGGTACATGCTCCTTTTTCATAATAAGTTCGACCTTTTCTACAACTGAAGGATTTTCAGCAGCTACATCGTTCAGCTCCTGAATATCTGTTTTGAGATTGTAAAGCTCAATATCAAGATTCCCTTTTTTAATATTTCTTCGTATCGCTTTCCAATCGCCCATACGAACAGCCTGTTCTCCCTCAAGTTCCGGAAATTCCCAGTATAAGTATTCATGTTCTTTCTGTGTATCCTCACCCATCAGTGTCGGCAACAAACTAATTCCGTCTACATCATCAGGTATGGATGCATCAGCCACTTCACAAAATGTAGGAAGGACATCCCAAAATGCTGAAATATGATCGGTTTTCGAACCTGCCTGAATCTTTCCTGGCCAGGATGCAATCATAGGCACTCGTATACCACCTTCGTGAACAAAACACTTTCCCCATCCATATTCACTTCTGAACGGCCCCCCACTTTTAAACCAAGGCGATTGTGTTCCTCCGTTAAAAGTTGGCCCATTATCTGAGGTAAATACTATCAAGGTATTATCGTATATACCTTGCTCTTTTAATTGCTTAACCAATTGTCCGACCTGTTCATCCATATACGATACCATTGCTGCATATGCAGCACGGGGATAACGTTGCGGAAAGTAACCCTGATTACCTAAATAAGGTTTTTCATCCCCGAATATATCTACATAATGCTTCACCCATCTTTCAGGAGCCTGTAAAGGCACGTGTGGAAGTGGAGTTGCCCAATACATAAACAAAGGTTTTCCTGTTACATTAGGATCGTTGTCAGTAATAAACTTCTGCAGCTCCTCAAACATGATATCCGCAGAATAGGTATTTAAGTTAAAATCCGCATAACTTTCTTTTTTATATGGATCTGCACCTTTATTAAGTTTCTTTACCGGTGATATGGTATCATTACCTAAAAGAATCCGCTTATCGTTTTTATACAAATGAACAGGATAATAGGTGTGTGCCTGCCTTTGACAATTATAGCCTACAAAGAAATCAAACCCCATTTGTAAAGGAGTTGCATGTGTATGTGGAGCACCGAGCCCCCACTTACCCACAATTACAGTCGTGTAGCCAGCACTTTTCAAGAGGCTTGCAATAGTTTTTGTATCCTCTTTGAGGGGAAACTGCCCTTCCAAAGTTGAATCCTTTACTTGTGCAAAATAATTCCAAACATCACCGCGTTCCGTCCACTCATCGTTACCCCTGATCTGCGCATGTCCGGGGTGCTTTCCTGTTAATAAGACACAACGAGAAGGAGCACAAACAGGAGCTCCACTGTAATGTTGAGTAAAAATCACTCCTTCTTTGGCCAAATTATCAATATTTGGTGTTTCAATTTTCTCCTGACCATAACAGCCTAATTCGCCATAGCCTAAGTCATCGGCTAGTATATAGATTATATTTGGCTGCTTTCGCTCTTTATTTTTGGGAGTTACTAAACTACAATTTGAAAAACATAGCAGGAAGAATGTTCCAACCAGGTAAACTACTTTATTCTTTAATTCACTCATTATATACTTTGTATTATTCGAATTCGAAGACTGAAATAACTGCCGCGTGATCAGACGGAAACATTATTGGGTGATAATCTATTACCTTTGATTCAATGGGTCTAATATTTCCCTTATAGTAGATGAAATCAATTCTGTCTCTTAAACCATAATTTGTTGATGATCTGGCAGCACGCGGGGTCCATGTTAAACCGGGGTCTAGCAAAGGATTAATATTGAGTTCTCTGAAACTATCTAAGAATCCTGCTTGTTCCATCTCTTTACTAACTGGCCATTCAATAGAATAACCATAATGTATTTGTTTGGTAGTTTCAATCCAGTCCAAATGGGATCCACTATTAAAATCCCCTAACATAATTACAGGAGTCTGATTGGAATTGTTCACCAATGGTTTAATCTCTTTTAATATTTGCTTAACTTCTGAATGCCTTGTCTTCTTTTCTGCCTTAACCAACTCTTCAGAAGACATTATTCTTTCCACCACATTTTTACCATAATCAGGAAGGTAGTGCAACCAGGTATCAACAACTGCAATTTGTTTGTTATTTCCCAAATCTAAAATCACTCCACCTGAATTAAATGGACGAAATACTTTTATGGTTTCTTTTATAGGAAACTTGCTCATAATACTAAGATTAGAGCTAATCAGATAAAAATAGTACCCCAACGAGTCGGCAATTATCTCACCAGAACCATAGGTCTCAATCAAACCAACAATATCAGGTTGAGCCTGCTTAATGGTTTCAACAACCCTTTTTACGCCTACATGCTTACCATAACGCCTTCCTCCATGCCAGATATTCCATACCATAACACGTAGTGGAGCTATCAATTGCCCCTCCGCATCAGGTATTTTATACTGTTTATATGACTGGAGAATATCACTTGAATGAAACGTTTTATTCTGAAGGCTTACCTCGTCAATAAAGCCATTAAATGCAGTCCACTGCCCAAAAGAACCATACTCCCAATATTCATCAGTTCCTCCGGCAATTGTACGGTTTTCATTTGCCAGACTACCTAGTGCAGGAGTATCGTATATTCCAACATTTTTCCCATCAAAATAAAACCAGGTTTCACCTTTTTCCCTATCAAGGCAAAATGCCACCTGATGCCATTCACCATCATTAATTACCTGTCGAGGTGCATTTGTCTTATATGTAAAACTGTTCTTTCCATCAGAAAGATTTACCCCCCATGCACCGTTAGACTGGGTAAAGATGCTCCACCCCTGTTGGTTTAAGTTACCCTCTTTTTTATTTCCAATAATTGGTGTCCCTTGTTGAGCACCTTTTAGAGTTTTCACCCAAACTTGTACTGAAAAATCGTATTCTTCGGAATAAGCCGGAACTTCATCAGCTTTCAAGACCACAGGTTTACGCAATACTGCATTCTCTGATAAATCTAAAGCCTTTCCTACAATACCTTTTACCAACTGAGGACGTTGTAGCTGCATTACATAAGTTGCCGAACCATCTTCGGTTTTAGGATAATACTTTTCAATATCCCGATCAAAACCAATATGTAAACTGGTTTGCCCAAAGCTTTGAGTATACAAACAAATTAAAGTAAAGAATAAAAATACCCTTTCCATTATTCATCAATTAAAATTTACTTTCACTAAAACAATAAATATTCCCGGCAAAATCGCAGATATAAAAACACTCTTCAGTAACTGCAACAGTTGTTAAGACAGGTGCCCCAAGTTTTGTTTTCCATAACAACTTCCCAGTATCAATATCAAGAACATAAATATTCCCATCCATTGCACCAAACACAATTTTATCCCCTACAACTACCGGTGTTGATTCCAGACTCTGCTCCCTATCGCAAAAATAAGATGGTGTGTAAATCATTGCCGCGTCCACCTCAAACTGCCACTTCTTTTCACCGGATGCTCGGTCAAATGCGGCTACACCCGGATGCGAACCCGCTACAATAATCAACTCCTCTAAAACAACCGGAGCTGAAGTCCCTGTGTTTTGCATCCCGGTTAGAAAACTACGGATTGTTTTTCCTGTTTTCAACTCCAACTGGTGAACCTTTCCTTTTTCAAATGTCTTTCGCTCTGCCAGCCATAAAGAACCATCCCTATAACCAACAACTCCATCTCTAAACCTTAAACCGTCATCGCCTCTTGACCAAAGTAATTTACCTGTTTTGGTGTCGTGTGCAAATATGGCACTCCAATGTTTGGAAACCACCAATACATCGTCAGCTATAGTCATGGTAGGGGTTGTCCCTTCTCCACCGTTCCAGGCTTCATTTTTCCATATAATTTCACCGGTTGCTGCATTCAACGCACACAGTGACTTCCCAAAACCGGTATAAACAACTTTACCATCTGTTACAATTCCTGTGACAAAACCCGGCAATCGATTTAATTGAAGATCTCTTTTCCAATGCAATTTTCCGGTTTCAATATCTATCGCGTAAGTCATTCCCTGCATATCGGTAGCAATCACAAGACCTTCGGCAATAACCATCTGGTTTTTTACGCCATTTAATGTATTATACTTCCACTGCTCCTTTCCTGTAGCAGCATCCCAGCAAACAATATGACATTTTTCAGCATTGCCGTCGTCAAAACTTGATGTCATTACAAAATTCTTATGCACCACGGGAGAACTCATGAATATATTACTTCCTACATTTGCCGACCAGATCAACTGATATGGCAACTTATGATCTTTTTTAACTAGCGGATCATGTGCCATATTCCCTGCCAGATTATACCAATTGCCCTCCACAGGTTCATCGATATCTTCCTTATGAACTGCAAACTTTTTTTTAGCATGTAATATCTCTCCACTTCTTAAGTAAGCGTCAACGACTAATTCATATTGCTTCTGATCATTGGTTTTATAAGAAGCCGACCAATTCCAATCGGAATTTTTGATCATTTTTTTCCAACGATTTGCCTCCAATGCGGAATTCCAGTTAAAACCGGATTCTCCCCATATTCCATATTTCACACTGTCCACTTCCGCACCACTGTGGTATGTATTTACGGATATTTCTATTTCACCCTGACTATTCAGAATCGCTTTTCCTTTTTGCGGTGAGGCAATCTCAATTTGACGGTTCAGATAAGTCCACCTGAAATGCGAATCCGTGTTTCCTTCTTTATCCACATTTATGACCCTAAAGCCTGACGGAGAGTGATCAATTCCACCTTTTACAAGAGTTGAAGTCCCATAAGAGATAACTCCTGAGTCGCCATGCTTTTTCACCATATTCTCATGCCAATGGCCATATAACCACGCTTTAAGATTGAATCCCTCAAGCACAATAGATTCCTTACCATCAATTTTAAACCTGAAACTATCTCCATCAGTCAAGAGATCGTGATTAAAAAATACCTTCGGTTGATTGCGATCATAAACATTAAGCAAGTTTTTCAACCAGCCACCAATCTCCGGTCGGGTAAAGCCCGGCTTATAATCACCCCCCATCATGGGCGTAACAACATATAGCGTATTTCCCTCTTCAAAAGCATACCATGCCGGGCCAAAACACTGCTCAAAAAACTGTTCTCCATAATCGCCTTTAACCAGATCGTGATTCCCCAGACAGTAGTATACAGGGACTCCCATCTGAACCTCTGTTACATTTTCCGAATGCCATACCATGCCCGAGCGATAACAAATATCTCCGGTATGAACAATAAAATCTGGTTTATGTACCTGACTATATTGCTTCAATTGATCTAACCAGTCACGGTGCTCAAAAGTCTCCGTATCAGAAATTTGAACAAAACTCACCTGTTGTTTTGTCTTTTTGGGAGTTACGGCAAACGCATATTCACCTTCTTCACAAATTGGCAGGTAGCGCTCCATACAGGAAAATCCAGCTCCTGTATAGAGCGTCACAAACCGTTGCTTTTCCCAACCAGGCAGATTAAAACGCCCTTTTTTATCTGTCCGGATTACATGAAAACCATCGGATACCACAGCATCTGAAATCCCCTGCTCTTCGATATCTCTGGCACCATTTCCGTTTTTATCATGGAAAACATATCCTTTCAATTGCGCCCCCGCCATAAAATTCATTACCACGAGAAACACTACTATTATTATAAACTTCATTTTAACCATACACCTAATAGAATTACCAGGCCTCCTAAGTCGATACGACTTTTGAGTTTACCTTAATATATTTTTAATCATATCGTCGCATTAGCACTTTTGATCACCCAACATATCACCCCTTCCACCTCAGACCAGGCTATTGATTGCACTAAGTAGAACTTATTCATTTAATTAATCTGCCACCTCCAGTGCAGTGCTTTTAGTTTTCAATAGCATCAGAGTAAACCAGCTACACTTCTGAATGAACGGCTACCTTTTAAACTTTATCTCCCGATCCGTAATCTTAGCTACCAGTGGCAAATCATGACAAACACCTGACACAAGTCCTATAGCTTCCGGTCCCGGCTGAATAAAAGTACTTTCTACACCATCAACCTCTATAACTCCATTTTTTATGGTAACTATTGCAAATAAAGGATCTTTGTATGGTGCTGTATATTGAAGACTAGCAGCCTGTCGGACTTAGCAGCAAACACTAATTTTATTATTTTTAAGGCATGAAACGTTTTATTAGTGCTGA
>JAEINY010000286.1 GCA_016342595.1 Marinilabiliaceae bacterium
TGTATTGGATGATTGCATGGCATAATCGAAGTAATTCTTCACCTTAGAAGCGACCTCCTTTCCTTTTAACTCAGCAACTTCCTGTGCGTTCTCATGTGCTTTGTCAGCAGCACTTTTAACGATCACTGCCAGCGTAATGCCAAAGACGACAAAAAAGGCTGACAAAATATAGATGTTTAGTTTAAAATTCAATCCCATTTTTTTCATATCATTCCCCCTTAATATTTCTTTGATATAAATGCATTAAAATGATAATCCAACAACAAAAAATACATTTTCTGCATCCGGATTAATAATAAATGATCCCTGTAGTGGTAAAGCATAGTTATCTGAAAGTGCTATCTCACGGGAAACTGTTACTCCCAGGTTGACAACATTAAATCCATCTGAATATAAACCTTCTGAAGGTGATATTCCGATAAATGTAGAGACGTCATTTTCACCGATGGCAAAATCATAGCTTAATTCAAAATACGTAGAATAGTAGTTATTACCCTGCTCATCCAAATCATTGCCATATAGAAAAACACCAGTAGTAAATGAAAGCGGTATATTTGGAATATCACTCACCGTCAAAGAAGCTTCCACCGCATGAGAGGTAGAAGCCTTTTCCCAATTGAAGTAATCATTGGTTATTTCAAGTGAATCCACCGGGACGAAATAATCGTTTAGTGAAATGGTGATGTATTTAAAACGGTAACTCATGTTCAAGTCTACTTCCTGATATGGCTCTTGCGCAAAGGTGTAGGAGCCCCATGAACCTAAAGTAAAATTGCCCTTGGTATACTCAATATAGGGCTGAATAGCCGGTGAAGTACTTAAATTCATACCGCGCCAAACATAGCGGCTCACTAAATCTGCACCCACATCAATTGACGCCTTCTCTTCCTGCGCATTCAATACTGTTTCTCCTGCCAGAAAAAATACTGTACAGGTCACTATGCAAAACATAAATCTGATCTTTTTGCCTTTCATGCCTTTGTTTTATATATTTTTTATTTGTCGTCCCGTTAAAGTGAATCAGGAGTTAGTTTCAGATCATCAGAAAAGTATAACTTTCCATTATGAACAACATCTAAGGCCTGTCCCATCATTGTATATATGATCTTTCAAAACACAGCCTTTAAAACCGGCCAGGATAAGTTCTTTCAGGTAAGCTTTATTTCTATAATTTGTTACAGCAATTACTTTTAAATGCGGATGGTGAAAAAGTATTTTTTGAGTGGCGATAATGCCATTCATTTTTGGCATCTCAATATCCATCAGCACAATATCGGCGAGGTCTATATGTTTAGTATCTAAAAAATCCAGGCCATTAGTAAATCTCTCTATAACCTGATAATTAAGAACTTCTTCCAGATAAAATGAAATGCCTTCCCGAAAGGTTGCATTATCGTCCACCACTATTATTTTCAACTGCCTCATACCTGTTTATTTCCTGGTGTAAAAGTAGCGGTATCAGCATTTCGATGCATGATGTAAAGTACCCTTTCCAATAGTGGAATTCCACTATTTTTTGATTGGGGATGGAAAATTCATTAACCGGAACATTGATGTTCGGTAAAATTTTAATTCAATCAACAATAAATCACTATTTGTATAACCTCTACGTGGTAGGTCACATAAATTGACTATTGTGTGCAATACTAAATTACCTGCGGCAAATCTGCGGTGCGGATAGGGTATTGTAGAATTGAATATTATATTTGAAATTCGAATGGTTTTAGATCTCGATAAGCTTCTCTTTAATGGCAAATAAAACCAGGTGAGCCGCATTACGTGTAGAAGTTTTAGATAACAAATTACTACGATGGTTATCAACCGTATTGGGGCTGATAAATAGCTTTTCAGCAATCTCCTTATTAGAAAATCCCTGGCATATCAATACCAAAACCTCTTTCTCACGTTTTGATAATTCTACTTTAATATTTGTGATGCCACCTTCAGGTTGGTTGCCAATCTTGAAAATTATCTTTCGCATCAGTTCATGGGGAAAATAGTTGTTACCGGCAAACACAGTTCTAATGGCAGTCTCCAGTTCTTTCTTACCCGACTTTTTTTGTACAAAGCCATGAGCTCCCGCTTTTATCATCTTATAATAGTACACATCATCACCATAACTGGATAGGGTAATGATCTTCAAGTCCGGGAATTTCGCCAGTACACGTTGAGTGGTCTCTATCCCATCCATTTCAGGCATTGAAATATCCATCAGCACAATATCAGGATGAAGCAGTTCTATTTGCTCCAGAAACTCTCGCCCATTGGAGGCCTTACTAACAATTTCAAAGTCCTCAATTTGTGATAAAACCACTTCTAAACCATCTGTAAATAGTTCGTGATCGTCAACAATTGCTATGGTTATTTTTTTCTTCATTCTTCTTCAATTGGTAAATCTGCTACCAGTGCCATGCCTTTACCAGGTGAACTCTCTATTAATAAGGTGCCATTCATCGATTTTAATCGATTAGTGATATTAAAGAGCCCCATGCTGTTTTTCTTTTTTCCTACTATCTCCCTATCGAATCCGCACCCATTATCGCTATAAATCATTTGAACCCCACCCGTTTTATGGATGGATATATTCACCTTTGTAGCACCGGCATGTTTGATGGTATTATTCAATAGCTCAATGATCACCCGATACAATGTAAATTCAAGTTTTTCAGGCAGTCGCTCACTAAGATCAGAGGTAAGATGGTAATTAATGGCTGTTGTTTCTTCAAGTTTCTCAATAAATGTTTCCAAGGCCGTAATGATACCAAAATTTTGCAATATATGCGGCGTTAAGTGATTCGATATTTCATAAATGCTTTTAATCGCCTCTTCTATAGCAGCAATTAGTTTCGTCGTTATCCGTTTCCTAAAATCAGCATCGTCAGAATCAATAATGGCATTTGAATAGAGCTTTATCGTAGATAATACCGGTGACACACCGTCATGTAGCTCCTTAGCCATGTAGCTGCGTTCTTTTTCTTCAGTTTGAATGATGGCTTGGATGATTTTCTGTTCCATCTGCTTTCGTTCAGTGACATCACGTGAAACCAAAAGAAACACCTTTTCCCCCTTGTGTTCCATGACCGTCCCATTCACTTCCAGATATATCTTGCGTCCTTTGGCATTAATGTATTCCGTTTCAAAACGGCCCTCCTCTCCTTCAAACAGATCCTGTTTATATTTTAAATCATCCTTTGTTTTATAATTACGAATAATGTCTTTATAATTCATTTTAAAGAGTTCTTTTCTGGACCAGCCACTTCTCTTAAAAGCCGTTACATTAGCATCAATAAAATTACCCTCCTGATTTATAACTAAAATAGCATCATTACTGGTATTGAAGATACCTCTGAATTTTCGTTCACTTTCTTTCAGTTTTAACTCTTTTAAGGTTAGAGTTGTCACATTTAAAATAACCCCAACCTGATGTCTTAACTGGTCAGCCTTTTCTGGTGTTTCATGACACCTCATAATCACATATTTTACGACACCAGACTGCATTCTGATTCTAAACCGAGCATCTCTATTTTGTTGTTCACCGAAACGTCGCAATAATGACTTTTTGAAGTTCTCAACATCATCCGGATGAACCCGATCAAGAAGAGAATCAAGGGTCGGTTCAAATTCCTGACTCTCATAGCCGAGTAGATTAAACAAGCCATCCGACCATTCCATTTTATGCGTTCTCACATTTAGTTCCCAATGCCCCAGTTCTGAGACTTGTTGCATCAATTTTAGTTTCTGCACCAGGTGCCTGAAGGCCTCGCTCAACATGCCTATTTCATCTTTTGATGTTGGTAATTGAACGGGCTCTTCCAGCTTTCCAAGAGAAATATTCCGGGCCAGCTGAATACTCCTAATAATTGGCGTTGTAATACTTTTAACGATAATGTAAATAACAAGTGAAACAATAAGGAGGCTAAATACACCAATGAACAAAACCTTGAGTACCATCAGCCGTGACTCTGCCTGTACTTCCTTTAAAGGCACTTCCACCAATACTGCCCAGTGAGCACCTACATTATTGATATAAACTGGTGTACAAAAGCGTAATACTTCCTCGTATGAAACTTCAGATATGGTTTGATAATAATAGGATTGCCCGGCTTTTACAGAGTGCCTAAGGCTATCGGTATTATCACTATAAACATCTCCAATCGATTGCGCTAAGTAATCAACATTGGGATGGGCCACAAACTTGTAATTATCTGAAATAATAGCTGCAACGCCGGTTTTATAAAGTTTGGTTTGTTGAATTATAACCTGCAAGGATGCCAAATCAATATCCGTTCCCACCACTCCCAATACTTCATCATCTAAAACAATAGGTACCACAACCGATGTCATTAATTGTTTATCCTTTGGCTGGCCTGTAAAGCTATAATAGTAGGGAGCTGTAATAACCTGCTGCCTGGTGTTTCTGGCAATTGTATAATAGTCATCTTCATACTCCTGCAGGATATCTGTACTTATATAAGCAGGTATATCCACTGTTCCAAAATTCTGTTTTAATAGCTCTTCCCCAACTCGATAATAAGAACAGGCAAACCAAGCATAGGTCTGATGGTGCATTTTGGCATAATACGCATCTCTGCCATCAAAGGCATTAGCTTCCCACATGGTCCAGGTGGCGTAATAGTTAGGATTGTTTTCCAGGGCCCGTTTAAGGATTGCTAATGCCAGGGTTCTGGAAGCGTGTCCTTCTTCTTTGAGCGTTAAGAGTGACAAGGCAAGCGTATGGGTCATTTCCATGGCCTGATTGAGGTAATTACTGACTTCAGAAGCCACCTTATGCGCCTTAAGGTCTGCTAATTCATGGGCCTTTTTACGTTCATTAACCGAAGTGCCATAACCTATAACAGTTAGTGTTATTACAAAAATAGCCACCACTGATGAAAGCAAGTAAAGATTCATCTTTACTAATAATCCAGACTTTTTCACACCACCAAATTTGAATTTCTCTTATACATGAAGAAACCATCAACAGCAATGAATTGTTTTGCTGTTGATGAGGGCAATAAGTTTTCTAAAAAGGAATCAATTCAGCTCCCTGCGAGATCCAATTAACAATACCCCAACAATTTGCATTTACAGAAATTAGTTATTAGAATTCATTCATATACTTATGGTAAATTCCTTGTATAATCTCACTTATATAAGGGTTTGCGCATGCACCATTATAATGGTGTATGTATGCACCTTGCTTATGGTGTATGTACACCCCTCGCTAATGGTGTATCTTATCGTAGCAATATGGTGTGCCCTGTTGCCTCTTAGTGGTGTATGCATAAGTGCCTTCGTGGTGTATGATCCCATAAAGAAGAGGGTGTCCAGAATTCAAGTTTCACGCAAACAACGCTAAGAATTTCGCTAAGTCTTCGTTACAAAACATAGCAGATAGTGCGGCTAAGTACTTGGTGATAGGCACATGATAGCAACTGTTATTCGAAACTTAATCATTAACGCAGTTAAATTTACCCCTTCTACAGGGCAAAGGCACTGAGTTGGCCTTTTTAATCCCCCGATAAGTAGTCTTCTTAGTCTTTCATAAGCATCTTTTTTTGAATGATCTGATACCCTTTTGATGACCTTCTATTCAGGCTTCGATCCATAAAAGTTCCCGAAAAGATCAGGCCACCAATGATCCCCATAAAAATATAGAGTACCTGCTCTCCCATATTAGAATGAGAAGTGGCTGTAGCATCTAGCAAAACCGTACTCAGGCCAATGAAAGCTTTACTACCCGGAACCAACATAATAATGCCCGGAATCAGAAAAACCAATTGTGGCGACTTGGTTAACTTACTAAACGTCTTACTAATAAACACGGCTGCAATAGTTCCCAAAAAAATACTTACGAGGATACCGGTAAAATCGAAAAACGTAGTTGTAAAAAAACATAAAAAACCCGTCACGACCCCTAAAAGCAGATCCTTGTGTCGCACCTTTAATACCGGCATTAAGCTCAATGATAAGATAATGATGGCAATATAATCAATCCACTCGGGTATATTATTCACTACCTGACCGGGCTTCAAATCCATAAATAAATGTAGAATGGCTAATCCTAATACCACTCCAAAGAACTGCTTAAACAATGACACCAGCGCATCAAAAAGCTTTGCTGTACCGGAAACCAAACTTCTGGAAGTGATCTCTTCCAAAGCTGTCGTAATAGCCAATCCGGGTATAAAAATGATGATGGAAGCCAGTATTGTCATAGAAATATTGATCTGATCAAAATATAAAGACAGAATACCTGTCACCACAGTGGCTACAAAAGCCACCAATGACTCCAGGACACTCCGGATGTACCCTGATTTCTCAGACAACAAGGTGACTCCATAAACTAATGCACCTAGCAACGTTGCTATAAAAGCTGATATCCAACCAGTATCGAGTATGATACTAAACGATCCGGCCGAAAGCATGAAAGACAACAGTTCAGTTAGTTTACCATACCCAAAGCGCGTATTTTTAAGATTCTCGATAGCCACTTTGGCCTCTTCAAAACTAAATGTGTTAGCTAATACATTATTGCTTATTTCAACAATTCTGGATAAAGCGCCCAAATTAAGCTCACCCGGCGGAACACACTCCACGTAATTATAGGTTTGCTCATCTTCCTCATAAAACACATAATTGATCCAGGTTGGCGTATCCATAAAACTCCCCTGGATGCCTTTTTTATGAGCAATCTCCGTAAGATACATCTGTGATTTATAGGATGGTACACCGTAAGTATGCAAAGCCTTACCCAGCTGAACAATGAATTTATATTTGTGAGGTATCTGCATTTCTATGTATTCAAATCTTATTGTTAACACAATGAATGGTTAACTTGATTAAAGTGGCGCGAAAATAATGAAACTATCCATTACCATGCATCACTATCGTGTGGTATTTTTCCAACCTATCAAAGGAAAATCACTATACCTTTCGTATTCAGGTATAGTTTTTATAATTTAGACTCACAAACTCATCCCAAATAATACACTGATGGATCAAATTCAAATTGATGTAATTGGTAATATAAAGTTCTTTTTACCACAACTCTCTATCATGGGTATCTGCTTGATTTATTGGGTGAAACTAAAATCCA
>JAEINY010000287.1 GCA_016342595.1 Marinilabiliaceae bacterium
GTCCATTTAGCGTATTGTTTGGTGGCCTTTTGTCGAACCACTTCAGTTTTGATTTTGAGATTTGTTCCCGTCGTAATACTTTTCATCCCTTCCACATAAAAACCGGTGGGCAACAGGCGGATAGGGATATGCAGTAAACTCTTGGTTCGGGTAACTGCTACGTATAATAAGTTGATCTCTTCTTCCAGCGTTTTAGGATCTACTTCTTTGGCTTTAATGGCACCTTGTAAATCAAATAAGTTCTGTTCTGTCACAAAATCATCTTGCAAAAAGACTTCGTCATACTCCAAACCTTTACTTTTATGAACCGTGGAGAAAATCATATCGGCTTGACCACGGTTGGCTTCATCCACGTGGCAATCTTTGATCCGTTTCATGAAGAAAGGAATATCGTTATGGTATTTTTCCACCAGGTCAACCAGTGATTTCAAGCTGGTATCTTCGGTCTCTTCCACATATTCTTTCAGGTGATCAAAACTGGGGATACCTGCAATTAACGGATCACGTATCTGGTGGCGTTTACCATTATAGAGGTTTAGGATATCATACACAGAGCCCCCTTCATCTGAGAAGGTATAGGAACTTAATGATCCTTCGAAATAGATGCTTTTCACTTCGCGTTGTTGAACCAGTAATTCAATGGCCCGGCTGAGCAGCGCACTGTTGGAACGGGCTAAGGTAGCCCGGTTATTGATGGATTGATTCCGGCCCATACCATGAATCTGACTCTTACCGTTCAGTCCGATTTGGGTTTTCAGATTCAATACATTTTGGGCCAAAAGTGCTACTTCCTGATTAAAGCGAAAGCTATAGGAGAGGTGCCTGACGTCGAAATCAACTTGTTGAAGTGCATTGATGGCAAAGCGCCAGCCATATATTTGCTGGTGTTCATCACCAATAATCACCTTATTGGCCGACTGGTTTAAAAAGGCATCCAGCATGGATGGAGAAGCATCCTGGCCCTCATCAAAAAGGATATATTCATAGGGTAGGCAAATGCGTGACAGCTGGAATTGTTTCTGATAAAAGTCGTGGATAATGTCAATTTCAGCTTTATGCATCCGGGCCAGGAAATGACGGGTGTAATGCAATATCAGATCATAGTGTTGGGTGACAAAATGGATGCTTTCCGGCTGGTAAATTGTGTCCAGATAGTTTAATTCAGCCACTTTACGGGCCGCACTATTACAAAAGTAACGCACAAAACGCATCACGTGACTGGCCAATTTCAGATGTGTTAAATCGCCGGGCCTGACAGGGATACCCAGTATTTGCACCACTTCCTGGGGTTTGTAATCAAAACGTATCTTGTATCTGCTGAACGGTACTATTTGTCGGAAAGCCAGTGAATGAGCCGTCTCCACCGTTACATTACGGATGCCTTGTTGAGTGAGCTTTTGTTCAGCCTCCGCTTTCACTGATTTATTAAAGGCGAGGTAGAGGATGGGCTTAGAGGGGCGATGTTTGGCATACTCTATAATGGTGGTCGTTTTCCCCGATCCTGCCACTGCATTGACCTTTAGGTTGCCCTCAAAATTGATGATCTCTTTTTGCTCGTCCGTTAATTGCATCCCCGCTTTTTGTTTTAAGGATACAAAAATATCCTAAAAGCTTACTGTCCGCAACCTTTTAGGATATTATCTCTTTGTCAGATATGTATCTTATTGGAAGGCAATCTCTCCACGTTTAATAAGCACAATTTTTTCATTGAGCTTTCGGGTCACCAGGTTCATAAACCGTTTGAGCTCCGCATAATCACTTGCCTGATAAGTTGGTTTACGAAAATTAAAAGTACTCGCCAGCTGAAGTTTATCATCTCCAAGCGCCATCACCGCATAACTAAACTCAACGTTATCCGTTTTCATTTTACTTTTTTCGGGTAGTACATCCACTGTATACCCTTCCGGGAGCTCAATGATTGTTGTATAGCGTGATGCTTGTGGGTAAATCAGATCAATGGGCAAGGAACGTTGCTCTTGTTTAAACCAGTTTTCTCTGGGGGGTAATGATAAAAAAGGAGAGATGATGATTTGATCATCAATCACATCCACAGCGTGATCAAAAGAAAATGAGCACGTAAATGGTTGATCATTATCATGCAAATGTTTCACTTCAATCTCATTGGTTAACTCCAGGTTTTTATTCGTATAATAGTCACTGTAAGCTTCTTTATCCGAATAAAAATCCATCCGTTCCCGCACAGCCTTAAATCCTTTGTATTTGATGCGGCAATCACCGGATAATTTGGCTTCACCGGGCGAAACAGAATAGTGCAGGTAGGTTTCACTAATGGAAGGGGTATAATTTGCGATATTGACCCACTGTTCAGTGTCTTCATTGATGATGAATCCTTTGCCATTAATACATTTGGATGGAATAAGCAGATTGGAATAGAAGGGATCCGTGGCATCCAATAATCTCTTTTTACCATCTGTTTCAGCCAGAATAAGGACATAATTAAATTGATCTAAAAATGGAAAGTTGGAGGCTACTTTACCATGCTTTCGGGTACTAATAATAATGGGTTCTGCCTTTATGCCTGCGCCCTGAAGTAGACCTAATGCCAATAGGTTGAGGTTGGCTGAATTACCTGTCTTGTTCTTCTCGAAGGCCTTCATTTCCTCCGATGCAACGATCCCGTGACGATTATTCCACTTGTAGTTTTTCTTGACATGGTTGAGTACTTCATTGACGCGTTTGTTTTCGGGTAAAGTGGCCCGGTTAGGGAAATCCTTTTCCCCTTTTCTACATGCTTTTTTGATGTATCTGCCAAAATCTTCGTCATCCATTAATTCTTTGGCCAACTTTGGCCAGGTCTCCATTATTTTTTGTGTATATCCTGTCGGACTGATATACTCGGCAAGTTGAAAATCAACCTTTTTGATGTAGTCATTGCGGGAGGAGATGAAGCTTTCATCCTGAAAGGAACGGACATTTTTAAGAGCGAATTCATAAATCTTTTCGTTGTAGTCAATGCCGCGATACGTATGACCTATCCCTTTCTTGTCGTAGGAGTTGAATTTCGTAAGGCTGGTAACACCTTGTACTTTATAGCGATACGAGAAAAAAGGAATCATACCTATCTTATACTCACTGTATAGAACAGGAACATCGGTTTGAAATTCCCAGTCGCGGAAAAATAGAAGAAACGGGGAATCAATCACATACTTGTATTCGATGATGGAGCCTGCTTTAATCTTTGGCATGGCAAACTTTTTGGAAAACCAATACTTATTGATCTCATCCTTGTAAACCTGCTTTTTATCCAGGGGTGTTTTTTCTACTCCTCCTTCAAAGTTGTAGGTAAAGCCTTGTATTTCCCTGATGCTTTCAAGGTCATTTTCACCTTTGTACAGGGGTATTTCAACTTCAGCCTGGTCAAATCCGGCTTCATTGAATATTTTGATGCGGGTATGGCGTTCAAAGCGAATCACAAAACCTTCATCTGTTTGGATAAACCGGGCATCACCCCGGTCAAAAAGAACCACTGCTGGTGCATCCTTTTCATAAGCACACTGTTCTAATTCCAGTTCCCAGGGATTTAAAAGGCCAAATTCAAAGGTTTCCTGACCGTGTATGGCAGAAATGGAGAACAGGCAACTCAATAGAAATAGGATGGGATGTTTCATTTAAATTAGTTAAAGGTTATTAGTGTTTTTTGTTGTTCTTCTCTGTGTATTTGACTGATAAATTTATAGAATGCCTCGTATTGCTCCAACTCATAATACCCTGAGTGAATGATAAGGGTTCGAATAATAGTTAGTCGGTTCGCTTCAAATGAATACGAGCGCTGATAGGTTCCAAAGGCTTCCTGAATGGTACTGTTTTTTAATCCGGCAATCCTGGAGATGTTAGCTGGTAATGCATAGTGAAAGGTATCTATTTTGACCATGGGATATGGGATGAATACCGGTTGAAGGCGTGCAGCTGGTTTTTCCAGATTCATGTGGAAGGAATTAACCGGTTTCAATAAGGCCTTTGAGCCGACATAGTCCAATACTTGCTGGATGGTTCCCTCTAAAGATAGCTCCATAAAAGTAGAATCACGATGGGGTGTTGATAAGGTATAATTAGTAATGTCAGTTCCTTTGATTAAGCGGAAGCGATCCATGATATCGGTTTTCCTGGAGGCCGTAACATGGGTGTCTAATTGCTTTAAAAATTCAAATTGTGGGCCTTGAATGTGGGCTGTGGAGATAAAAGAGGCATTTCCATCTTCTTTGATACTTACCCGATGATGATATGTTTCTTGCACATCAGCAGTCCTTAGTTTTGGCGTTTGAACCAATCGACTACTATCTTTCTCTACTAATAAAACATCCCTGTTTTGTGTGAAGCTACCCAGATAGTTAAAAGGCATTGTGGAGCTGGTACATTCCAACCAGATAGTGTCCGTGGGCTGAGGGACACAAAGAATGACATGGTTGAATTGCTGAGAGGGAAGGTCAGGATTTATAGGATCCGGATATTCTCCGGCATACACATCGGTATAGATACTGTAAATACCAGCCTCCTTTAATAGTGACTTCATATAATTAGACAGCGCCTTGCAATCCCCGTATTTATTCTTCCCCACGTAACTGGCCGGGTAGGGGCACAATCCGCCAAAATCAATGGATACATTAATATAGCGGGTGTTATCCTGCAAGTAGTGGTACAATGCCCTTACTTTTTCCCGGTCACCGGACAAGTGATCCGTTAGTTTATGCACCTTGTTGCGGTCTTCTTCAGTCAGTAGGTCTTGTCCCTTATTGAGTGCCGCTACCCAGTTTCCATAGTTAAGCCATGATTCTGTATTGCCCGTCAGACCATATTGAAATTGGTGCGGAACGATTGTTACCCGGGGGCAGGTCAGTTTGGCCGATGGCGCATACCATTCTGGTTCAGGGCGGATGATAGAATCTGTTACCCAACTATAAATGATCTTATCAGATTCATGCCGAACCTGGCCAGCATCAATATTCTGCGCATCAATGTGAAGTTTCGTCTCAAGCGGCACTTCTACTTGTAATGTTGCCTTGTTAACCGGTACCTTTTGAAATAAAGCAGGGCTCCAGTGAGTTAATGCGATAAATGCATCTTCATTTGTAGAGTAGCTGTATTTCAGCAAATAAGGGTACTGGGTGTGAATCATTTTAAAGGAGGCTCGTTTATGATCACTATGGAAACTAACATTTGAATAGGCACTGGTATGTTCAATGTCCTTATTTTTCAACTTTCTAACAACATTTCCGAAAACATCCTCAATTTGGGCATTTAAGTTTTTAAGGGGGGTATCCTCCTGGTAAAGGATGCTGATCTCTGCATAGTCTGTCCCTTTCGCATTATTAATTTGAAGAACGTATGAAACGTCAGTGTTGACTGATCTTCCGCAATAGCTGATGTGGGTGTCGTATGAAAGAACCTCACAGTCATATTTTTGAGCGTAGGTGATTAGGGAATTTATAAACAGTAGCAGAAATAGACACTTCAATCGCATTTTTTGTTTTCAAAGATAATCGTTCATAATTAATATTAGTAAACTTTGTTTGCTTATAACAAAGCCGAATCTATAGAGGTCTAACTGGATCATCAGATAGAAGTATGGGTGTAGCTGCGTATTGCTCTACTTTGAATTAAACTCGAATCAAATTCGAATAAGACTCGTTTCTAACTTAACTATTCGCCGCTCGGATCAGGTGATGATGAGTGATAGTTGTTTTTTTAAAAAAAAAGTGTTGCACAGAGAGCGCAAAGTTCAGGAAAAGGAAACGTTCACAGAGCCTTTAGAATTTAATGAAGAAAATTGGAAGTACCTTACTAATGAAAACACTCTGTGCCCTTATTGTTTTTGTTTTTCTTCAAAGCTCTGTGTAACAACTTGATGTTTTAGCAAAAAATCAAAACTTGTTTTTTGAACAACATAGCATAAAAATCATCAGTTTATTTTATAACGAAGACTATGTGATGGCTATTTCCACTGGAAATGATACAATCGGTACTTTGTAAAAACAAGAAGAGCTATCCGGAACATAGTCAGGATAGCTCTTTTTTTATCTAAGAGTAATTATTTCTGGCTGATATCACCAGCACCTGATTCATTCAGATTTTTGACCTCAGGATTACCATAGTAATCAATGTCACTGCCACCACTGGCATTGGCCGTTAACTCTTTTTCGGCCCACACAGTAGCATCGGCACCACCTGAGGTGGATACTTTCACCCATTGGGCTTTTAGTTCCTGTGCATTGATATCACTACCGCCACTGGCTTCACCATAAAGTGTTTGGGTTTCGCCCTTTATTTTGATGTCACTACCACCACTGGTTGATAGTTTTAGTTTGTCGGTTTGTACATGCAAGTAGGCATCCGCTCCACCACTGGTGGTGACTTCCAGCTTTTCCGCTTTAATAATGGTTTTCCCATACACATCGGCACCACCTCCGGCTGTTAGCCGTTCCAACTGTTTGAAGGTAACATACACCTTAGGAGCATTATTCCATCCCCAATTATATTTATCCTTGGTATAAATTTTCAACTGATTATCTTTTACCTCGGTAATAATTTTGTGAAGACGATCCTTGTTGGCTTCAACTACCAGATCAATATGATCACCCTGAGTGATGTATAAGTCAATATCTGAACCTACCGAAATACGTGTAAAGTCACCAATGGTACGGGTTTCTTTTTCCTGCCCTACAGCTGTAGTTACAATTGTTGCCAGAAAGAAAATGGCTAACAGGCATTTAACTAAAGTGTTTTGTTTTCTCATGCTTATGGGTTTTAAAATGATTTAAGAATAGGACGCTTCATCTCATCTCAAGTTACACTTAATATCAAATTAATTCCAGAAAATTTAGGAATAGTGCCGGTTAATGATTTACGATAGATCGTTTATCATGAGCGATTGATTAATCATTGTATTTTGAGTCGGCGTGAGTTTCGGAAGTAGCCTGCTACTAGTAGCTAGTTCACAAAT
>JAEINY010000288.1 GCA_016342595.1 Marinilabiliaceae bacterium
AGAATCAAAGTTTGACCAGATAAATAAGAAAGCGGAAGAGCTTTTTAAAGTCATACCTGTGCCCATAATATCATATTCTCAAGAGGCGGGTAATGTATTTGGTCTGGCAAAGTTTAATGCATTTAGGTTAAATATCAATGATACCATTTCTGTCTACTCAAAACTATCTGAGGTCTTCACAATCTCAACAAAAGGAAATGTTAATCTCTCGGTTTCAACCAACCTAAGTTTCTCTGAGAATAAATGGATGGTACTCGGTTATATCAATTACAAAAAAAATCCTGAATATATACTCGGGATTGGTAATGATGTTAAGCGTGAAGACGCCGAGTTAATCACCATCAATCGGGTAAAGTTTGTTAATTATATACTTAGAAATGTTACTTCACATTTTTACTTAGGTACCGGTGTTGACCTTACGAATACATTCGCAGTTGAAAAGGATTCCACTAGTTTTCTCCTTGAGAACGATATTACCGGTAAAGATGGCGCCTTTACACTTGGCCTGGGAGTAGCTTCTGCCTGGGATAGCAGAGACAATAGATATAACGCACACAATGGATCTTACATATTTATATCCTATTTATATTATACGCAAGTATCCGATGAGATCAAAGATTTCCATACATGGCTACTTGATGTGAGGCATTACTTTACGCCTTGGAAGAAACATGTGATCGCACTACAGCTGGCAACAAATTTCTCTTCGGGGGATGTGCCTTTTTATGAGCTATCAAAATTAGGAGGAGAGGAGCGTATGCGAGGGTATTATAATGGAGCTTTACGTGATAAAGTACTGTTAGATGGACAAATTGAATACAGGATGCCTGTTTGGAAGATTTTCGGAATAGCTGGATGGCTTGGCTACGGAAGAGTTGCCAATAATTACAGAAACCTTTCACTTGATGGCTTTCGTCCAAGTTATGGATTAGGATTTCGGATAAAGGTTGATAGCGAAAGCGATATTAATTTACGAATGGATTTTGGAAAAGGGATCAAAGGAGTAAGCGGATTCTATATTAACTTCGCTGAAGCATTTTAGATACTCTTCGCTTTTTTTTTAAGGTTAAAACACATTAGACGCTTAAGGGATAACTTTTACCAACGTGTTGTTCAAAATCAAAGTACCACGTGTGGATTCAATTAATAATTAAACATTGATAATTGATTTAGTATCTTATCAGTAATGTTCGTGTATTATTTGGCAAAAGTTAAAAGTGAACCACAAAGAAACACCAAGGAAGTCACAAAGGAACACAAAGAAAAATAAATGTTGGTGTGCTAATAATATACCTATTTCAAAAAACTGAAAGTAACCAGGAATTATGAGGTCATGTAGCGGACATCGTTCAACTGTGATATCAACATAGGAATTGTATCGAAATAATTTTTAATATTTACTGAAGAAATATCGTTTGGATTCCTATTCTATTTTTTTATCCACGAATCGGTAGAGCCAATTACACTAATTAAGCGAATTAGTTTTCCTTCGAAAAACACCAAGCAGATAAGCTGTTTATAATTAGTTAAATTCGAGAAATTAGCGGACAACAAAACTGTCTAAATCAAAACACCCCCTTCCAGGCATTGAGGAAGAGGGTGCAGATACTAAGTTAACTATCTTGTTACGGTAAATCTAAATCCACATTATTACGATAGTCACCCAACAGGTGCTCGGAGAAATGATACCAGATCATTTTCTCAAAATAGGGTGAATATAGTGAGAAGCCATGGGCCACATTGGGGATGATCATGAAATCAAAGCGCTTATGGGCATCCATCAACGCTTTTACCACACGCATGGTGTTGGCCGGATGAACGTTGTTATCGATCTCACCATGCACTAGCATCAAATGCCCTTTCAGGTTTTTAGCAATGGAAGGATTTGTGGGCACTTTACTTTTAAAGGAGATTTCGTAGGCATCCTCTGTAGCTGTTTCAGTTTGGGTTGAATCCTTCACAGCATCGATTTTCTTTTTCTTCTTCACCTCTTTCACACCATGGTGTGTCTCACCCCACCACTTGTTGTAAATATTATTGTCGTGGTTACCGGCTGAAGAGACCGCTGCTTTATAAAAATCGGGATAAGCAAACATCGCAGCCGTGGACATAAAACCGCCACCACTGTGTCCGAAGATTCCCACGCGTGAGAGGTCGATATAGTCGTAACGGTTGGCCAATTGCTCCATGGCAAACATATCATCTTTCAGGGCGTAATCACGCAGGTTATCGTAGCCATAGGTGTGATAATATTTGTGTCGTTTAGGGCTGCCGCCACGGTGTCCCACTGAGACGACAACAAATCCCAGTTGAGCCAGGGCGGTGTTATAACGCGCTGTTACGGTGAAATCTCTTACTACGGCTTCAGTTTGAGGACCGGGGTAGACATAGGAGATCACCGGGTATTTTTTATTGGGATCAAAATCAAAAGGTTTCCACATCACACCGTGCAGATCCGTCACGCCATCTTCAGCCTTCACCACAAACTTTTCCGGGAATTGCCATCCCAATTCCTGAATACGCGATAGGTCCATCTCTTCCAGTTTCATAATCACATTACCTGTTTTGTCACGCACTACAGAAACAGGGGCCTGATCCACGCGCGAGTAGTTATTCACGAAGTAGTTAGCGTATTTATCTGTCTTGGGCATGCTGAAATGGTGATTCGCCTCTTCAGGGGTGATTAGTTTAGTGCCTGAACCGTCAAAGTTGGTGCGGTAATAGATGTTGTAGTAGGGGTCAAAACCTTTTTCTTTTCCAAAAGCAGGATAATAGATTGTTTGAGTTGCCGTATCAATGCGGGCTGATTGTCCGACCACATAGTTACCTTTGGTGATCTGATTTTTTAGCTTGCCGTTGGCATCGTACCGGTAGAGTTGTCCCCAACCAGAGCGTTCAGACCACCAGATGAATTCTTTCCCTTCGTTGATGATGTGAAACTGGTGCATCTGATCATTGAAATAGGGTTTGGATTCTTCGCTGAATAAAGGCGTTACTTCGCCGGAAGAGGTCTTGACTTTGCATATTTCCAGTTCGTCGCAGGTTCGTTTTTTTCGCATCACATACATGTGATCGGATGTCTTACCGGGTAAGTAGGGGCGAATGGATTGATCTTTCCATCTGGTCAGATCAGGTTTGGTCCATTGCTTTGTTTCCAGATCATAAATCATCAGGTAAGCAATACCCACATGCTCATCGCCCGGAACAGCATATTTATAGGTTTCCAATGTGGGCCGGGGATTAGCGACTGAGTTGATGACAAACAGCTCTTTCATTTGGCGCTGGTCGTAGTGCACGGTATAGAATTTCTTTTCATCCTTGAACCAGCGTACCCAGGTTTTTAAACGTTTGTTGCTGGTTGTATCACCGGCCTCAGTCTGGTAGCTGAACCAACGCTCGCCATCTTCGGTCAATTGTACTTCAGTGCTGTCCGTATCATCTGCCCGCATCATAAACAGGTTATGATTTTTGGCAAATACAATGTAGGTGCTGTCTACGGAGTAACTCTTCCATTTATCTTTGGTCTCTTTCTTCACTGAATCAATTTTGGAGACCATTTTATTCAAGCGGCTGTAACGAAATTTGAGCTCATCCATTTCGAAGGTGAAGGATGATTTACTGTTTTTTTCAAATTCAATCTTCTTCAGCGGCAAGTCATTCACATTATAGGGTTTGTGTGTGATCTGGGAGACTTGTGATGCCAAATCATTGTTATCGAACAAGTTTTGTTTACTTCGTTTCTCCGGATCAACAAAGTAAAAGGACGTGCCATCGGCTGTTTTGTAGCTGTACCAAAACAGATGGCTATTATCCAGCCAATTGGGTGAGACACGGCTGGTGCCAATGTATTTCTTTACATTTTCTTTGGTAAACTTTTTAGCCAGATCAAAATTGGCCTCCTGTGCAAAACTGGTGGATAGAAATAGAATGTTTGCTATTCCCAGCAGTAGAATTTTTTTCATTTAGTTATGTTTTACTTATTAAGGATCACAACAAATTGCAAATGCATTGGAACATGTGTTTGGCAATACCTGTTTCACGGGGGATGTCCGAACGATTATTTCTTAACTTTTTCCCGCAAAGGCCCAAATGCACTAAGTAACACAAAGTATTGGTTATTCTAATAATAGCCTTCTGGTATTCTTTGTGACTTAGAGCCTTGGTGGCAATTATTTTCATTTCTGGACATCCTCTGTTATCAATAAATGGGAATGCAAAATAGGGTTATTGGAAGAGATAGGATATGATTTTTCTTACGTTTCCTTTTGGAGAGGAACTTTATTTAAAACCATAAAAAAAAGGTTGACCCATAAAATGAATCAACCTTTATATCTAAAATAATGTATTCTTATTTATAACGCTCTTCCCGTTGAGCTTTAATGCTCTCGTCAGACAAGTACTCCTCAAAGTCCATCAGCTTATCAATGATGCCATTGGGTGTTAATTCAATCACACGTCCACAGGTCGTACGAATGAATTCGTGGTCATGGGAGGCCATCAGAATTTGTCCGGGGAATGATTTCATGTTGTTGTTAAAAGCCTGAATAGATTCCAGATCCAGGTGGTTGGTCGGGTGATCCAGGATTAGCACATTCGGCTCTTCCATCATCATACGGGCAATCATACACCGCATCTTTTCACCTCCTGATAGTATCGTCGCATTTTTGGAACTATCTTCCCCTTTAAATAACATCTTTCCCAGGAATCCTCTCATGTAGTCTTCAGAGGTATCTTTAGCATATTGGGATAACCATTCAACCAATGTTATTTTTTTCTGAAAGAAGGCGGTGTTATCCATCGGTAAATAGGCCGAAGTAATGGTTTGTCCCCATTCAAACGAACCCGTTTCGGCTTTCAGTTCATTATTAATGATTTGAAAGAAAGCGGTTACCGCCCGGTTGTCTTTAGAGATAAAGATAACCTTTTCATCTTTCTCAATATTGAAAGTAATATCTTTAAACATGGTTACGCCATCCACGCTATAGCTCATGTTTTCCACACTTAAAATACGATCGCCCGACAGACGTGACGGCTGAAAGATGATACCCGGGTAACGGCGTGTTGAAGGGTGAATCTCTGAGATGTTCAGTTTTTCAATCATCTTCTTACGGCTGGTGGTCTGCTTCGATTTAGCAACGTTGGCACTGAATCGGGAGATGAACTCCTGCAGTTCTTTCTTTTTCTCTTCTGCTTTCTTATTGGCTGATGCCAGCTGACGTGCTGCTAACTGGCTGGATTCATACCAGAAAGTGTAGTTACCAGAGAAGGCACGTACTTTACCAAAGTCAATATCAATAATGTTGGTACATACATTATCCAGGAAGTGACGGTCATGGGAAACCACAATCACTGTATTTTGGAAATTGGCCAGGTAGTTCTCCAACCATAAAACTGTTTCAAGATCCAGGTCGTTTGTCGGCTCATCCAGTAACAAGTTATCCGGATTACCAAATAAGGCTTGTGCTAAAAGGACACGCACTTTTTCTTTACCGGTCAGATTTTGCATTATCTGTCCGTGTAAATCTTCTTTGATATTCAAACCACTCAGTAGTTCACCTGCATCACTTTCGGCAGTCCATCCACCCATATCAGCAAATTCATCCTCCAGCTTGGCCGCTTTCATGCCATCTTCTTCGCTGAAATCCGGTTTGCAATACAATTCATTTTTCTCTTTCATCAGGTTCCACATCTCTTTGTGGCCCATCATTACAGTATCCAATACTGTAAATTCATCAAACGCGTAGTGGTCCTGCTTTAATACAGACAGACGTTCGCCTGGCTCCATCATTACCTTTCCTCGAGTGGAATCAAGTTCACCCGATAGTATTCTTAAAAAGGTAGATTTACCGGCACCATTGGCACCGATCATTCCATAACAGTTGCCCGGTGTAAACTTCAGATTAACATCTGAGAATAATGGTTTCTTCCCGAACTGGATAGCAAGATTTGATACTGTAATCATTTATTAACTTTATTTTTTTAATAGTTCGTTAGATTCAGGTCAGTAGTCAGTGGTCTCTTTCATAAACCGCTCTAAGTCATGTTGATCAAGGGTTAATTATGCCTCCCTGCTTATGCTGTATATCAACGCTTATTAAAACCTTAATGAACTATTGTTTTTACAAAGTCTGCAAAAGTAGTAAGATTTTAGGGAAAAGCTAATAAATGATGTTAACAATTTATAAATGAGAGGAGAATTGAGGGGGTGTTCTTAGCCATTAGCCATTAGCCATTAGCTAAAGGCTAGCAGCTTTTTATCTTTATTCAAGGGGTGACTAGGGAAATCATTTCCTGGTCACCCCTTGAATAATTGAGGTAACTTTACCTTTTATCTTTTAACTTAATCTTCTTCTTCTCCCGGCCAGATTGGTTTCTCTTCCTCATCATCCCAATAAGGGCCCCATTGAATTTCGGTTAGATTATCATTATCGAAGAACAGATTAATGCTAAAATCAGCATTGGTAGCAATGGTTTGGTTGGGTAGTTCTTCCGAAGAGACGTCCTGCATTTCAAATTCACCCAGGTTGAATACTTCCATCTGTTCCATCACTTCACCCTGACTGATACCAATTAAATCCAGTCCTTCCAAATTGACATCCGGGGATGCCGTAGTGATGGATGTGAGCCGCCAGTCGCAATCGGCTTCAAAGGAGAGGGAAATATGTTTTTCATCGTAATGCCAGGCTTCCAGAGCACCGGATTCCTCATCGCCGTCCATGTGCTCTTTTTCTGTCGGTTCACCTAAAAGTTTAATAACCGCTTCGCGCGACAAGCCAAATTGTAGCTCATCTAAACCTTGTCCTAAAGTGATGTTTTTCATGTTGAATACTAACAGTTGATATAATGTAGCAAAAGTAGAACTATTTTAATAGAATCTCCATACTT
>JAEINY010000289.1 GCA_016342595.1 Marinilabiliaceae bacterium
TTTTTGAACGCACTACTAGTTGCGGTACCCCTTTTTAATACTGACCCATCCATTTGAAGACATAAATAGCTCAAATGCTTCTGGTCCTTCTTGCCTTAGAAACTCTATGCCTTTTTTGCGGTCTGACCGGAATACAAATTCAAATAGTTTGGACACTGGATTGGAAAACTTCTTGCACGCTTTTATATCTGAATACTCATCACAATGTGCACAGGATGAAATTTCTTTTTCGATACAACAAGTTCTGATTTTGCACCAGGAGGCCTTTGTGTTCTGCTCACAACCGGGGCATTTTGATTTTTTGAATTTGTAACAAGCTCCACAATATAGTCCGCAATAGGAAATTAGATGCTGTTGTTCCATGCTGCTGATAGATTTATAAAAGTTTAGTAAGGTTTATATCCGTATTCAGGATTGTTGGTTGGCACGCCGGGTTGGCCCTTTTTATCGGAAATGGCACAACAGATGTGTGCCGTTTCCGAGGGTGTATCATGTCAGATCATTGATTTTTACCTTGATTAGTTCTCTCTGATGCCGATTTGAATGGCTGTCCGGTTGTTGTCTGGATTAGCGAAATCAACTTCATGGTAGATTTCACGGCACACATTTGTCAGCTCTTTTTTTTGCCCCAATAAATTTCCGATAATTTCAGGATAAATTTCAGGGAATTGTTCCCAGCTTCCGCTCACATCCTGTTCGCCGCAATAAAAGGCATCCAGTTCCTGAAGCTTCGCATGTGTTTTACTCCCCGTTTCAACAGGGATAGCAATGGTCAATTGGAATTCTTCATCGGGATTCCCCGTGGCACCTTCGTATAACCAAATTTGCGGGGCGCACTGCTTGAAGCCGGCCTCTGCAGCTTCACGTATTAAGCGCATGGGAGTGGTTCCGACATATTGAGAAATTTGACGCAGGGTGGTTGTCATGGTCTCACAGAATACTGTTTGAGCGTTTACTTTTTTCAATTCCATAGTTCTCGTTTTTATTACACCACAAAACTAGGAGCCGATAGTGACAGCCCTATGTCAACAGGAAAAAGAAAAGTGATTAAATTTTATAATGCGTCCTTAATTTGTGAATTTTATCAATCATGATTTGATGTAATTCCAATGGTTCATCAACGGTGACACTGTTCTCTAAGGAGAGTAACCAACCCGCTATATAGTCCAGGTTATTGACCCAAAAATCCATTTCGACTGCATGGCCCAAATCTTTTTCTGCCACATAACCAAAGTAGTAACGTGTTTTAGAAACCAGGCTGTAAATGTCCTTTGAGAAGCGTAAACGAACCAATTGCATATTCTGCTGTGCCATACGATCGGAAAAAAACTGCTTGACATCCCATTTCTTCCGGGTAAATATGGCATTGGTAAGTTCGGCCGCTTTTATGCGATCCAGGCGAAAATCGCGGTAGTCATCGCGCAGGAGGCATTTGGCAATGAGGTGCCAACCACCGCTGTAATAGACCAATGATAAGGGCTTGACCTTTCTCTTGGTCGTTTGACCTGAATAAGCGCTCCGGTAAGTGAGTTGTATCACACGGTTTTCAGCCAGTGCCTGCATCACAATGGGTATAAAGTCATCGGGGAAATCATCCTGTTTCAATGCTTCATGATGGAATACGGTAATGTCTTTCTCCAGTGTTTGTAAAAACTCCTTGTCGTTGCGGTGCAGGACAGATCGTATCTTGAACAAACCGGAGTTAAATTCATTGCTGATGCCCGTATCGGAGTGTTTGTCCATTAACTTACCGGCTAGCATAAAGGCGCTGGCTTCATCACGCGAAAACATGATGGGGGGCAGGTGGTAGCCTTCTACCAGGTAGTAACCTTTACCGGCTTCCCCGCCAAGGGGTACGCCTGCTTCATCCAGAGCCTTCAGATCCCGGTAGATGGTCCGCTTACTGACACAGAAGCGTTCAGCTAGCTCAGCAGCCGTAACGACCGATTTACTTTGTAAGTGGATAAGAATGGCAGATAGACGATCGACACGATTCACGATAACTAATTTTCAACAAATATAGAAAAAAGCCGATACCACAGCAGGGAAATTGTTTTTTAGCAAATAACCACCTCCCCACTCATTCTTCGCGGTACTCCTCCTTGAAAAAAGGAGGAGAAACTTCTCTCGGTCACGCTTTTCCTACCGCTAAGCGGCACAGGCTCTCCTGATTTTACTTAGGAGGGGTGCCGAAGGCGGGGTGGTTATTAAATAAAAAGTTAAAAGCAATTTCCCTGGACACCATCGGGTTTTATGGCTGTATGTGATTTCAGGATTATTCTTTTACAGCCATTAATTGTGATAGAGCCATTATAAAAGATTGGGGTATACTATTAATTCGGCGGAGCGGATAGAGTATTGTAGAATACGTTAATATATGAGCACCTATTTCTCCGCAGAAGATATAGAAAGGCTTATCGGACAATTGTGAAATATAACTGAAGAAATGCTCCTGCATGGTGCCCGGAGGTTTCCTTGCCCGGGATTTCGTTCCTGCAAGCTGCAGGAACGTTTGCTCACCTGAGATTTCTTTCTCGCAAGCTGCCCGGTGATTTCCTTGCCTGAGATTTAGCTCCTGCAAGCTGCAGAAGGGATGACCTCGTGTATGCGATCAGGAAAACGCCTTAAAGCAGATGCCGATTATCTGATTTGTTGATTCACATTGATGCGTTGATACACCACGTTAGCCAGCTTGTCGTAAGTGCTATTGCCGGGATACACCGGTTCCAGAAACTCCACACTCACTTTTCGAAAGGGTTTAGGAATTTTTGCGCCTTTGGGTAAGGCATCAAATGCTCCTTTAATGGAAACCGGCACAATGGGTACATTCAATTCACGGCTTAAGATGGCAAAGGTTTTCTTGAATTCGCCTAAAGTCCCATCCATCGTGCGTGTGCCTTCGGGGAAAATAATCAGGTTTTTCTGCTTTTTCAGTGCTTCACCCATCTTTTGAATCGATTCTTTCAAATCTTTATTCAAATCCATGATGATAATGTGATGACGGTTGGCAAAAAACTTCATCCAACGGGCACGCATGTGTTTTTCTTTGGCGTAGAAATAGGTGTTTCTAATGGTAGCATTCTTTAAAAAGGAGGCGACAAATAGACCGTCAAAGAAACTTTGATGATTGGGGGCGATAATGCAAGGGCCTTCCGGAATATTCGTAACGCCTTTGCCCCTGAACCGGAAATAGAAACGGAAGAAAAATTTGGATAGTTTCACCAAAAGGGTGCCGGTAAACCAGGTACGTGGTAAGGGGAGTGTCACTTTTTCTTTCAGTATTTTGGTCCAGTTGATTTTTTCAACTTCCATGCGGGTGCGCTTCCCGGCAATGTATTCACTCAGTTTCAGGATGGAGGTAAAGCCAACCAGTTGATCCACTTCCAACTCCACACCAAAGGTAGATTGGATAAATACCTGCAGGCTCACCTTATCCAACGAATCCAATCCCAAATCCATCTCCAGGTGGTGACCCGGGTAAACGACGCAATGCTTCTCTTTCTCAATGTAATCTTTCAGAATATGATATTCTTGTAACTCTATCTCTTCGTGTTTTTCCTGGGTTTTATTTTGTTTGACCGTATCCAACTCTGCCAACTTAAAGCGCTGTAGTTTTCCGAGTCGGGTACGGGGTAATTCATCATTAAACACCGTGAAGAACATTATTTTTTTATAGGGTGATACACTCTGATTGTACTTATCAATCAGTTCCCACTTGAGCTGTTTTTCAATCTGCTCCAAATCCATATCCGGAAATGCCGATAAGTTGGGCACAATAATAGCACGCAGCTGATCACCCTTGGCATACACCCCTATATCTTTAATAAAAGCAGACATGTTTTCCAGTTTGAACTCTATTTCTGCGGGATTGATGTTTTTTCCGCTGGAGAGCACGATGATTTCCTTTTTCCGGCCCGTGATGTAGAGGTAGCCATCCTTTGTGAGGTGACCCAGATCACCAGTGTATAACCAACCATCTTTCAAAACAGCCGCCGTCTCTTCCGGTCGGTTGAAATAACCTTGCATCACATTGGGGCCCTGAACCACAACCTCACCATCGCGAACCTCCACGGTGGCTCCCGGTAATATCTCACCCGGACTACCCACACGTACCCTTCCCGGGCGGGTGAAGGTGATCATGGGCGCTGCTTCGGTCATGCCAAATCCTTCTAATACTTCAAAGCCTAATGTCTTATAATCACCGCCTACTTCCGGATCCAGGGCGGCACCACCACAAACCATAAATTGCACCGCACCTCCAAACTTTTTATGAACCGATTTAAAGATCAACCGGGAAAAGGAGCGGGAATTGACTTTTTGCGCCAAGCCAAATAATGCTTTAGCCACACCACTTTTATCAATCTTATCTTTGATTCCTTTTCGGATGGCTGAGTAAAGGCGTGGAACCCCAATGATGATGGATACTTTGTTGTCCTGTAGCGTTCTGATAATATCTTCAGAGGCCATGGTAGGCGATAACGCAATGGTAGCCCCAACAAATAAAGGGGCTATCATGGTACCCATTAAAGGGAAAATATGGTGCATCGGCAGCAGCATCAAAACGACTTGATCTGCTCTGTAAATGTTAATTTGATTGGAAACCGCATCAACGTTGGCCATTAAATTCTGGTAGGAAAGCATGACTCCCTTGGGGCTTCCGGTGGTGCCGGAGGTATAGATAATAACGGCTGTCTCGTCTTTGCTTGGTTCAAGTGGCGATAGCTGGGTGTTGCTAACTGCTCTGGCATCCGCTTCTTCAATGACAAAAATCCGGGTTTCGATACCGGCTACCGCGATGGCTTGCTCCAACATATCCCGTTTATCGGCCGAGACGAAAATGACTTCCGGAAAACTATCGTTCAGAATGTAGGCCACTTCATCCACCGAAGACATAAAATCGATGGGAATCACCGTTGCGCCATTGTGCCAGCCCGAGTAAAAGGAATAGATCCAGCCCAACTGGTTTTCTGAGTAAATAGCAATTCTATTCACCTTTACATCACTGTATAGCTGGCTAAAGGTGGCTATTTTTTGTGATAAACTATTGTATGAAACTCGTTCTCTACCAAAGACCACGGCGGCCTTATCTCCCGCATTACAAATCATATCTCCGTTGCTAATTTAACTTCACAAATATAGGAATAATTGAAGATGTTATAGGTAATCTACTACATCCGACCCATGATTCCCCATAAATGGAGCTACTGCGCGGTGGTAGATGCCATGCACATAAGCAATTGCCATGCCATAATTGGTGACTGGAACGCCCGCATCAATGGCGATATTTAATCGGTTATGCAATTGTTTGCGCGTGATCATGCAACCGCCGCATTGAATGACCAGGGCATAATCGGTGATGGACCGCCCCACTTTATCCAAACCCGATACCACATCGTAGTGTAATTCTTTTCCACAGTAATTAGAGAGCCACCGGGGAATTTTTACCCGGCCAATATCGTCGCAGGACACATGATGAGTGCAGGACTCAAGCAATAATACCCGGTCGCCGTTTTTCAGTGTATCTATTTTTGGTGTGCCGTCGATGTAACTTGCAAAATTGCCCTTAAAGTGTGCCAGTATGATACTAAAAGAGGTGAGGGGAATGTCTTTGGGTATGGAAGCATCTGCCTTCAGGAAGATCTGACTGTCGGTGATGGCTAAAGCCGGTTTAATGGCTGTTTTTTTCAAAAAGGTATCGACCTCTTTTTCTTTCAGAACGACACAAATGGCATCGTTATCCAGAATGTCGCGTATGGCTTGTACTTGAGGTAGTATTAAGCGACCTTCAGGCGCTTCAATATCAATGGGAGTGATCAGTAATACAATGTCACCATAGCCAATTAAGTCACCCAGCAGCGAAGGCGTTGTGTAAGCTGATTCAGGGATGGTTTGTTTAATGGTCTGAATAAGGTGTTCTGTATCGCCGTTTAAGGTGCTGAATGAAAGAACCGCATGTGCAGCTGTTGCCGAGTATGCTTTTAAAACCCCCTCTTGCAAAGTACACAAGTCACTTTTATTGTGAACAATGATATAAGGGGTATCCTGCTTTTCAAAGGCGGCTATTAAATTATGTTCGAAAGTATCCAGTTCGTTATTGGTCGTGACCAATATGGCCATATCCACCAGACGAATGGCCTGAAGCGTTTTATCAACACGTTTCTTGCCTAATTCACCCACATCATCAATGCCCGCAGTATCGATCAATACAACAGGGCCAAAGCCCGTTATCTCGAATGATTTCTTTACCGGATCGGTGGTCGTGCCAGCCGTATCTGATACAATGGCAATATCCTGTGCCGCCAGTTGATTGACAATGGAACTTTTGCCATTATTCCTTCGGCCAAAAATACCTATATGCGGATGTCTCTCTCTTCCCATAGTTCTCGTGAAAAGACAAAAGTAATATAAAACAATCACATTGCAATGGTTGCAAATGAGACGATAACAATGACTTAATTGAATCGCAATAAAAAATCTGTCTGATTTTTTATTCATTTGTCACCCTTTTTCCAAATTCATGTGTCTATATAGAGGAATGCGAAAGCGTATTTAGCTATTGACAAATGTGAATAGTTTCTCATGGGTTTATAAAGAGGCTGTGGTTTTCTTTAAAGAATTAAGGCTAAGGACAACTAAAGGTTTAAGTAGGACATTACCATTAGAACCACAGCCTCTTTTTTGATGGAGTTTATATTTTCAGAAGTAATATGAAGAGGCTTTTGTAGTCCTTAATAAATTAACCAAAAAAAGAGAGATCGGTTTGATCTCTCTTTTTGTATTTTGTGGAGATGAGGCTTGAATGTCCTCATCTTTTCAGTATTTCATGATTAGTTGGCTCCTGCAGGACCAACATATTTAGCTGAACCGAAGGCAAGAAT
>JAEINY010000290.1 GCA_016342595.1 Marinilabiliaceae bacterium
ACCGATGAAGCTGCAAAAAACTGGTTGAGCATTTTCTGCGGAAATTCAAATGAATACTATACAGAAAGGAATATTGAATTCAAATGAATATAGGCCCTTACCTCCAATAATGTTGCCAAGGCATACTCATCATTACATCAAACACTAAAACCAATTGTCGATGAAAAAGAAAGAAGTGGACAAATCGAAAGCCTTAGACAGGCGGAACTTTCTAAAACTGGGAGCAGCGGGTGCGGCTCTTGGGGCAGTCACTTTACCTTCCAAAGCCAGGGAAGCTGTTGCCAGTAAAATTGACGAAAAGACAGCCGGCAATTTCATAAAAACACATGATGACTTCCCGCATGAAGTGAGAGCGGATTATAAACCTCACTCCAATAAAGATCTCATTTTCACCGGCGCCTTCTGGGGCTTTCATCCCGAAGAGGATATTGTGCAATCCGGAAAAGCTTTTTCGGCGAAAACATATATGCATTTTGAAGAAAAGAAAGGTTTTAATCAGTTAGCAAAGGCACTGAATGCCGGTGCCTGGTCATTACACAATGCCGTTACCCCCTTGAGTTCGCAGGGCATATCGCAAGAAGGGATCTTCAAGTGGGAACAAAGCAGAAAAAAGGAAGGAGAATTTCGTCCCAATCACGATTGGATTAATAAGCATCAATATAAATTTAACAGTAAAAAAGAAGCCGCTGATAGTATCAAACGTGCTGCCCGCTTATACGGAGCTGACCTGGTAGGTATCACACACCGGGACAAGCGTTGGGATTACAGTGACTTTGTGGATGCCCATGCCATTATGGAAGGGCGCATGGAAGATGCGGTGTACGGCTGGGAAAAATTTCCTTTCGAGCCTAAATCTGTTATAGTATTAGCCTTTGAGATGGATTATGAAGGGATTGCCACTGCCCCAACGGATGTGGAAGGAGCGGCTGCCGGAACCATGTATTCTTCAATGACCAAAGTAGCCTATCAATTATCCATTTTCTTAAAACAACTGGGCTATCAAGCTGTGCCCTGTGGTAATGATACAGGACTGAGCATCCCTTATGCGATTGCTGCCGGCCTGGGAGAAGGATCGAGAATGGGCAATTTGATTACTTACAAGTACGGTCCTCGTGTCCGGCTGGCGAAAGTATATACTGATTTTGATTTTGTGGAATACGACAAACCTATTGAATTTGGAGCCATGGAATTCTGCAAAAACTGTATGCGTTGTGCCGATGCGTGCCCGGGAAAAGCCATCTCGTTTGATAAAGAACCGACTTTCGAACCCACTTACGAAGGTACTTCCTGGTTTAATGCCAAAGGTGTGAAGAAATACTATATGAATGCCAAGAAATGTTTCCATACCTGGGGTGAATTCGGAACTGATTGTGGGTCCTGCATGGCTTCGTGCCCATACAACAAACCTGATTTCTGGCACCACCGCCTGGTGGATAAGATAACCGCCGCGATGCCTGGTCCGGTACATGATTTTATGCGTGAGATGGACATTGCATTTGGCTACGGGGATGTGGATAATCCCAAAAAGATAGATGTCTTCTTTGATCCGAGGGGAAGAAGTTATAATGGTCAATAATTACGTAAACGCTACATCATGATTTTTACAGGAATAGAAGTATTGTTTTTTGCATTGGGATTACTGACCGCCCTATTTATAGTGGCCATGGTAAAGTACAATCAGGTATATAAGTTTGACAAATGGAGTTGGATAACCCTGTCTTCAGGCGGTTTCTTAGCCCTCTTTTGCATTGCCTGGTCGGTTAGTGCTGTTTTGGAGGGTGTACCAAGAGCTTCAAGTATGGGGTTGGTAGTCTTCGGGATTCCGGCCCTTATTTTATTAGTCCTGGGCCGCCGCATTGTCTTAAAATATCGAGTAAATGCTAAAAAATAAATTACACCTCAAGCTAATAAACGGGTTCGCTCTGGCGAGCCTGTTTATTGCTTTTTATATTGGACAAATCAATGATCACAAAGTTTCTCAACTTTCAACATCTGATCTGTTTGAAGAATTCCACATCACAAATGTCTGCGATAAAAATGGCGTATTAAAAGCTTATAATAAGGATCAATTGGTTGGATATGTTTCTACCGGAACAGCGCAAGGATATGGTGGCCCCTTGGAGGTACTCCTCTTAACTGATTCAGTTGGAGATGTATTGGACATTGACTTAATTCACAACACTGAAACCCATGCTTACATTACAAAACTGAAGAACAAACGGTACTTTGATCAATATCAACAAAAAAAAACGAATGACCAATACCTCATTCATGAAGATATCTCTGCCGTGTCAGGTGCAACAGTCAGCTCGAATGCCATTGCTTTAGCCAGTAGAGAGGCGGCCTGGAAGTTAGCCCGAAATGAATTTTCATTAACATTACCTAATGTTGGAACCACCTGGAAGTTTGGATGGCAGGAGCTCCTGTCTATTGGAATATTTATATTGGGTTTTGTAGCAGTTTACTTAAGAAAGAAAACATTGCGATACATTGCTCTGTTCAGTTCCTTTGTAATAATGGGCTTTATGCTTAATGCTTCTATTTCTTTATCGCATATCGGGCGTACCCTATTGGGGTATTTTCCTGATATCAGGCAGCATTTCGTCTGGTGGTTATTGATGTATGGTAATTTATTAATGATCCTCTTATTTGGAAGAAACATATACTGCAATTCGCTCTGTCCCTTTCATGCCGGACAAATTATATTACACAAAATATCAGGACTGAATATTAAAATAGCTCCAAAACTAAGTCGACTATTGATCAGGACACCCAAATTCCTGCATTGGTTATCGTTGCTCTTGATTCTGATATCAAAAAATCCCACCCTTGCAGCTTACGAACCATTCGCCCTGTTTTTCTCACTGGATGGGATCGGTATTCAATGGTACATTTTGCCCGCTGCATTGATCGGAGCCTTGTTTATATCCAATTTTTTCTGTCACTATTTTTGCCCGGTAGGAGCTTGTTTTAAGCTCGGATTAAGTTATCGTAAAAGCATTGTCAACCTAATAAAAACTACTAATGAAAAAAAGTAAACACACCCAAATTGGGGCGCTGTTATTATACAGCATCATGTTAATCGCAGTACTGTCCTTCCTGGCAAGCAGTATCACCATGTGATTTTCCATCCTATCAGATGGATGATGAGCAGAGCAATCATCACGCATGAATTTTTTATAGGGATGAACTAGTATGCAATTTCTTAATAATCGGATTAAACGCTTTAGAAGCCACAATCACCCGTTCGCCAATGGTGTATTTTTTCACTTCCCTTTCATCGGCCACTACCTTCACCAATTCATTCCCGATGAGGATCGAAAGAATGTAGATGACATCCTGTTTTTCCATTTTAATGATCTCTCCCACAAACTGAAACTTACCACTCACCTCTTTGTGACTAAATACTTCGGCAGGAGTCCCTTTTTGAATGATTTTGCCGTGCTCAAGCACTAACATGGTATCAGATGTTTTTAATATTTCCGATACATCGTGACTGATGAGAATGGTGGTGAGATTATATTCGCGGTGCACCTGCAGGATATATTGCTGTAATTTAAGACGCATCTCGTGGTCCAGCGCTGAGAGTGGTTCATCCAGCATCAATATCTCTGGTTGTTGCACCAAGGCTCTTGCCAAAGCCACACGCTGTTTTTGTCCGCCTGATAAGGTTCCTGGTTTGCGGTGTTGCAACTCACCCAATTCAACAATGTCAATCAGATCCCTTATCAATGCCTTATCTTTTCCATTATCAGAAGCAAACAGCAAGTTTTCTTTCACCGTCATATTGGGAAACAAGGCATAATCCTGAAATACGAATCCTACTTTACGTTTCTGCGGTTTGAGATTAAACTCATTTGCTGAATCCAGCCAAGTGGATCCATTTACTTTAATCAGCCCCTTATCTGCTTGCATCAAACCAGCCAGAATACGTAATAAACTTGTTTTACCTGCTCCAGATTTACCATACAAGGTCACAAACCTACCTGGGGTAATCTGCTGATTCACTTTCAGCAATAATTCACCGGAAGCACCATTTAAAGTTTTCTCAAAATCCAGTTCAATCATTGCCAAAAACGTTTTAAATAGCCGCCATTCACCAAATAAACGGCCAGTAATATAGCGAAAGTCACTGCGAAGAGAATAAGAGAATATACATTGGCTGCACCATAGTTCAAAGCTTCAACCTCATCATAAATGGCAATGGAAGCCACTTTCGTTTTGCCCGGCATGTTACCGCCTATCATCAGTACCACCCCAAATTCGCCAACCGTATGCGCAAAGGTTAATACGATACCCGTTAATAAGGCTGGCTTAATATTGGGCAATAAAACTCTTAAAAGCGTCGTAAATGGAGACTTCCCCATCACATAAGCAGCCTCGCGCAAAGAAGGTGGCAAATTCGTCAATCCCGACTGAATGGGGTGTACCATAAAAGGTAAGCTATAAATCACTGATGCCACCACCAATCCTTCAAAGGAGAAGAGTAATTGTAAGCCCAATACGTCCTGGAGCCAAGCGCCAAAGCTATTGTTGGGACTAAAAGCCACTAACAGGTAAAATCCTAATACGGTAGGAGGTAATACAAGAGGCATACTCACCAATGCTTCAATCACCGGCTTAATCCGCTTCCTGGAATAAGCCAGCCACCAGGCTAAGGGAATGGCCACAACGAAAAGTACAGTGGTAGAAACCAATGCCAATTTAAGCGTTAACAGAAGTGGTTGCCAATCAATCATTGGGATAACATTATTTCATTGGTTTTAATCATTGCAGTAACTTCAGAACCCACTTTCAAAGCCAGCTGTTCAACAGCATTGGCCGTTATGACGGAAACAACCTGACCCGCGTGCGTATCAATGACCAAACGACTAAGTAACTGCCCGGTTTCAATAGCATGAATACGACCTGACAAACGATTCTGAAGACTAATCTGATGATCGCCCCCCTTGCCAACAATCACTTCTGTCTCTTTAAATATCACCTTGATCACATTGTCTGGCACCAGATAAGCAGCCGTCTCAGGAGTATCAATCACAATCGCCGTGAGGGGTATTTGGTCAACAAGGACGCGAACCAGTGATAAACTGCCCTGGATGGTAATCGTCTCTATTTGCCCTGTTAAAACATTCATTATTGACTTACTTCGTAACCATATTGTATTAATGTTTTTTGCCCTTTTGCAGAAAACAGAAACCGCTTAAACTGTTGTGCAACATCAATCATTTCAGGATTCTGATTCAACACAACAACTCCCTGCTCAATGGGTGAATAAAGAGAATTGTCAATCTCATACCATTGCCCTTTACCAATTATTTCGGGAGATAAAACCACCGATTTCGCTGTAAAACCAATTGAGGCTGCTCCAGAGATAATGAATTGACTGGTTTGTGAAATGCTTTCGCCATACACCAGTTTATCCTTGATTTGCTCTGAATAGAAATCGTGATTAATCACTTCCATAGCTGCCCTACCATACGGAGCCGTCTTAGGATTAGCAATGGCAATGCGTTGAATGGATTCGTCCTTTAAAATGGCTAACGAAGGTTCCACATCATCGTGAGCGCACCACAACACCAATTTCCCATAGGCATATATTTTGGGTGGAGCACTGGTTAATCCCAGACGGTACAGCTCTTCCGGATATTTCATATCGGCCGACACAAACAAATCAAAAGGTGCTCCCTGCGCAATTTGTGCGGTTAATTTACCAGATGAAGACACTATTGTTTCACAAGAAATCCCTGTTTCTGCCGAAAACGCCTCCACTAATGAAGTCATGGCAAAGCGCATGTTGGCAGCAGTGGCAATCATCAACTTCTCTGAAGGCTTATTCACGCATCCACATTGCATAACAAGGCTCACTATTAATAATAACAGGCTTGTTTTTTTTACATCCATAATTTTTAATCATCCTTATTTCTTGCGCAAAGACCATATTAGCCTGTTGCTTTAGTTTCAAATATAACACATTCGCTAATAAACAATGATACTTGCCCAAAAGTATAATAATTGCTTTTAAACAAATAACCACCTCCCCACTCATCCTTCGCGGTTCTCCTACTTGAAAAAAGGAGGAGAAACTTCTCTCGGTCACGCTTTTCCTACCGCTAAGCGGCACAGGCTCTCCTGATTTTATTTAGGAGCGGTGCCGAAGGCGGGGTGGTTATTAAATAAAAATCCAAAAATAATTTCCCCGAGCAAATAAGTAAGCTCATGACAATTGTTGCCTGCACGAATTGAATAAAATAGTAGTTTAGCCTTTTCAATTATATTTGCTTACAATCAGATTTTATAAAGCATGAAGAATTTACGTTACATTGGAATAGCCGTTTTAGCTATTTCGTGGTTAAGCACCTCTGCTCAAAGTGTATTTGAGCAAGTAAATGATCCTTTTTTCGGTGAAAGTTGCACCAGCATCATGGTGGGCAAACACGCCTCCACTGATGGTTCCGTAATTACCAGTCATACCTGCGACGGTCGCTACCGTACCTGGTTATCCATTGAAAAAGGAGAAACTTTTAAAAACGACACGACTACTGCCGTTTATAAGGGTACTTTAAAAACAGAAACGCGTTGGGATCGACGTAAGATGAAGATGGTTGGTGAAATCCCGCAGGCTAAAGAGACGTATTCTTTTCTAAATACCGCCTACCCTTGTCTGAATGAAAAACAACTGGCCATGGGTGAAACCACCATTGTGGGTCCCAAAGAGTTAGTGAATGAAGAGGGGATGTTCCAGATTGAAGAGCTGGAGCGTATTGCTTTGCAACGTTGCTCTACAGCGCGTGATGCCGTTCAATTGATTGGGAAACTGATTAAAGAATATGGTTACGGTGATTGGGGTGAATGTATCACCATTGC
>JAEINY010000291.1 GCA_016342595.1 Marinilabiliaceae bacterium
TTAGGTAGCTGGTACGTTAATTTTTGATGCCCTCCTTTTGTTTTCGCTGGTTTCCAAAACTGTCTTGAAAAAGAACGTTTAACACTAATTAGTTTTGCTATGGCCAAAGCCATTGTATTATTATCGGGAGGATTGGATTCTGCTGTCGCCCTTTACCTGGCTAAGAGTAAGGGATACGACGTACATGCCATCTCTTTCGATTACGGACAACGCCACAACCGGGAACTGAATGCTGCCAAAGCACTCGCCGAAAAAACAGCTGTCACCGCTCACCAGGTGGTGACCTTAAAGCTGGATCAATGGGGCGGTTCCTCACTGACCGATTCCACACTGGAGGTAGAAGATGGTGATGTAAATCGTGAAGACATTCCCGTTACATATGTACCGGCCCGCAACATGGTATTTTTATCAGTAGCTGCATCCTATGCCGAGGCCATTGGTGCTCAGGATATTTTTATTGGCGTGAGCGAAGTAGATTATTCAGGTTATGTGGATTGCCGCCAGGAATTTATTGATGCCATGGAAGCAGCCATTAATAAAGGCACTGTGATGGGTGCCGAGAAAAATCAACCCATCAAGATACACGCTCCTTTTGTAGATAAAACCAAGGCACAAGAAATCGCTTTAGGTATGGAGCTGGGCGTTGATTTTGGTTTGACCTGGAGTTGCTACCGGGGTGATGAAAAACCTTGTGGTACCTGCGACAGTTGTTTATTACGCGCCAAAGCGTTTGCCAAGGCCGGAATTGAAGACCCTGCATTACAAGTATAATCGGAAGTGAGGAGCATGGATAAATTAGTATTAGCAAAAGAAGGCGTATTTCCGGTAGTCAAAGACCACAAGGGTAATCGATTAACCGATCAGCCCAAAACAGGTATCGAATTACCGGGTACCATACAAGGTGAAGGTAAACTGGCCGGTGTACCCTCTCTATTCATTCGTCTGTCGAGCTGTAACCTGCGTTGCATCTGGCAAATGGAAGACGGCAGTTTTTGTCGCTGCGACACGACTTATGCCTCCTTTCATCCCGATCACATCCTGGAATTTTCGGCAGATGAAGTGTTCGATTGGGTATCATACAACCTGGGGGCCATTCGTCATGTGGTGTTAACCGGTGGTGAACCTTTGTTACAGAAGAAACCGCTGGCCAAATTATGTCAACGGCTGAAAGAAGAACTGGGCGTCCATTTAACACTTGAATCCAACGGGTCTTTGTTTGATGCAGAAGTGGCAAAATGGATTGACCTGTTCAGCATTTCACCAAAATTGAGCAACTCCACTCCTAATGCAGAAAAGTTAGCACATTACAGATTAAAGGAAGCAGGTCCTTACAAATTTCACGAACAAAAACGCCTGAATCTGGAGGCCTTACAAGCTTACATTGATTTAACGCAGAATGGTAAGAAACAGCTTCAATTCAAATTTGTGGCGGGTAAAACGGATGATTACCATGAGATCCAAAAAGATTTTCTAAATCAACTGCATAATTGGAAATCGGAAGATATCCTGCTCATGCCATTGGGTGCTACTCGTGAAGAAATTGCCAAATCGTCACCGCTGGTTTTGGAGATGGCCATTCGTCATGGCTGGCGCTTCAGCCCACGGGTGCACATTGAGTTATTTGGATCGAAGAGTGGGGTTTAATGGATAATGATTAATTATTAATGTTCAATGATTAATGGTTTTAAAACTGAAAAGTTTGTATTTTAATTATTATCAAACTTTAGAACCATGGGAAATATTGTAAAAGAAAAAAGCTTTGCTTTTTCTGTAATTATTGTGAAAACTTGTCAGAAACTTCAATCTGAACAAAAGGAATATGTTTTATCGAAGCAATTATTGCGATCTGGTACTGCCATTGGTGCTTTAATTCGGGAAGCAGAGTATGCCGAAAGCAAAAAGGATTTTGTGCATAAATTTGGGATTGCTCAAAAAGAAGCCAATGAAACACTTTATTGGCTGGAGTTATTACAAGCAACCGATTATATTTCAATCACTACGTTCGATACACTTCACCACGCAGCCACTGAATTATTAAAGTTGATCACTTCCATAATAAAAACCACAAAGGCCCACATTAATAATTAAGCATTAAAAATTAATAATTATTTATGAGCGAAGGAAAATACCTGGGTAAACTAGTCGACTATCCACAACATTACGCACCGGAGATGTTGGTGGCTGTGCCCCGTCACCTGAATCGTGAAATCTATCAGTTAACGGATGATAACTTGCCCTTTGTGGGTTTTGATGCCTGGCATGCTTATGAATTAAGCTTTCTGACGGAACGAGGCTTGCCGGTGACCGGTCTGTTGAAGTTTGTTTATCCGGCCACCAATCCGTCCTTAGTGGAGAGTAAATCGCTGAAGTTGTATCTCAATTCCTTCAACATGGATCGCTTTGGGCAAACACCAGACGAAGGTCTGAATACCGTTTTAGCAACCATAAAAAAAGATCTTTCCAATTTACTAGAAACAGAGGTCACCCTACAATTCTTTGATGCCTTACCTCAGACTGCCACTTTTGATTTTGACGGCTATGCATTATTAGAAAAAGAAGCGGAGGCTGCAGACCTCACTTTTAATCAATTTACCGAAGCACCTGATTTACTAAAATCAGAATTTGAAGATGCAGGGGAGCTACGATTAGCTACCCATCTGCTACGGAGCAATTGCAAAATCACCCATCAGCCCGATTGGGGAAGTGCCTACATTTACATGAAAGGAAGTGTGCTTCCAGCCAAGACCACACTATTGCAATACCTGGTTTCCATCCGCAATGAAAATCATTTTCATGAAGAAATCTGTGAGATGATTTACAAGCGCCTGTGGGATATATTCATACCAACAGAATTAGCTGTTACGTGTATCTATACACGACGTGGGGGTATTGATATTTGTCCGGCCCGGGCCAGTCATCTCAACCTGTTACCAAAGCATCTTTTGAATGCAGAGGTATTATCAGGTAAGTTATTGAGGCAGTAGAGTTGGTCTAAGCACTAAAAAAACACTTACAGGAGATCAACTAAAGTGCATCCATTTAAGATTTATACTTCCTGAACAACGGCTTCTTACAAGGAAATCAAGTGGGAATCCTGTAGAATTTGGGAATCCAGCCATCTTTCAGCTCCCTGAAATGAAAAACCACGCTTCCCTTTCCCTAAGATCACACGTCGTTTTGCTTAAAACCACGTGTGATATGCTCCAATGTCACGTGTGACTTTTAATGAAATCACGTGTCATTTTCATCCAAACCACACTTCACTTGGTTTCATACCATGTGTGATTCGCTTCAACGTCACGCATTATTCATATCGGAAGCACGTGTGATTCGTCTGTGAATCACATTGTGCATATATAAGCAAGAGGATTCATAATAGCAATTAGAATTAGATTGTTCCACGAATAAAACAATCCAACACCATACTCACACTACTCTTTATTTACCACCTAACTCTATCTCAGACCCGCTTAGGCCCCAGTTCAATCAATTCCAGATTCTTGATATCCGGCCCATCGATGGAAAATCGCAGCGCTGTACGAACAGCATGAAACCCTGATATTCCTGCAGCACCGGGATTCATATGCAACAATTCCAGCTTGTCATCATACATCACTTTTAAAATATGTGAGTGCCCGGTGATAAATAACTTGGGTGGGTTACGGTACAACTCCCCTTTTACCCGCTTATCATATTTACCGGGATAGCCGCCAATATGCGTCATCCACACATCCACCCCTTCACACATGAAGCGCTCATCTTCCCGGAGCTCATGCCTCAAAACAGTATTGTCAATATTTCCATAAACGGCCTTACAAGGCTTAAACGCCTCCATCTTTTCCAATACTTTAAGATCGCCCAAATCACCCGCATGCCATATCTCATCAACCCCCTGAAAGAGTTCGTAAAAACGGTCGTCCAAAAAAGAATGTGTATCTGAAATTAACCCGATATTTGTCATTTGTATTTATATGCTTTAAAACATTGCCAAAAGTATCTTATTTTTTAATATTTTTAAAGCACAAGCAATACACCGTTATATGTCGGAAGCGTCAAAGTATTTCAATCGCGATATCAGTTGGTTATCCTTTAACCACCGGGTACTTGAAGAGGCCAGAGATCAATCTCTGCCCCTGTTTGAGCGCCTGAAGTTCATGGCCATCTACTCCTCGAACCTGGACGAGTTCTATAAAGTCAGGGTTGCTGAGTATCGAAATGCTGCGGAACAGGGCATCACTTTTACCAATGTACCTAATCCGGCCAAGATTCTTAAAAAGATCAATAACATTGTTAGTGAGCATTGGCTTGAGTTTAGCCATATCCTTAAAAAAGAGCTACTACCGGAGCTGGAAAAAAACCAGATCCGGCTCTATCAAAATGAACTACCTGAAAATAAGCAGCAGCTCAACTTTCTGAGGGAATATTTTTATACCGAAATGATTCCTTACCTGCAACCCGTACTGCTGAACCGGGGGACCCGTAGTTTTTTACGCGACAATCGCCTTTACCTGGCTATTAAACTCTACCGTAAGAAGAAAAAAAGTGATCAATCAAAAGGCCGGCGGGCACGTTTTGCATTACTAAAGTTACCCACCAACGATTTACCCCGCTTTATTAAGCTTCCCCGCATTGATGAAGGCCATCATTACATGTTTGTAGATGACGTAATTCGCTATAACCTGCAGGAGTTATTTCCGGGCTATGATATTGATGGCAGCTGGTGTATCACCGTAGCGCGGGATGCAGATTTGGGTATTGAAGATGAGTTTTGGGGCGATCTGGTAGAGAAAATACGGCGTAACCTGGTGAAACGAAAAACAGGTAATCCTTCTGTTTTCCAACACGACCGGAATATGCCTACGGACCTGCTCAATTTTTTAAAAGAAACCTTTCATTTTCGTAAACAGGAATTGGTGGAAGCAGATATGTATCAAAATCTGCACGACTTTTTCAGTTTCCCCAATCCCTATTCGCCTGCCCTGGAATGGCACGCCCCCAAGCCGATTCACCCCTGTGAGCTTGAGGAAGCCGGTTCTATGTTTGAGGCCATCAAACAGAAAGAACGCATTTTACATTACCCCTATCAGTCGTTCGATTATGTGATTAAGTTTTTAAATGAAGCTGCCACTGATCCAAAAGTAGAAGAAATAAAGGTGACGCAATATCGGGTGGCCAGTAACTCTGCCGTTGTCAATTCGCTGATTACAGCAGCTCATAACAACAAGAAAGTCACTGTTTTTGTAGAAGTAAAAGCGCGTTTTGACGAGGAGAACAACCTCTATTTTGCCGACCAGATGAATAAGGCCGGAGTCAAAATCATCTACAGCATTCCCGGATTGAAGGTGCATGCAAAAATGGCGTTAGTCATTCGGCGAGCCGATGGTATCCGCAAACGCTCATTTGCCTACCTGAGCACGGGTAATTTTAATGAAAAAACAGCCAAACTCTATGCCGATCATGGCTTCTTCACGTGCAACGACGAATACATCGACGACATGGAGCATCTGTTCAAGTTCCTGAAAGACCAGACACAAAAACCGCACTTCAATAAGCTATTGGTGACACAGGTTAACCTGCGAAAATCACTCATGGAGAAAATTGATCGTGAGATTAATCTGGCGCTATCAGGCAAAGAGGGATACATACTTCTTAAGATGAACGGCATTCAAAACAGGGAGTTGATCGACAAACTATATGAAGCCGGACAAGCTGGTGTGCAAATAGACCTGATTGTACGTGGTATCTGTTGCCTGGTGCCAGGCAGATCCTTCAGTCAGAATATCCGTGTCATTCGCCTTGTCGATAGCTTTCTGGAACACGCCCGCATCTGGGTATTTGGCAATGATGGTGACAAAGAGATGTTTCTATCCTCAGCCGATTGGCTCAATCGCAATATCAATCGCCGCATTGAAACAGCTTTTCCGGTTGAACAACCAGCTTTAAGAAATGAAATTCTCACCATACTGAATTTACAATTAAAAGACAATGTGAAAGCGCGATACATTGATAAAAACCTGAAGAATATTCCAGTAAAGAATGAACTTCCACAAATGCGCGCCCAGCAGGATACCTATAATTTCCTGTTGGAACAAGAAAAGATGTCCCAAACAAACACAAAAACAACCATACATTAACAATAGGCCCATAGCCGCTATACGCATTAACTTATGAAAACACTCATTCTTATACGCCACGCAAAAACAGAAGCCCTGAATATGGGAATCACCGATTATGAGCGCCAATTAAAACCAAGAGGATACAGAGACTCAGAATTAGTGGCAAATGAAATAAAAAAAATGGGCATTCAACCCGATCTGATCATCTCCAGTCCGGCATCACGCGCCAAACAAACAGCTCAGTTTTTTGCCAAAGCATTACACTATGATGAAGCAAAAATTGAATATCAGAAATTCATTTATGATGGTTATACCAGTGCTGAGTTTATAGACTACGTGGGGCAATACGGAAAATCAAATGATACCATTGTGGTAATAGGGCACAATCCTGAAATTGCGATGATGGCCATCAACCTTACCGATGGGAATTACTTCCACTTCCCTACTACGGCGGCTACCGGCATTTCATATGACATTGAAAACTGGGAAGAAATGATGGTCCGCGAAGGCAAAACCGAGTGGTTCATCTATCCAAAAATGTTTAAAGACAAAAAAAGCAGTGCAGAAGAATAGCTTCGTGCCATAGCTTACCCCATTCACACCAAATCACCTTGACACGACAGATAAAAGCAAAAAAGATACTAG
>JAEINY010000292.1 GCA_016342595.1 Marinilabiliaceae bacterium
AGGGTGGCTAATATTAGTATGTGAGGATAGTTTTCAGTGTTCAAGTGGAGCTCATTAAAAGCCATGCTGGCAATGGGGCCTGCGGCATTGGCCACATTATTGGTTCCGATTGAAAAGGCCACATAAAACGACATCAAAAAAAGAAGTCCTTTTAGCAGGTAACTATCATTTATTTTTCGGGATATGGTATAGCCTCGTTTTCGGATGGGCTTATAGATATATTTCCCAATACAATAGGCGATGATGAAAGAGGCAATGGGCATAATAAACCAGGTGGGTAATATTTCATAAAGAAGCAGGTTAGTGTCCAATGAATGATGGTATATGGCCGGTGCTATTACTGCTAATACAGTGGACTGGCTGGTGGATTGGGGGATGCCCAGCAGGTTGGCAATTAATAATGATATGGCTACGGAAAAGAGGATGACGGATACAATGGTATAGGACATTAATTCGGGAGCCAGTAATCCTTTGCCAATGGTTTTGGCGGTTTCTTTACCTCCCACAATTGCGCCGATAAATACGGCGATACCGAATAAACCAGGTATGAGGCTTCGTTTGATAATGTTCGCACCATATGCTGCTGAAAATGCCGGTGCAGTGCCACTGCCCCCCATGTTAATAGCCAGAAACATAGCAATGACAAAAGGAATTAAGAATGGAATAAGCATAATGAAATAGTATGTAATTGTTACATGTGCAAAACTATTTTATTAGGTAACTACTTATTAGCCGTTAAAAACGTATTGTCAAACTAGGTGTTTGAACGTAGATCAGAATGGATCAGAGGTGAAAGTACTTGTTTTGGATGGCGTATATCACCAATTCAGCGGTGTTTTTAGAGGACGATTTAAGCAGAATATTTTCCCGGTGTTTATCGACTGTTCGTTTGCTGATACAAAGAAGCTCTGCAATTTCCACGTTGGAATAGCCTTTGCAGATGTGAAACAGGACTTCTGTTTCCCTGCTTGATAATGCGGAAGGTTTAGGGACCTGAGGTTTCTTGTTTAAGTTCCTGATGATGGCCTTCATGATTTCGGGCGAGAAGTAGCTTCTGCCTTCATGTACTTCTTTAATGGCTCTTTTGACATCTTCAAATTCTGAGTTCTTAAGTAAAAATCCCTTGGCACCGGCCTCCATCATTTCGGTATAAAAATGCTCCTCGGCATGCATGGAAAGGGCAATGACTTTGGCGTCGGACTGTAATTTTAAAACTTCTTCGGTGGCCTTTATGCCATCCATGACGGGCATGTTGATATCCATCAAAATGATGTCCGGTTTGACGGTAGTGAGTTGGGCCAACAATTCCATCCCATTAGTCGCCGTATAAGTGTTGGATACTTCTGGCCAGTTAGAAAGTAAGAATTCAATCCCCTCGCGGAACAAGGTGTGATCATCAACCAGAAAAATTGTTAATTTATTCGTCATAGTGGGAGCATTATTTTTAGGAATAGACCATTGCCGGGCTTGCTGGATAGGATAAATTCGCCGTTCAGTGATTTTACTCTCGACTTAATATTGGTTAATCCCATTCCCGTGAGATGTTCATCTGTTGTATTAAATCCGATGCCATTATCTTCATACATAAACTCAATGTGATTCATGAAGGAATAGAGTGAAATTCGACCTTGTGTAGCTGCGGCATGTTTGAGTGTGTTATTGATCAATTCACAGCTAATGCGGTATAGAATCACTTCTGTTTCAGAATTAAACCGCTGGTTTTGCAATTGAGAAGTAATATGAAGTTTAAAATTGTTATTGACGATGATCTGACTGGAAAAAGTTTGAATGGCTTTTTCCAATCCAAACCGTTCCAGTACCTGTGGATTCAGATGATTCGATATTTCTTTGGTGGTTCTGATAGCTATATCGGCAGCCTGTTCCACTTTGCCTAATAGTTGCTTGTTAGTGGTTTCCAGTTTTGATTTATCCATTGCCGAGAGGGTCATTTTCATAGCCGACAAAACAGGGCCTACCCCATCGTGTAACTCCTTGGCAAAGAACTTTCGCTCTCTTTCTTCGGTGGTGATAATAGCTGATAATACGCGTCGTTCATTTTCTTTATGTAGTTTAATCAGTTGGTTTAACAGGTCAAAAATCTTTCGTATATAGATCGATGCGATCAGCATCGTGATTGAAATCATCACGGAAATCCAGCTACTGAGTATCGAGGGATTAGTCGAAGCATCTGTATTCAGGATTGTAAACAGGTCGCTAAGCCGGCGAAAGGCCATTAATAGGAAACCTGCAGAAATACTAATCCAGGCAATGTTGAATTTTGTTTTGGGGATTAAACTGATGGTGAAAAGAAAGGCCCCGAATTGAAAGATCACTGCTGCCACTAGTGCTATTTGAATAGACATATTGCAATATTACGCAAAAATAGTAGCAACAGGATACGTATTAAGGCGTAATTAATTATGAAGGATAGTTCTTTTTTCCGGCAACCTCAGTTATTTCTATCAGGCCTTATTATGCTCAATCATCGTCAATCTAAACCAGGGATGCATAGATGGTGTTGGGTGTGGTATTTATAAAAAAGCAATATCTATATTTTCTCTTTGCATGGTTATGCATAATGACTAAAAACGGGTGCACTGCATCGTTTTTTTGAAACCATACCATGCACCCGCTAGCCATTTGATTCTATTGAAATAAAGTGTTTTTTATCCCATAACAACGGTTACATCATAACTGCCACTTTCTTTTAATGGAATGATATTGTTGTTTTGGATCTCCCCATTAATAGTGATTGATTGAACGCCTTTACACGCTCCTGTTGGATTCATCACTTTAATGTGGTAGGTTGCTCCTCTGAACTGCCGGGTGATGCTGTATTTTTTCCATTCAACCGGTACACATGGATCAATTCTCAATCCATCATAATCGGGTTGGATACCCAGAATATATTGTGATATGGCATAGAAATTCCAGGAGGCCGTACCGGTTAACCAAGAGTTCTTAGCCTCACCCGGTTTAAAGGCATCTTTGCCGGCAACCATTTGTGCATACACATACGGTTCTGTTTTGTGCAGGTCACTGATCTCTTCCAAGTAAGCGGGGCAAATCTTTTTGAAATAGTCCCAGGCTTGATTACCTCTGCCCAGTACAGTCTCCCCAATCATGATCCAGGGGTTATTGTGACAGAAGATACCGGCGTTTTCTTTGTATCCTTTGGGATAAGTGGATATTTCGCCGTATTCGATCACATATTTTGTGAAGGCTGGGTTGTTTAAGACGATACCATAGTCACTATCCAGTCGTTCTTTCACCGAGTCCAATGCTTTTTCCACCATGCCCTCTTCTTTACCGATGCCGGCCATGGTACACCAGCCTTGTGATTCAATAAAGATTTTTCCTTCTTCATTTTCATCACTACCCACTTTATTGCCATAATAATCGTAGGCACGCAGGAACCATTCACCGTCCCAGCCATGCGTCTTGATGGCTTCTTCCATGGCAGTTACCTGTTGTTGTGCAGCATCGGCCTCATCGTTTTTATTGATGCGACGACATAGTTTGATGAAATCACGACCATACACCACAAACAGTCCGGCAATCATTAACGATTCAGCCTTTCCGCCGGCTTTGTTACCGGTGGTTTGGAACGATTCATTGGGATTGGTGGAAAAGCAATTCAGGTTCAGGCAGTCATTCCAATCAGCACGACCGATGAGTGGCAATCCATGAGGACCCAGGTTGTTAACAGTGAAATAGAAAGAGCGTTTCAAGTGCTCAAACAGAGGCTGTGCTTTGGATTCATCATTGTCAAAAGGCACCATTTCATCCAATATGGAGAAATCACCAGTCTCTTTGATGTAAGTGGTGGTCGATAAAATGAGCCATAAAGGATCGTCATTGAAATCGCCACCAATGGCATTGTTACCCCGCTTGGTCAATGGCTGATATTGATGATACGCACCTCCATCTTCAAATTGAGTGGATGCTATGTCGATGATGCGTTCTTTGGCGCGGTCCGGTATCTGGTGCACAAATCCGATCAGATCCTGGTTGGAGTCACGGAAGCCCATCCCACGGCCAATGCCCACTTCAAAGAAAGAAGCCGAACGTGACATGTTAAAGGTGACCATGCACTGGTATTGATTCCAAATGTTAACCATGCGGTTCAATTTGTCATCATCACTGTTCAAGACATACACATTGAGTAGTTTATCCCAGTAAGAGCGTAACTCAGCCAATGCCTGATCTACTTTTTCTGAGGTATTGAATTTTTCAATGAGTGCTTTGGCAGGTATTTTATTAATGACGCCTTTGCTTTCCCACTTTTGGTCCTCGGGATTTTCAATGTAACCCAATACAAATACCAGCTCCTTGGACTCGCCTGGTTTCAATTCTACTTCAATGTAATGCGAGGCGATGGGGGACCAGCCATGTGCTTCAGAATTGGTCGGCTGGCCATTCAGCACAGCTTGCGGGCCAGAATATTCATTGTACAATCCCATGAAGCTTTCACGATCCGTATCAAATCCATTGATAGGCGTGTTCACATGGTAGAAGGCATAATGATTGCGGCGTTCTTTATATTCCGTTTTATGATACAAAGTAGAACCATCTATTTCTACTTCTCCGGTTGATAAATTACGCTGCAGATTATTTTGATCATCTTCAGCATTCCATAAGCACCACTCATTGAATGAGAAAAATTTTAGCTTCTTTGTTTCCTCTGAATCATTGGTCAGTGTTATCTTCTGAATCTCAGCCCATGTTTTAAGAGGGACGAAGAATAAGGCTTCTGCTGTCACACCATTTTTAGAGCCTGTGATTTTGGTATAGCTCATGCCATGGCGACACTCATAACTGTCCAGCGGTGTTTTCACTGGTTTCCATCCGGGTGACCATACATCTTTACCATCGTTGATGTAGAAGTATCGTCCTCCGTTATCCATTGGGACATTGTTATAGCGGTAGCGGTTCAGGCGTCTGAATTTAGCATCTTTGTAAAAGCTGTATCCACCGGCTGTATTGGATATCAGTGAAAAGAAATCTTCATTTCCCAAATAATTAATCCAGGGCCAGGGTGTTTGAGGATTCGTCACAACATACTCCCTGTTTGCATCATCAAAAAATCCGTACTTCATAATTTCTTTCTTAAATATCTTACTTAAATCAATTCTTCTTCTCTTCTGTTATTCAATTCAATTGTGATCTTATTCATCTTTTCTTGTTTGAGGGGGTACAAGACCATGACACCAGCTGCTAAAACAGCAACGATGGCCGGCACCCAACTCATTAACATGATAATACCAGGAACAGAGCCTTGTATGGCCACGGCATCTTGTCCATCATAATGAAAGATAGCGAGAATAAAGCCAATGATGGCTCCCGCAATACCACCTCCAAACTTGGTAGCAAATGAACCTGCTGAATAAACCAATCCCGTGGCGCGACGACCATTTTTCCATTCTGAATAGTCTGCGGCATCACCTAGCATCGCAAAGAATAGAGTGGGGAATATGGCGGCAGCAAATTCAGAAATGATACCGAGGCTAAATATGGCTACCGTATTTTGGGGGCCACAGAAAACCAAAAGGGCATTGGTGGCTCCTGAAAACAGTAAGGCATAGATAAAGAGGTTGCGTTTTCCCAGAAACCTGGCTAATGGTGTTGTGGCTAATGCCCCGGCAATGGAAATTAACATTAAACCTACCAGATAGGAAGCAGCCAGAAGCTCGTCATGTAAGTAATGTTTAAAATAGATGACGGTTATTCCCTGTTTGGTGCCATTGTAAATATTAAAAAGCAATCCGACGATTAAAAGAACTAACCAGGGCTTATTTTTACTTAAATCCTTAAGATCTTTCCATAGGTTACTCTTTTGTTTAGCAGAGGGTTTAATGCGCTCTTTGGTACTTAGGAAGGTGATGAGCATAAAAACAGCCAGAAACACAGATAATAAATAGATGGAGTAGCTATAGCCTTGTTTTTGATTGATAATGCTAAAACTTTCCTGCGTTAGGTCAGATTCTCCTTCTACGAGGAAGCGATATTCCTGATTTTTCCTCAAGGAGAAACTTTTTCCTTTGGTGGGTTCATCATCTGTTATGGTGGCATCCTCCCAAATAAATGTGGCTATCCCATCTTCGGTTTTAATATTGGCATTGGGTACATCTGTGGGTGAAGAAACGGTGACCTGGTATTTGTCACTATTAAGCTGTTGAAGCTGAATATTCGTGTCAACATTCCCAAAAGCCGCAACCAGGTATAATAAGGCTCCCTGAACAATCATTCCACCGGCAAAAGCACCTACCATACGGTAAGACCCAATGCTGGTGCGTTCTTTATTATCACCCGTCATGACTGCCATTAATGCACCATAGGGGATGTTGTTAGCCGTATAGATGAGGGTAAATAAAATATAGGTGATATAGGCGTAAATAATTTTTCCGGTGGGCCCTAAATCCGGTGTGGTAAATAACATGGAAAGAATCACGGCCAATGGAATTGCCGTCCATAAAATCCAGGGACGGAAGTTACCATACTTTGACTTGGTGCGGTCACCCACAATTCCCATTAGCACATCACTGATGCCGTCTGAAGATCGGGCGACTAATAATAAGAGACCGGCAGCGGCAGGTGCAATGCCAAATACATCTGTATAAAA
>JAEINY010000293.1 GCA_016342595.1 Marinilabiliaceae bacterium
TTAAAGACACCATTCTTGTTAAATCTCAATGTTTTCTTTTTTGCGAAAATCCCTGTTGATACTACTATCAGAATTAAAATCAGCAGGGGAATTTTTCTTTGCGCCATTACTTAATGAGTTTAGTGAAATACTGATTCAAAAGTATTCACTTTACATTAATACTGCATAAATATTAGACTTCCTTTGGTGTTGAAGTGTTCAATTAAGGATCATTTAAGATGAGTTGCCATACCTATGTAAATAATGAAACCAATTCTCTGATCCCCTTTTTTAAATAATCAAAGCTCGTTGAAAAGAAATGCTTTACCTCCTCCCATTCATCTTCAGACGTATTCAGCAAATCATCATATTTTGCATGTAAATCGTTCTTTATTAATTTTAACTCAGCTATTTTCTTTTCATACTTTTCTTTCACCTCCGCTTTAGCTTGATTTTTTTTAGCTTCGAGTTCATCAATTTTAGCAAAAATTTCATCGATACTCTTTTTCGCATTTTCTTTAAAAGTGTCTCTATCCATTTCGTTTTTTTTAAATTCAAAAATCCATATTTAACAGCATATCGCTTTCTACTTTCGAATGATTGTGCTTTTTTCAAAGGGTCGCGACATTTTCAAATAGTAATATCGTTAAGGTCAGAAAAATACCCAATCGTATCTTTTGTGAACGATTTTTCATGTAGATGTCTATCTGATTGCGCTTTTAAAACATGTTTCAACTAAGTAATGTTTTAAATTTTTATTGAAAGTTTTCAATACTTTTCCACCCCAATACATAGGTTCATTAAAGCCCTGACAAACTTTTGATAAATTTCCTGACCTGACCTGACCAGTGATCAATACTTCTGGTATTAACCATCATTTGATACAAGCGGGACAACAAAAAAAGCGGGATGAACCAGTGGTTCATCCCGCTTTTATAAATAATTATTATACAATAACTATAAACTAAACTATTGCATCAATGATTTTATTCAATGTTTCACTTGGACGCATCGCTTTACTAACCAATTCAAATTTAGGTTGGAAATAACCACCAATATCCATCGCACTGCCTTGAGCGTTGTTTAACTCAGTTAGGATTTTTGCTTCGTTGTCGGCTAACTCTTTTGCTACATTTTCAAATTCAGCTTTCATAGCTGCATCCTTTGTTTGATTCGCCAATGCTTCGGCCCAATAAGTAGCTAAATAATAATGACTACCCCGGTTATCCAACTCGTTTACTGTACGAGATGGGGATTTGCGGTTTTCCAATAGTTTCTCTGTTGCCACATCCAAGGTCTCTGCCAGAATTTTAGCTTTCGGATTATTATTTACATTGCTCAAGTGCTCCAACGAAACAGCCAAGGCCAGGAATTCACCCAATGAATCCCAACGCAAGTGCCCCTCGTGCTCAAATTGCTGAACATGCTTTGGGGCGGAACCACCGGCTCCTGTTTCAAATAAACCACCACCATTCATCAATGGGACAATGGACAACATTTTGGCACTGGTACCTACCTCCAAGATTGGAAACAAGTCAGTTAGATAATCTCTTAATACATTACCTGTTACTGAAATAGTATCTTTACCTTCACGAATACGTTTAAGTGAAAACTGAGTAGCTTCCACCGGCGCCATAATGTGAATTTCCAAACCAGTTGTATCATGATTTGGTAAGTATTGATTTACTTTTTCAATTAACTGAGCATCATGTGCGCGTGACTTATCCAACCAGAATATAGCCGGTACACCAGTTGCTTTGGCCCGATTCACAGCTAATTTCACCCAATCCTGAATAGGTGCATCTTTCACCTGACACATGCGCCAGATATCACCTTCTTCAACCTGGTGCTCAATAAGTAACTTACCATTGTTGTCGATAATTTTAACGGTTCCGTCCGCAGGGATCTGAAAAGTCTTATCATGCGACCCATATTCTTCAGCTTTTTGAGCCATCAATCCCACATTGGAAACACTACCCATGGTTGATGGATTAAACGCACCATACTTTTTACAATCATCGATGGTTGCCTGATAGACACCTGAATAAGAACGATCCGGGATAACCATTTTGGTATCTTTCGAATTGCCATCTGGTCCCCACATCTGTCCTGATGTACGAATGGCAGCTGGCATAGACGCATCAATGATCACATCACTTGGCACATGTAAATTGGTAATTCCCTTATCCGAATTCACCATGGCCAGTTCAGGGCGATTTTTATAACATGCATTGATTGCCGCTTCAATTTCCTGACGCTGAGCTTCCGGCAATTTTGCCATTTTAGCATACACATCACCCAATCCATTGTTTACATCCACTCCCAATTCCTGGAACAATGATCCATATTTTTCAAAAACTTCTTTGTAAAATACTTTCACCACATGTCCGAAAATTATTGGATCAGACACCTTCATCATGGTGGCTTTCAGGTGAACTGAAAATAAGACATTCTTCTGTTTGGCATCTTCAATTTCAGCTTCAATGAAACTCCTTAAAGTTTTAACGCTCAAAAATGTAGCATCAATCACCTCACCTTGCTTCAGTGCTAATTTTTCTTTTAATACAGTTGAATTTCCTGCCTTATCTTGCAATTCAATACGTACATCACAAGCCTGATCAACGGTTACCGATTTTTCACTACCAAAGAAGTCTCCTTCAGCCATGCTCGACACATGTGATTTTGAATCGGATTGCCATTCTCCCATAGAGTGCGGGTTCTTTTTGGCGTAATTCTTAACAGCCTTAGGCGCCCGACGATCGGAATTACCCTCACGTAAAACAGGATTTACAGCACTTCCCTTTATCTTATCATAACGGGCTTTTACTTTCTTCTCTTCATCATTCTGCGGCTCCTCCGTATAATCTGGCAACTTGTAGCCTTGCGCTTGTAACTCCTTTACGGCAGCTTTTAGCTGTGGTAGGGAGGCACTGATATTCGGCAATTTTATAATGTTTGCTTCCGGTTTCCTGGCCAAATCACCAAGTTCAGATAAAGCATCCGAAATACGCTGATCTTCTGATAAATATTCCGGAAAGTTAGCGATGATCCGTCCGGCCAAAGAAATGTCCCTTGTCTCAATTTCAACACCAGCTGATTTTGTGAAGGCCTTTACAATGGGCAACAATGAGTAGGTTGCCAACGCAGGGGCCTCATCAGTCTTGGTGTAAATAATTTTAGATGTCTGTGTTTCCATGTTTTTCAAAATTTTCTTAATTGAATGTCTGGATTTAAAAGGGTGTACTATTTAATATTTCGATTATGGCAGTAAAACTAGTTTAAAAAACAGTAATAAAAGAAATTTTTCTTCATATTTTACATCGCTATTAATTACTGTATTTCAACGCCTTATTTAAATGCTGATAAAAATCAGTAATCAATTTTCTGGTTTTTAAGGGTCACCGGAATCAATTATTCAAAATCTAGTCCAAATTGTTTTTTCAACTCACCCAAAACTGGATTTTTTTCTACCATCAATTTGAACTTATCAACAGCGGTATATGCTTTTTGTTTTCCTTCAGATGCTTCGGTTGATACTTCAACCATTAATTGCAATTGTGCATTGCGAAGTTTTCGTTTCATGGCGCTTAAAAAGGTCACCCGTACCTTCTGAATCTCCGCGACTTGAGTCTGATTCTTGACATATAATACCAAATCATGTTTCCCCTTTAATTTGGGTTGATGATTCATAAAAATACTGTGTAATCGTGGATTGCCACGTTGTATAGACGCTGCATATTTGCGCCACAACTCATCTACTTTCTCCTGCGTAAATGATTCATTCCATGAAGGATCAATTACATCCAGTACTTCTTCAACTTTTTTAGCAGCAGTAGTTGTTCTTGAATCAGGAATGGATTGAACACGCTTAGCCAGGTTTTTAAGGGAGATGGATTTTAATCCTGTTCCTGTGGGTTGGCTAGCCGTCACCGATTTATGTGCAGGAGAAGCCGGTGTGCTATTAGTTGATACTAGAGTTACTTTATTTGGAGACGCAACCTGTGGAGCACCTTGAGAAGGTATTTTAGGTAGTTTTATTCCACCTTTACCTTTTTTCGCTACTTTTTTTTTTCAGTAAAGATACAAGCCAAACGCATAAGCGAAAACTCAACATGTAGACGCTTGTTTTTTGCTGCCCGATATTGCAATTCACACTCAGAAGCAATTTTCATGGCTTCGTATAGAAATTCCACCGAACACTTAGTGGCTTGCTCAGCATAGCGTTCTTTTACATTTTTACCAACTTCCAGTAAACCAACTGTAGCCTGATCGCGACACATTAACAAATCACGGAAATGACTATTCAATCCAGCCACAAAATGCTGAGCGTCGAAACCTTTTTTCAATATTTCATCAAACAGAAGTAATCCCTGCTTGTAATCTTCTATTAAAAAAGCATCCGTCAACTTAAAGTAATAGTCGTAATCCAATACATTAAGATTATCTATTACTTGCTGATAGGAGATTTCTTTCCCCGAAAACGCGACGATCTGGTCAAAGATTGAAAGGGCATCACGCATGGCACCATCAGCTTTTTGCGCTACCACTGTTAATCCCTCCTCTTCAAAATTCACACCCTCACTCTGCGCTACATATTTCAGATGTTCCACAGCTCCAGGAATGGTGATGCGGTTAAAATCAAAAATCTGACAGCGCGAAAGAATCGTTGGTAAGATCTTATGCTTTTCGGTGGTTGCCAAAATAAATATGGCATGACGTGGTGGTTCTTCTAATGTTTTCAGAAACGCATTAAATGCAGCCTGTGACAACATGTGAACCTCGTCAATAATATACACCGAATAATTGCCCAATTGAGGCGGAACACGCACCTTATCAATCAAACTACGAATATCCTCTACTGAATTGTTACTGGCAGCATCCAACTCATGAATATTATACGATCGGCTATCATTGAATGATTGGCACGACTCACAAGCATTACATGCTTCAAAATCTTCTGAAATATTTGAACAGTTGATGGTTTTCGCGAAAATTCGGGCACATGTTGTTTTACCAACACCACGCGGTCCGCAAAAAAGATATGCGTGTGCTAAATGATTGCTTTTAATAGCATTCTTTAACGTGGTGGTAATATTGGCCTGACCTACTACTGACTTGAAAGTAGCAGGTCTGTATTTTCGCGCTGATACAATGTATTCCATGCTTATAAATTACGTCTGCCGACACGCAAAGATATAATTTATCCGTGGCCTGACAAGTCAACACATTTGGAAGTTTTCAACAAAAAAAAAGAATAGATGCAAGTATCAATATTTAAGGAGGTAGATCCTTTTTTTAAGCAAACCGATCGCTCTACTTTCTTTTCCCTCCTACTTTTTTCTTTCACTATTTCACTTCTCATTGGGTAACTCCTCCTCTAAAAGAAGTATCCGCCCGAAGTTAGTAGCACGACTATTAATAACCCGCAACAAATTGATAAGCTCGATGTGCACCTTACCGGAAGCCGCACTAGTGCTTTTATCCACAAATAATCGTTTATAATGCTGCACCTCCAGATCAAACGCCATGTAGGCATACTTCCGATACTTGCGTTTAATGCGTGCAGCAGTTGAATAATCAGCATGTTCAATCATCGACAAGGCTCGACTCAACTGCTTAACACATCGGAGATGAAAGGCTTCCAATTCTTTTTTTCCTTCATCAGAAAACTGCGTGTCCCTTTTTACCCATTCTTCCGCATGGTGCATAATACTAACAGATACGATATCCGCTATCTGCTCGAGTTCATTCATCATATGCAATAAGCGAAAGGACTCATCTCCCCAACTCTCAATATTAATATCCCGGTGCGTCTCCACCAGGAAGGTATTGATTTGCTCGCGGTATTGATCCACCCGGCTTTCCATTTCTCGAATTTCAAGGATCGCTTCATCCGAACGTTCAAAAAACGGTTCCATACAACGTGTTACCATCTTACCTACTAATTGTCCCATATCAACCAATTCCAACTTCAACACCCTTGTAATCAATCCATCAACAGCTAAAGCTTCAGCATTGAGATGCTTCAGTTGAGAAACAGAAGTTTTAGATCGGCTAAATGATATTTTCTCAGCTTTCCGGGCCACAAGCCCTATGAATGGATAAAGAAATAGCACCATCCCCACATTAAAAATTGTGTGCGCATTGGCAATGGCCCGGGCCATCGATCCACTTTCGGTCATCCACCAGGTTAAATCGCTCCAGACAGGTATGATCAATATAAAAACAACACCTGCAATTATTCGAAACAACGCATTGACAAAAGCCACTTTAACAGCTTTACCAGAAGCCTTTATTGAAGCTAATAAAGCAGTTACAGTAGTTCCAATATTAGTTCCGATTATCATAGGCAAACATTGATCAAACGTCACTAACTGACTGGCCAATAATGTTATTAATATCCCAATAAAAGCGGCACTACTCTGAATCAATGCCGTCATCAATAACCCCACTAACAAACCTAATAAAGGGTGATTAGTGTGAGCCAAAATCATCTTCACCTGTTCATTATCCCGCAATGGCTCCATAGCCGATGACATCAATTGCATACCGTAAAAAATCAACCCAAGACCCATCACCAGGTACCCGGTCGGTTTCAATTTTCCTTTTGAGAAAGTCCCAAAGAAAAAACCAAAGGCTAGC
>JAEINY010000294.1 GCA_016342595.1 Marinilabiliaceae bacterium
TTTGAGGATGGGAAATTAAGTCTGCAGATTGTGAATACCGAGATAGAAGCCATCTGGACGCAGAATGAATTCTACTTTGAAAGTATACCATTCCCGGAGTTGATGATGCGCCTCGAAAAATGGTACAATGTACAGTTTGAATTTGATCAGGAGGAATTTAAAGATATCACCTTCACGGGTAAATTTAGGAATGAAGAAACGATATGGCAGGTTTTGGATGCCATTGAAATGACCACGCCCGTTAGTTACAGGGCTGAGCATAGAAAAGTATACATTACCTACAAAAAATAGTGCCTATGTAATTGCCAGTAAATAAAAAAAACCGGGCTGATGCTCCAACATCCACCCGGTTCATCTAAACTATAAACAAGTTTAAATAAGTAAAATCATTCAAATTTATGAAAAAAAATTCGAACAACAGGGGATTGTTATATCCATACGTCTCCCCTAAACATTGGAGGATTATGAAATTATCATTGATTCTGCTCGTAGTTGGTTTGATGCATGTGTCTGCATCTACCTATTCTCAAAGCACAAAGCTGAATTTGAGAGGACAAAAGTTCACGCTGAAAGAAATTTTTTCGGCCATTGAAGATCAATCGACGTTTACCATCTTTTTTAATGATGATCAGGTCGATCTGCAGAAATCTCTGAATGGAAATTTCAACGATCAGGAAATCTTTGAGGTGTTGGACAAAGTGCTGGAAGGCTCTAATCTGACTTATAAAGTAAATGATAAGTTAATTGTTATCCTGGAAGCTGCACCAACGATTATTCAAGTGCAGCAAGAGGAGACGCGCACCATCAAAGGAAAAGTGGTAGATGTGACCGGGGGGGGGCTTCCCGGTGTGAATGTATTTGTAGAAGGTACAACCAGAGGTACGATAACCAATATTGATGGAGAGTACGAATTGAACATCAAATCGGACGATCAAAATATTGTCTTCTCTTTTATTGGCTTTCAGATGCAAACGATTGGGATCAGTGGCCGGACTCGATTAGATATTACCTTGGTAGAGGAATCGATTGGGTTAGATGAAGTTGTTGCTGTTGGTTATGGTGTGCAGAAGAAAAGTGACTTGACTGGAGCGGTGGCAAGTATTAAAAGTGAAGACTTAGAAAAAATTGCAGCAACCAATGCCAGTGAGCAGTTACAAGGTCGAATGGCTGGTGTTTCCGTGGTAAAGAATGGAGGTTCACCGGGTTCTGGTGTAGCAGTTAAAGTTAGAGGAGTTGGGACAGTAGGTAATAATGATCCCTTATATATTATCGATGGAATACCAGGTGACTTGTACTATGTGAATCCGAGCGATATTGAGCGGATGGAAGTGCTTAAGGATGGTGCTGCTGCTGCTATCTATGGGTCGCGTGCTGCAAACGGGGTCATTTTGGTATCCACTAAGAAAGGGAAAGAAGGAAAAGCCAAAATAGCTATTGATAGCTATATGGGTACGGTATCAACCAATAAGCAATATGACTTATTGGATGCCGATGGTTATCGTAAGGTGCATGGAATGATGGTGGAGAACTATAATAAGTATGTCTCTGATGATAACAAACAGGCGATGCCCGGTTATGTAACTTCTCCGGGAGATTATCCTCATAATACCGATTGGCAGGATCAGGTGTTCAGAACCGCCATGATTCAGAACTATAACGCCCGTGTGAGTGGTGGAAATGAATTGGGAAGCTATAGCCTTTCAGGAGGTTATGCCGATGAAGAAGGAACTGTTCTGGGATCAGGTTTTGAAAAGTATAATTTTAGATCAAGAACAACGATCAAAAAGGGACGCTTTGAATTCGACGGTAATGTGGCCTATAATGAAACGAAACGTGAGGCTTACTCATTATCATTGCGTGAAACGTATCACATTTCTCCGTTAATACCTATATATGATAAGGATCAGGAGTATGGTTTTGGTCAGGCATATGGCGATTTACCGGCCCATAATAATCCTGTTGGTGTGAATCACTACAATGAAAATGAAAAGAGCGTTCAGTTTTTTGTAGGTAATTTGATTAGTAAAGTGAAAATTACCGATTGGCTAAGCTATCAGTTAAACCTGGGCTTTCAAAATAGCAACGAGCATTACAATTCGTTTCATCCACCTTATGTGATTAACGACAAAGAGTTGGATTATGAATATTCGAATGTTTATAACAAGAAAACCAACTGGCGGGAGAGAATTGCTGAGCACCTGCTGCAATTTAATAAGGACTTTGACCAACATAGCATTCAGGCAGTGGCAGGTTATACAGCTACCAAACAAACTAGTGAATGGACGTGGGGCAATGTTGAAGGTTCAAAAATAGACGAAGATGGAAATAAAGTTCCGGTGCCATTTTTGGATTTGAACTTTAAAACCCTGGATGCAGGAAAAGGGGGAACCTATACGGCCGGTGGATCAAATTATGTATATTCAAGAACTTCTGTTCTGGGACGTGTTAATTATAGTTATGCAGGAAAGTACTTATTCCAGGCTTCTATCCGACGTGATGGCTCATCAAAGTTTGGGGAGAATAATCGATATGGGACCTTCCCCTCTGTGGCTTTGGGATGGAGAGTTAGTGAGGAATCATTTATTCAAGATATTGATGTAATTTCAAATTTGAAGCTACGTGGTAGCTGGGGTAAATTAGGTAACGAGATCACCTTGGGATATTATGACCACCAATCGCTTATTACTACCGAGAATAAATATTGGGGTGGATATGTACAAGGGGCAGGTCAATCACCATGGCCCGGTAGTATTGCTAACGATCTGGAAAATCGTAACCTGCAGTGGGAAACGACTACTTCGATCAATATTGGCCTTGACTTTGGATTGTTTAATAATAAACTATCCGGGGTGGTTAACTATTATAGAAATGACACAGAGGATATGTTGGTTCTTCAAAGAATGCCCATGTCAGCCGGAGTGAACGATCCTATATTAAATGTGGGTAAAATCAGAAACAGCGGTATTGAGATCGAGCTAAACTACAGGAACAAAATCGGTCAACTGGGTTATAATGTTACCGGAATATTCTCTACTTTGAGTAACGAAGTTATTGAATTAGCTGATGAAGAGCAGGTATTGTACGGAGATGGTCTTAAGTATGGTAGTACACATATCCCAACGCAAACCAAAGAAGGTTATGAGATTGGTTCTTTCTTCTTGTATCAGGAAAACGGTATTTTCCAAAACATGGATGAAGTGAATGCGCATGTTAATGCAGATGGTGATTTGTTACAGGAAAACGCTAAACCAGGGGATGTTCGATTTAAAGATATGAACAACGATGGTATCATTGATGAGGATGATAGAGTATATTCCGGAACAGGATTAGCCAAGTTTGAATATGGCATTAACATAGGTCTGGATTATAAAGGTTTCGATTTTTCCATGTTTTGGCAAGGTGTGAGCGGTAATAAAATCTACAATGGTAATCGATTTGAAATGGAAGGAATGGATTCCAAACGTAACTTCTTGTCATCAACCCTGGATGCCTGGACCGAATCAAATAAGAATAATAGTATGCCACGTGCTGTTTACAATGATCCAAATTTAAATAACAGAGAATCCACAAGGTTTCTTGAAGACGGAGCTTATCTGCGCTTAAAAACCATTCAGTTAGGTTACACGATCTCTTCAGAAATTACTCAAAAGATTGGAATTGATCGTGTACGTATGTATGTAAGTGGTCAAAACCTTTTAACATTGACAAGTTATTCAGGCCTGGATCCTGAGGTTGGTGCTTATGACCCTACCGAGGAAGGGAGAGCTGTTTTGAATACAGGGGTTGATAGAGTTCTTTATCCGCAAACACATTCTGTATTATTTGGTGTTCAAGTTGGTTTTTAATCTCTAAATTCGAATTATAATGAAATCTATAAAATATTTAGTCCTATTATTTATTGTTGCTTCAAATCTAATTGGTTGCAGCGAAGACTTTCTGGATGAGAAATCACCGGATCAATTATTAACATCGGTTTTTTGGCGTGATCACCTGGATGCAGAAGCCGCTATGGCTGCCACTTATTCGCACCTGGAAATGTTTACCGGATGGGATGCATTTGTTGAAGGTCGAAGTGTCATTGAATATTATCGTTCAGAAATGGTGGTGCCTGGTGCAGATGCCAGTAATTATCCTTGGTGGACCGATCATTATCACTTTTCTTTTACGAAAGGGAATTATGGTATCTATTTATTGTGGAATAATAATTATAGGGGTATTAACTATGCGAATCAAGTAATTGCTAAACTACCGGGTATACCAGCAGATAAAATCACAGATGATCAGCGTACTCAATTAATGGCTGAGGCAAAGTTTCTGAGGGCTTATTACCACTTTAAATTGCTCATTAACTTTAAACAAATCATTATAGCTGAGAAATATCCGGAAGGTGAAGGCGATTTGTTTTTACCCTTATCTGACAGAACAACAGCTTGGGAATTTGTCATCAATGATTTCAAGGACGCGTTGGTATTGGATCCAATTAGCGAACAAGAATCGTCTAAATTAGGTCGCGCAACGCAAGGCGCCGCCTATGCTTTTCTGGGGAAAGCATACCTATATCGGGCAAGCGAAGAAACGGCGAATGCTGATACTTATTTGAGTGAAGCAAAAAAAGCTTTTGGTCAAGTTATTACCGATGGTGATTATAATATTGAGAGTAACTTTGAAAGTCTTTTTGATGGAACCAATGAGAATAGTAAGGAGTGTATTTTTGCCTTGCAATTATCTTCTACTGTTGAAGGTGGTGCCTTATATTCGAATTGGCAAAACTATTTCATAGGACCTGCCGAATTAGGATTCTATGGTGAGATTTATGGTACAGAAGCTTTGCTGACTGAAATGAAAAAGGAAGGTAATATTGGATCCATAGGTCAGTATGATGATCGTATGTATGGAACGGTCTATTTTGAAGATCCATATTACAATGATGATCCTAATGTTATTGGGGATACTTATAATAATGTTTTTGGTGCAGGTAGCGGTAAAGTAGCTTTCAAAAAACATTATCCTAATAATCCTGATAATGCTTGGAGCAGATGTCATGTTGATCAGCCATTAATGCGTTATGCAGATGTACTGTTAATGCAGGCAGAGGTTCTTAATGAAACTGGTAATGCTGCAGATGCAGTTAGTTTAATAGATGAACTGAGAACAAAAAGAGGATTACCTGAATATGCGGGTGCTGTTACAAAAACAGCAGTTTTTGAACAAATTAAGCATGAGCGGATATTAGAATTCACATTGGAAGGCTCACGTTTCTTTGACTTACGTCGTTGGGGTATGGCAGATGAGGTTTTTGGAGATCGTGTAGGGTATAGTGCTGATAAATTATACTATCCTATTCCGGAAGATGAAGAAAATTCGAATCCTAATTTGTACAATTAGTACAATTGAAAAATAACTATAGAATTCAGTCCCCGTCTTTGGGCGGGGACTATTTCTTAAAAGATAACGAATGACCTCATACATTGTGATTGCACTATTTGCCGCCGGAATACTGGTGGGCCGATTATTTAGAGAAAAAGAGAAAACCCGCAAAAAGGTGGATTTAGCCGTCACCTGGTCGGTTTACTTGTTGCTGTTTCTATTGGGTATCTCGGTGGGTATCAACAATGATATTACACATAATTTTTCCCGCATTGGTTACAAAGCTTTCTGGCTGACATTGGGAGCCGTTGGTGGTAGTATTCTTCTGGCCAAACTGGTGTATGTCTTGTTTTTCAAATCGTATCAGGACCCCGAAACAAAGGAATAATTCTTCTCAACAATTGAAATCACAATCTCATCCCGATAACTATACGGGACTAAAATCTTATATCTGCAATCATCTATGAAGGGTAGTCTCATCATATTAGCATTTTTCACCGTCGGCTTAGTCGGTGGTATCTATGGCATTTTTCCGGAGTGGTTATTAAACGAGGATTTAACCATGTATGCACTGTTCGTGCTCATGTTTCTTGTGGGTGTTAGCATTGGGAGTGATAAAGGGGCGTTTTATGTCTTGCGTAAAATGAACCTTAAAGTGCTGCTGGTTCCTTTGTTAGTTGTAGTGGGTAGTTTGGCCGGAACTGCTATCACTTCACTCTTATTGAATGATATCTCTGTACAGGAGGCCATGGCTGTGGGTGCCGGATTTGGTTATTACTCGCTCTCCAGTATCTTCATCAGTGAAATAAGCGGACAAGAGTTGGGGGTAGTGGCTTTGCTATCCAATATTTTCAGGGAGATCATCACCTTATTGGCTGTTCCCTTTCTGGTGCGCTATTTTGGTAAACTGGCCGGGATTGCCTCAGGAGGGGCGACTGCCATGGATACGACATTGCCCATTATTGTCAAGTTTACAGGAAAAGAGTACGGTATTATTGCCATATTCAGTGGTATTATCTTAACTATTTTAGTACCTGTATTGGTTACTGTTATCTTAGAGTTTTTCTAAAAATAATGTTTAGTGGAGGAGGGGTTAATTTCTGACTTCTTGCTTCAAACTTCTGACTTTAAAAATATAAAGGATGTATAAATTACTCCTAACAGGGATTTTCTATTCTTTATTTTGTCTGATTTCATTAAGCGGACAATACCATAAACGGGTTATTGGGGCACCAGTGTCGCCCGAA
>JAEINY010000295.1 GCA_016342595.1 Marinilabiliaceae bacterium
TTGAAAATAACATGCTAAACAACTATCTCGAATACCTTAACCATCGCCCCAACTACATCCGAAAAGGCAGTTTAAGTGCGGGTTACATCAATAAACAGATAACGGCTTTGCGATTGTTCAGCAAGTACCTGCAACAGTCCGGAAAGACCACACTGCCCCTGAAACCGGAACTTCTGAAAACCAAAGAAACAGCGACCTTTTTAACCCGGGAAGAAATCAGTCAGCTTTTTAAAGCCGCTTCAGATCACCGGAATATTTACCATCAACGGGATACTACTATGCTCAGTATATTTTACGGATGTGGTTTAAGAGCAAGTGAAGGAGCCGCCCTCAATTTAAATGACCTGCTTTTTGAAAGGGAACTCATTTATGTGCGCAAAGGCAAAAACTACCGTGAACGCTATGTTCCGATGAATCCACAGGTTAAAAACGCCCTACAGGAATACATCTTAAATCAGCGCAATGCACTCTTAAATAGTAAGAAATCAGATGCCCTGTTGATTAGCAGGAATGGCACAAGATGGTCAAAACAAGGCATGTATAATCGATTACAACTACTGAAGAACCAAACGAACAACGAAGCTTTAAAGCAGAAAACTTTTGGCTTGCATATTTTAAGACACTCCATTGCTACCCACCTGTTGCAAAGTGGCATGAAGCTGGAATTTATCAGCCGTTTTTTAGGTCATAAGAGTTTAGAAACCACACAAAAATATGTGCATTTAATGAAAGAAGAAGATGTTTGAAAAATGGCTCATTAATAAAGGTCTTTCTAAAACTACAGCACTGGATTATAATAAGTTCATTGAAAGTAAATTTTTCCTTTGGGTACATTCTTTTCTTTCAATTGAAAGAATTGAATCATTTGAACATGAGCACCTGATGCAATACATCCGCTACCGGAAAAACAAAAATATACAAGCAAAAACCATCAATAAGGAACTGAAGATTATATCTTATTATTTACAGTTCAAAGAGCTTCCGGATACAACTGAATCCATACGGGTCAAAGGCGTACAACGCCGCATTCCACACGATTTGTTCACTGAAAAAGAGCTGAACACCATCTATGAGCTGTTTCTTAAAAACCGTACTCCCTGGATGCGTGAAGCCACACTGAAGCGCTACCACATCATATTGGGATTGAAAATTTACCAGGGACTTCAGGAGATGGATATGACAAAACTTGAAACCAGCCATTTACAATTGGATAAAGGAAGCATTTACATCCCGTCCACCAAACGAACCAACAAACGGATAATGAATTTAAAACCCTTTCAGATACTGCCACTTCATGAATACATTCTAACTGAAAGAGCTGAATTATTAAAAGATATTGAAGGTAACCGGCTCTTCCCGACCAAGAAACTTAAACGCGGCATGGCGGAAATCAAAAACAGGATCAACCGGTATGAACCCCGACTCAAAAGTCTAACCCAAATCAGGGCCAGTGTTATCACCAACTGGCTGAACCATTACAACCTGCGGGAAGTGCAATACATGGCAGGTCATAAATATGTGAGCTCCACAGAACGGTACCGGACTGATAACCTGGAAGATTTACAGAAGGAACTGGAGAAATATCATCCGTTGAAATCAAACTGAAAATGAATATTAATCGTTAAATTTGTAATAGACAAACTATGGAAGTCATGAACACTGTTGAAAAGAGAGATTTTATACACAGCCATTTACACCAGGTGAAAGAACCTTTTATTGATGATATTTATGCCAAAATGGTAGCCCTTTTTAATGAAGCTATGATTGAAGAATCGGAAGAGGATATCAAAAACGGCAATGTCACATCTCATCAATCATTAAAGCAGGAGGTTTTAAATTGGAGACCCACGAAATAATCTGGACATCCAGGGCCACCAAAGACCTGCGGAAGGTTTACGACTTTTATCCCCAGCAGATCGGAGAAGAAAAAGCCTTTGCCATTATCCAAAGTATACTTGATAAAGTAGATGTTCTTACTGACGGAAAGTTTGTTAAAATAGGTGCTATAGATGAAGAGTTTAAGCACATGAAACGTCAGTATAAAAAACTGATCGAGAAGAACATCAAAATAACATACCGCCTCAGTGCCAGTAAACCTATTGTTTATATCAACAGGGTGTTTGATACCCGTCAGGATCCCATCAAAAACAAGTAACTCCCTTTCATATTGACAGGTTTAGCGGCGTTCCTCGTCAATCGTCGGCAAAAAACAATGCCTGCCCATCAAGGCACATTTTAATTTAAATTGATTTTTAAGGCATTAAAAAGCGCCTTGCTGCACTAAGTGTGCCCTTCAAGCCTTTGTTTCCGGAACTATCACAAAGCATAGAAAGCCCATAGCTGGCAAATAAATCCTAAATATTTAACCGGTCAGCTGGTCACACCTCTTGCGCTCCTTCGGTCTTCCTCACAGCAGCTCCATTGTGCTTTTAGCCGCTTCGTTCGTACCTCACTTCAGCCACTAAAAACCCAAACGCTGCCAATGTTAGGCTCGCCTGCTGGTCGCTGTGGGCTGCAACCGAAGTATTTAATGGCCTCCGGCAGGTAGGCGGTTTGGTGTGTTACGCTCCGTGCCTCCGCTTCACACATAAGCCAGTCCACGCAGTTCGTACCTCACAGCTAACGGCCTGCCACCCTTGCTCCACTCGCAGCCGGCTCGCACAGACTTGAATAGGCTATAACCAGATCTTACTAATGATCTGAAGTCCATATAACCCAAAGAAATACCTATACCCAACGCCTCTTTTATCGGGCTACAAAAGATACAGCCGGTCGGCAAAGTGTCAAGGTCAGGCCCTACGGGTTTTTAGTGATTTTTTTAAGGCAAGCCATTGATCATTAAGGCATAAAAAAATAACCAAAAAACCTTGCCACAAATGCCGCCCTCACTGACAGCGGATGTTTACGCCGATTAATAAGGCCAAAAAATAATGTTCAACTTAAATCACAACGTCATGATAAACAAACGAAAACAAGAGATTGAAGACTATCTCAAGGAGATCCGATTCTGTTGCAATGGCCTGTCTAGAGCCTTGCAAAATGATCGCATTGAAGCTGAAAAAATAAGCCTCGAATCCATGCAAAGCACACTGAAAGTGATTACTTCACTACATAAAGATCTTCAAAAGTTAAGGGGCACTTAAGTCCCTTTTCTTTCAATTGAAAATCCCTTCAATTGAAAAAAAGGTATCGCCAGGACTGAAGTAGGAATCCGGTATGCCAAAAGTATGGATCAAGTAAGGATAAAGCATGACGATACAATATGTTTACCGATATTAATACACTATAATATTCAGTTAAAATGCTACTTTTGAAGAAGGCAGGGAACGTTCTTTGACATGCCATAACCCTGTATAGTGAAGCTTTTTACTGAATGTTTTGTGGCTCAGATGGAAATACCAGTGGGACCTCATTCATAATCCCGAAACGGTTCTGTTTGATGCGTTTGATGAGAGTGAGGGGGCGTATACAGATACGGAATATATGTCAAAAGTCTTTCAAGAGATGCGATGTGCATTTGTCAGTGGGCAATCAGAACTTAATGATCTTACTAAGACAGGAAGTTTTACAGGTGATTTCTTGACAAATAAATATCTCACAATCAACTTAAATAAAGCACCTGTAAAACTAGGAAAGATCTCTCCTACAATTGAAAATAAGGTCATTAAAGGAAGAGGGGAAGAGTATAATATTGACGTTCTAGTTTTGAACTTTGGTGGCCTTAAAGTTGAAGCTTCAAAGAAAAACAGCGACGGAACAGATACCAATCTGGATGCTCTTCAAAACTATCTATTCCCTTCCAACATCTCTGATGTCAATATGGCGTTTTCAGAAGTTATAAAGAAAATCAATGGTAAAACAGAGTTCACTTCTGAGGATATTGAGCTAATCCGCACAATTGCCAACTGTGAGGGACAACTATTCTCAACCGAGACAAGATATCTGATTATTAAAAAAATACTCGATTATTCCGGATCTGAATCATACGAAGATTTAGTACTAGATCTGATTGAAAAACATGGCAACAATACTAAAAAATTCGCTGATGAATTCCTAGGACTGTTAGCCAAAGACAGTCAACTCACAAGATCATTGTTCCAGAAAATGAATAATTCAACCATGTTTTGGGGTAAAGAAGATAATTTTGATCGATTCCTCCAAACCATTCAAATACTATGGGAAGAGAGCAAGTTTGCTGATCCAAACCAACACAACTACGTAGAATACGCCTTTTCAGGAGCAATCAGTCCGCGATCTTTCTTATATGATGGATCATATTGGTTTCCATCCATCTCTTATACAACTTCTTTTAGAGACAATAAGATATGGTTCAATTCTGAGTTTAGTTCAGAGGGAGTTACAAAGTATGGAAGCCTTCAATATGATTTCTTTCAGCCGGTCTATATTATAAATAGCACCAACGATGGACTCATGTCTCTCAATAAGCCAATTCCTGCAATTTATATGGCTGGTGTCATTGAAAATGATAACCTGGATCATACCATAAAAACCATTGGCTTAGTTACCGATGTTGCACTCACATTTACCGGTATTGGTAATCTATCTAAGTTACGTCATTTAGCAAAACTCCAGAAAGGTGTACGAATCTTCATTGCCGGATTAGAGCTGACTAGTTCGGGCTTAGATATCGTTCTCAATTACACGGATGTTTGTCCACAGAAGGATGAATTTTGTAAATCACTGAAAGAGTACAATAACTACATTCAATTGGGATTAGTTGTAAAAGAAGCAGGAAGTGCTCTTTTTAGACAACGATTCAGAGCAGTAAAAGAAAAAGCGGCTTCTGAATACGCATCAAATAAAACCAAACTTATTGAGAAATACTCAGATGATGAGATAAAAAAGTTAGATGAACATTTTGGGTATGCTATAATTAAAACAGGTACTCTTGATGATCTGTTAGCCAGATTAAATTCTCAGAAATTAAAAGATGCATTTAAAACTGATTTTGCTAATTTTGATGATGCTTCAAAGAAAGCGTTTTTTGATAAACCGGAGTTGGTTGAGAGTTGGAAAAAGTTAAGTGACTTCTCTCCAGTAATTAGAAGAAACCCTGATAATTTAAATCAAAGACGCCTAATTGATGAATTCACTGATGGTATTGCATCATCTACAAATGCTCGAAAAGGAAACTTTGGAGAAATTGGAGCTGATTTAGATTTGAATACTAAAGGATATAAATCCTTACAACCAAGAATTACAAATATTGATGAAGCTGGTCATAATGGACTTGATGGTGTTTATCAAAAAGATGGACAGTACTTTATTGTAGAAGGGAAATATACTGGATCTGCTTCTTTGAATCCGGCGAATGATGCCACTGGTTTAGCAAGACAGATGAGTGATGATTGGATTGCTACAAGAGATTGGTCTAATGTTAATTTAGAGCAAAGCGCAATTGATGAATTATTAGATACAGGAAACTATCAAAGAGTGTTGGCAAAGGTGGCTCCTGATGGTAGCGTAAGCTATAAGCTAATAGATGCTGATGGCTATGTGATAACAGGAAATGCAGGAATTTTTAAACCATAATTTTATGAGAGATACTTTAGTGGATGATTACCAATATTATACTTCTTATATAAATACAAAAGAAGAACTAATAGCCGATTCAATGAAAAGAATTGAGAATGGTACAGTTTTGCATGATAGAATACCGCTAGTTCAACACCGAATATTTGTAAAGTCTTTAGAAAAGCTTATTGCAATGTACAGTATGGGTGAGCAATTAGAAAGCTTAAAGGCTGAATATGTTATTGTTCTCAATTACATGGTTACAGGCTGGGATAATCATATTGTAAAATTTAAAAAAGGAAGACCTCAAGTTATTTATGACAAATATATGCTTAATGAATATTGCTATATGGTTTGGATGTTGTCATTGGCAATTTTGCTTGTGGTTTCTGATAAAGAGATTAATATATTAAGCACACTTATAGAGAATGGAAATATAGATGATGAACTCATTAATTTATTATTATCCGCTTTGACAGGAAAGAAAATATCAGATACATCGAAAACAACTTATAAGCCTTTTGAAGGTGTTTCTAAAGATGGGGACAAGATTGACAATAAAAGCATGAAAAAGTACTTAGATAAATGGTACTCAAACACAAAACTTTTGATGTGGCATAATTACAAAATTTCTGTTAATACCACTAAATATTATTACGGTTATTGGAGTTTTGAAGCAGCTGCAATTACTTGTATCAAAGACTTAGATGATAGTAATTACAGGGATAATAAGTACTATCCAAAAGATTTGGTTGATTATTATAGGTCAAATCACCCCGCATAAGCTTTCCCCCGCTCGCCGTAGTCTCTACCTATGATTGCATCGCTGCGGCTGAGCGAAGTCTCTGACTTCGTTCTTAATAATAGTTAGTTTGAAACTAACGTTGCGAAACAAGTCCTTTGCTGGCCATGGTTACCACCAACACGTTGCGGCTCGGCGAAGTGTTCCATTTCGTTGTTGCATTGAAAAAAATGAAATAACAAAGTCAGGCATAGGAGCCTGGCTTTTGTTTTTATATGGCATCAATATTTTACCCTCACAAAATCGACTGAATTTTCCGTTTAGCAATAAAAGC
>JAEINY010000296.1 GCA_016342595.1 Marinilabiliaceae bacterium
GGTAGTAGATGCAGAAGTTCTCGGTGTGGAAGGTTACATTAAAATCATAGAAGCATCCGGTTCACTGATGGAATAAAATACCTTGTTCATTCATTGAAAAAACAACTATCTTCCCCAGGGCAATCGCATTTAGATAAAATGACATCTTTGCATGGCATTCAAAGGGCAAGACACTTGATTTAGCACAGAATCAAAATCTGTGTTATAAAAAAAATGCAAGATTTCAGCGCTCCTAACGATTGTGAAAAGACCCTATTTTTATCCTCCTTTTCGACATTGAAAGATCCCCGCCGACAATCAACAGGCAATTTTCGACACCAGATAATGGATATGATATTCCTGGTAATATCAGCAGTTGTCTCAGGAGCTGTTGATTGGAAGCATATCGAAACATTTGGGAAATCACAGTTAAACTGATTAAGAAGATTTGCACCATTTAAAATAACCACTATCCCAAAACTATTGGATCTACTTACTATCAAAGGATGCACTGTTAGCATTGATGCCATGGGCTGTCAAAAAGACATAGCCAGTAAAATTCTTTCAAAAGAAGCCAATTATATCTTGGCTATAAAAGAGAATCAGGCTGAATTGCATGCGCAAACAACAAAATTATTTTCTTTCATTCAACCGACTTCTTTTCATGAAACGGTTGATATAGGGTAATCATACCATGAAAAAATCCCTGAGCGATGAGCCAATAGTGTATTGGCAAATTTCTGCAGTCCAGTATTTCATGCAGCTTTTCTTTTTCGTTTCGTTCATCATCAAGATTAACATTGTTCTTGAGCAATAGCCATCTTGAATCCTTTAACAATTCTTTTTTGTTGTGTTCTTTGGTTCATCCGAAAAATGCGTACTTATTCGAATAATTGACCATCTCTCAATATTGTTTTTGGGAGATGGTCAATTAATTGTTTTCTATTGCATAAGGCAAATTAAAACGATTCGTAGTCGGGACTATCCAGGTCTTTATCTTTGATGTTTAGATTAATCATTGGGCTAGGTTGATTGGCTGAAGGAGTAGGTTTTTCCGAACGAAGTTTGGTAGTTTTTGATTTTTTTGCAGTACTCTCTTTCTCATTATGATCAATTGTCAGTTTAAAAAAGGACATTAAATCAGTCAGTTGTTCGGCCTGACTGGCTAATTCTTCCGAACTGGAAGCCATTTCTTCGGATGCAGCCGAATTTTGCTGGGTTTGGTTGTTAAGCTGCATAACGGCCTGGCTTACTTCTTCGGTAGCTTTGGTTTGTTCCATACTGCCGGCTGCAATTTCATTCACCAGTTCAGACGATTTAATGACTTCAGGTAAAAGTTCATTCATTTTAACACCTGATTTTTCTACTCCGGCAAGGCTTAATTTAGCGGCATCAACAATTTCAACTGCAGCTACTTTACTTCTTTCAGCCAGTTTTCGTACTTCAGCAGCCACAACAGCAAAGCCACGGCCGTGTTCACCGGCACGAGCAGCCTCTACGGCGGCGTTTAAGGCCAGAATGTTGGTTTGAAAAGCAATATCGTTGATGATTAGTATTTTTTCCGAAATGGAACGAGTGGCAATAACGGCTTCGTTCGTTTCAATATTTACCTGTTCAATACCTGTTTTGGTGTTATTCGTTATTTTTTCGGTTACCAGGGCATTGTCATTGTTTTGTTGAATGTTGGATGCAATTTCTTCCATGGTCGATGATATTTCTTCCACCGATGAAGCCTGAATGTTCGAGCTTTGAGATAGTTGTTGAGCTGTACTGCTCATTTGCTGGCTGGCAGCCGCAATATTATCGGCTCCTGTGACAATCCCTTCAACGATTTCTCTCAGTTTAACAATCATTGAATTGAGCGAAACAGCCAGTATTCCAACTTCATCTTTTTGATGTATGTCCAAGGTTGTGGTTAAATCACCGGAAACTACCTTGGCAGTGAAATCAACAGCGTCTCTGATTCCCTTCGTAATAGATCGTGTTAAAGGAATGTTTACCTATATAAAGAATACAATGGCCAGAATAAAGGCAATTAAAAAAGTGAGTCGCATCTCTTTTACAATCGACAAAAATTCATCAACATAAATTGACGTAATCACGTAGGTTGTTTCCAGTTTTGAGAAATATAAAAATTTGTCTCTGTTTTTGTATTGGTAATACACTTTACCGCTTGTTTGGCCGGTGGCTAACATTTTCAGATAATACTCTTCCTCCGCCCTGTTTTGCCCTTCAAGCGTGGGGTGAATGGCCATTGTAGCGTCGGCATATACAAGAAACGGGTAACCGCTATCGAAGTATTTCTTTTTCAAAAACAAGGGCCGTAAAGCGTCGCGGTTTAATTCCAGATTTCGTAATAGAAGTAATCCTACCACCTGATTATTTTTTACAATTGGATCATATGTATTAATCACCCAATTATCATTTAAGAGCGAGCGTTCCTGAAAGTTTCTCTGTTCCGAAACAGCTTGTGCAATGGGGGATTTATCGGGTATTAATGTGCCTATTTCCCGTTCGCCGGCTTCATTCATAATGCTTGATGAAATCGAGATGTACCCTTGAGGGGTGAGTTGAAATATGGCACAGGCTTCAAGGCCGGTTTCTTTAATACCGTCTACATAACTATAGTTGTTATGGATGGTTTGGTTTCTAATGGTCCAGGTATTGACTTTGGTTTCCGATGTTGAATTGCTTAATATGTCATGGGTTGGAAGGGTTTGTTTTCGGTTGCTGTTAATTTGAATTGAGTTTTCCTGATTAAGATAGTTCAGTGCCAGTTTTTTGGTAATCTCTAATTGTTTTTGATTGTTCTTGGCATCTTCAGTTACCAGGTCGACAAGGTCACTAACTTGTTCTGTCATTCGCAGGTCGGTATCAGCATATATTTTATTTGCCTGAATATTAATAATATAAATACTTAACACTGCGAAGATAACGACCATCACCAAGCTTAATAATAAATTAAGTTTAGAGCCGATTTTCATGTCTTTTAAACGTATCATACTCATTGATTTTATAGATTATTATTCTGGAAAATATAATTGGTTAAGGATTACTCTGTTTATGGCCCGCGGTAGTTCCGCATAGATGTTGTTTTTATTAATAATTCCTTTAAATCCGATGGATTTTAGTCTTTCAGTAATGATGCGTTCCGAATGGTTGGAAATGGCTATAATTTGAGCCGGATAATTTTGATGAATTAAAAGTTTAGCTATTTCCAGACCATTTAATATGGGCATTTCAATATCCATGAGCAGGATATCAGGAGTTGGGTTGAGGGCGGTAGTCAGGAATTCTTTTCCGTTGCGCGTTTCCGAAATAATTTGATGATGCAGTATTGTTTCAATAAAAAAACGGAGGCTCTCGCGAAAAGCAGTATTGTCGTCGACAATTCCAATTTTCAGCTCCTTTCCCATATTACTGATTCCCCCTAAATCCTTAAATTAAACATTCTAACCTTCCCTGATTACAAAGATAAATGGGAACGAAAAAAAGCGCTAGAGGGAATTCCCCCTTTCTTTATTAGGTGATTCTACCTTAAATTTTACATGATGCTTATTTAGAGGTTAATTTCTTGTGTCTCTATTCGTATAAAAGCAGTATACTTGTCAATGGTAACTGAGCATATGAGAAAAAGGAGAAAGGAAATTCAGTTGTGAACGACATTTATAATTCAAGATTTGACCATCTCCCTTTTTTAACTTTCAAAATTCAATGCAAGCGTTAGCTAGCCTATATTCTGTAAGTTGTTGTGCAATAAGAGAAACACCTTGGGTTTAATATTTGCCAGTAAACTCTTTACTATGCTCGTTGTCATTTCACGAATACAGCAACTATCGTGCTTAGTCATCACGGTAAACGCATTTAAAATATTCCTATTTTTGCTATGCAAACGAGGATATTTCGGCTTTTTGTGAGCAGTACAATGAGGTGCTGCCACAAAAAAAATGAAAATTTCAGGCAGATCAAATAACTATGATAAATTGGGTTATGGTGAAATTAACAAAAATACAAGTCTGGCAGCAAATCGTTTTAAAGCTGACCTAGTCACTAAATTCAGAGAAAAATTAGTAAATCTTTAAATGCGTTCGCCGTGTCTTCCCTTCATTAAACAACATCACTATGAAACTCCCTAATGCAAAAGATATTGAGGCAGCCTACAAGCGCATTCGGTCATTTGTGCATCAAACACCTGTTTTATCCAGCGAAAGTATAAATACCATTACGGGTGCTCAGCTATTTTTCAAATGTGAGAATTTACAAAAAGTAGGGGCTTTCAAGTTTCGGGGAGCCAGCAATGCGGTTCTATCACTAAGTGAAGAGCAACGCTTAAAAGGTGTAGCGACACACTCATCCGGGAATCATGCCGCCGCTTTGGCACTGGCAGCCCGTCAAAATGGCATCCCGGCATACATTGTGATGCCCGATAATGCACCGACCATCAAAAAAAAGGCAGTGGCCGGTTATGGCGCTCACATCACCTTTTGCAAGCCCACCCTTGCCGACCGTGAAGCTACTTTAGAAAAAGTGATTGAACAGACCGGTGCCACACTGGTACATCCCTATAATCAATTTGAAGTGATCTGTGGACAGGGCACGGCCTCACTGGAGCTAACAAAACAGATCAGTGATTTAGATATCATCATGACGCCTGTAGGTGGTGGTGGATTAGTAAGCGGCACCCTAACTTATATCAAAGAACGCTTTCCACAAATAGAAGTGATCGCCGTCGAACCCAAAGGGGCCGATGATGCTTATCAATCCTGGAAACAAGGCCGTTTTATTCCGTGCACACATCCGGAAACCATTGCTGATGGTTTACGAACATCGTTGGGTACCCTCACCTATGAAATCATCCGGTCAAAAATAGATGGCATTTATACTGTGAACGAAGAAAGTATTGTAAAGGCCATGCGCCTGGTGTGGGAGCGCATGAAGATTATCATTGAGCCTTCCTCAGCTGTACCACTAGCTGCAGTGATGGAAAATCCAGAACACTTCAAAGGTAAAAAAGTGGGAATCATACTAAGCGGTGGCAATGTTGATCTGGGGCACTTACCGTTTTAATATCTTTATAATTCAACGATAAAAATAAAGAAAGGCCTGCCACAATGGACAGACCTTTCCGGGGGGTAGTAATAAGCAAAGAATTGAGATTGCTTAACTTAAAAACACACAGTTTCTAAAGGCTATTACGTGAATCGATATAATTTGCCAGTTCATATACGGTAGCCGGACTATGCACAGCCACTGGCAATAATCGAACGCCTGTTTTCTTTTGCAGGATCATAAAGATCCGAATCATATTATGGGAGGAGAGGTTTAAATCATCTCTCAAATTTGTTCTGAGGGATAGTTTCTTTCGATCAATCCCATAAACTGTCAATGCATGATAAATCTTATTTACGATATCTCTATTCATGGTATTAATATTTGTTCGAAAGGAATAAATCAATCTCTGTGCCGAAAAATGAATAAGATTCTGTTTTTAAGATTCTTTATCATTTGTATATAATATTTTGTATTATTACGCCCTTCCCCTGTACTTCTTACTCCCTTTCGTCGCACTTAAAAATACAAACCATTCAATGAATGGCAGTTGAAAAGACAGAATGCAAATAAATAAAAGTCAAGTCCTTTTTCAATTGAACTCTTGGTTTATTAGTCTTACCTTTTTTAGAGTGTAAAAAAATTTGAGGTATTAAATTAAAATCAATGCTATGAAACGAACTGTGTCTTCTTTCTTCATTGCCATGATGGTGATTACTGGTTTTGGTCAATCCACTTCACAATTAATGAGTGCAGAGTATGCAGAAACCAAATACAATGATCAGACCTTTCCCATCGAGAACGTCTTCCTTTTCATTGAAGATACACTGGTCAACGGAGCAGTGGAAGTGAATCACACCTTAATTTTAACCTCTTCTGAGGCAACGGTGGATAAAAAAACAAAGCTGATACACGGCAATGGCTCCTACCTGAAGTTCATTCTTTCGCCAGAACACAATTGCGTCACCAATGAATATGGATTGGCGCCGCTTACACCAACCAAATCATTTGCCTTTGGAGAATATCTATCCGCCTCCCCTTCTTTGCCCATCTCCATTTTTCAAAGCGGCAAGCTGATCCTTACTGAAAAAGACAACCTCATCTCCCTCAAATTGGATGGACACCTTTTATCTCCCAATGCCAACCAGGCCATGTACCTCATGAGTAAATACCATGGTAAATGTGAACAGATTATTGCATTGGATGGGAAATAAATATTCAACCGCTTCACTCAGGAACTCATCCAGCGGTTTAAGGAGGATATCGTCAGAATCAATCAGAACTAAAAAATAGAAATATGAAGTGAGTATGGTATAGCCATGCTCACTTAATTATTGGACCATCATTAAATATTGCTTCTGCAGAAAACTAATTTACAGACCCAGTGCTGTATGAATAAGAAATTTGGTTGTTTGTCCTAAAGAGTCGTTACATACAATGACTTTTAATTCATTTTACTCCGGTCAAATTATTAGCTTTCCATAATTTAACCGGAGTATTTTATTTATCCAGCCTGCTTTCTAATCTCCAACAATGTATTAACGATGCCA
>JAEINY010000297.1 GCA_016342595.1 Marinilabiliaceae bacterium
TGCGGGAAAACCGCACGTACGGTTTGACGAGGGGATGGGGGAGTATTTGTGCTCCCACCATTCTACTCTACTGGGTGTAATTCATAAAAATTTATTCGTGATGAAACGAGTTCTCTCAATTATTGCTGTGTTGGTTTTTTGCTTGATGAGTGAAGCGCAAAACTGGCAACCTGTCGAAGGAAATATCATGACCCGGTGGGCCAAGGAGGTAACACCTGAAAATGCCTGGCCACAATATCCGCGTCCGCAATTAGAGCGGCAGGATTGGAAAAATCTCAATGGCTTGTGGGAGTATGCCATCCATCCGTCCGAAAAAGGGGCCCCAACAAAACATGAAGGACAGATCCTGGTACCTTATCCGGTGGAGTCGGCACTATCAGGGGTAAAACGTATGGTGCAACCTGAAGAGAAAATCTGGTACCGGACTGCTTTTACTATTCCTAAAGAGTGGAATCAACAATCCATACTTCTACATTTCGAAGCTTCTGACTGGGAAACGGAAGTTTGGGTCAATGGAGAGCGTGTGGGAATTCATCGAGGTGGATACACGCCTTTTAAATTTGACATCACCCCACATCTTGAAAAGGGTGAAAACAAACTGGAAGTAAGTGTCTGGGATCCCACGGATACTGGCTGGCAACCGCTGGGTAAACAAGTTTTGAAGCCGGGAGGTATTTTTTATACGCCAGTGACAGGTATTTGGCAAACGGTTTGGCTGGAGCCCGTTAATCGCACGCATCTGGAAATGGTGAAACTGATTCCGGATATTGACCGGGAAGTGTTGGTCATTGATGCCCGGTTGGCAAATACTTCTTCAAAAGATCAAATTTGGGCAAAAGCCTATTTTAATGGGAAGAAGGTAGCAGAAGTGAAGCATAAAGCCGGGGAGCGGATTGTTTACCCGTTAATAATCCAGTGCTTTGGGAACCTGGAAAACCCAATTTATATGACCTGGAGCTGGAGGTTATCCGGAAAAACAAAGTTATAGACAGGGCCAAAAGCTATTTTGGAATGCGTAAGGTATCCAGAGCAAAAACAGCTGATGGTTATCAGCGCATCTTGATAAACAATCAGTTTATTTTTCAGAATGGGCCGCTCGATCAGGGCTACTGGCCTGACGGAATCTATACACCGCCTACAGAAGAAGCCATGCTCTATGATTTGAAGGTGATCCGGGAGATGGGTTTTAACATGTTGCGCAAGCATGTGAAGGTGGAGTCGCGCCGTTACTACACCTGGTGCGATCGAATGGGATTGTTGGTGTGGTAAGACATGCCCAACGGCGATCGTAAAATAGGGCCTCAGGATCCCGATATTGCCCGAAGCGAAGAATCCGAAAAACAATTCAGGTATGAGTTGAAGCAGATGATGGATGGTCTTTATAATCATCCTTCTATTGTAATGTGGGTGCCTTTTAATGAGGGATGGGGCCAATTCAAAACAGCTGAGATTGTAAAGTGGGTGAAAGATTATGATCCCTCCCGAATGGTGAATAATGCCAGTGGATGGACAGACCGGAAAGTAGGGGATGTGCATGATATTCATAACTATCCTGAACCTGCCTCTCCGGAACCGGAGCCCAACAGGGCCGTTGTGTTAGGGGAGTTTGGCGGATTGGGATTGAATATTCCCGGACACATGTGGGAGGAAACCAATTGGGGTTATCGCAATCTTTCTTCCAAAGAAGAATTGTTGTACCGTTATGAAACGTTTTATACGGATGTGTGGAAGTTGAAGGATAGCAAAGGATTATGTGCTGCTGTTTATACCCAAATTACGGATGTGGAAAGTGAAGCCAACGGCTTAATAACCTATGACCGGGAACTAATGAAGGTAGACCCAAAACTCTTGAAAGATATCAATACCGGAAATTTTATAGCTGCTCCGGAGTTTGATCCTGATGGTGGACTGTTCAATAAAAATGATCAGGTGATCATCCAGGCAGAGAAGGGGCAAGAGGTTCGTTATACATTGGATGGGAGTGAACCAGATCGCTCATCCCGATTATATAGCGGTCCCATTGTTCTGGCAAAATCAGTGACCCTAAAAGCAAAGGCTTATTCATCAAGTAAAGAAAGCCGGACTGTTACTGCCGATTTTGAAGCCACTACATTTCCTCGTCCGGATTATAAAAAGGCCTACAGCAATAAATACCGGGCGGGAGGGGACTTTGTCCTTTACGATGGCTTGAAAGGTGGTGACACTTTTGCAGATGGCAAATGGCAAGGATTTCATTGGGAGGACCTGGATGTGACCTTTGATCTAGGAACAGCAAAGTCATTAAGCGAGATCTCAGTCCGTTTCATTGAAAGTCAGGCCAACTGGATTTTTCTGCCCGAGCAGGTTTCCATTTCTGTTTCTGCGGATGGTGAAGTGTACCAAGTTGTGGAACAGTTTGCCAATAATATTACACCTTCGGAGCAGGTCAATGAGATTAAAAGTTTTAAAGCTAGCTTGAAGGGTAAACTAAAAATCCGGTATATCCGGGTATTTGCAAAAAATATCGGCAATTGTCCCGAGTGGTTCCAGGGCAGTGGAAAAGCATGGATTTTCGCTGATGAGGTGGAGATTAAATAAAGATTTTATTATTCCCGGCAGGTTTCTGTCGGGGATACCTTTAGGTTGAGTTGTAATAATGGAGAAAACTAATCTTAAGATTTCATAAAGGAAGGTAGATTTTTACGGATCTTATAGTGTATTTTCTTTATTTTTGTCGAATTACTTTCGGTATTGATTATTTTGAAAGTAATGAGTTATGTTAGAAAAGTAAAGAGAAATCTATGGAATCGCAATCCAATAATTACCTTGTTAGTCAAAAGGAGAGAATCTATTTCGTCGTTCGGCTATTTTTTAGTTTAGTTATCTATTTGGGGCTGGGGTTCAGCCTGTTTAATGATGTGTCCAGTGAGATCATTCCTTTAAACCAGGTCATTGCAACTATAATTGGGCTAATCATTCTGATTTTTATTACATATATCATTCGGAATGGTGCATTTATTGGATTGATAAAATCCTTTTCCGTTAAAATAACAGAACGACAATTACCGGAGATTTATCAAATGACTGAAAAAATCTCAAACGGTCTGAAAATTAAAAAGATGCCCAGTGTTTATTTGCTACAAGAGGGCGGATTGTTAAATGCGTTTGCTAAGAAGTATTTTAATGCCAATTATATTGTGATTTATTCTGATCTACTTGAAGCCTATTACGAAGGTGATAAAGATGCAGTTGAGTTCGTAATAGCCCATGAGATGGGACACATCAAACGCAATCATTTGTGGAAAGATTTGTTGTTGGCTCCTTCGCTGTTTATTCCTTTTCTACCAATGGCCTATTACCGTGCCTGTGAATTAACCTGTGATAATATTGGTAAATATTCTAATGCAAAAGGAGCTGTGAATGGATTGCTTGTTTTGGCAAGTGGTAAAGTTTTATATCGCTATTTGAATGTATCTGAATATTTGAAGCAGGAATACGAAGATGCCAGTTTTTGGAGATGGTTGGTTGAGAAGACCTTGACGCACCCCAACTTGTATAAGCGATTGAATAATGTGTTTGATGGTAATATTGAAGCATCTCGTAAGTATGTAGCACCGGTAAAAAACTCCTCTAAACAAACAGTACCTTCTTCGATTAAGCTTTCCGGTATGGTAGAAACTGAAAAGAGTGAGCCGGCAGCTGAAAGCGATCATAGTCGTTATTGGCCCGAATAATTAGAAGAAAAATTAATCATTAAGATAAATAACCTGATGAAAACTAGTTTTTTATCGGGTTTTTTGTAATGAAAATAGCCGGCAACACTCCTGCTGACCGGCTATAAAAAATGAAAACTAACGCAAATTCTTTAATTTATATTATTAAGTTATCTCAGTTTCAATTTGCTGGATTAATGAAGTGCTTCATAAAGCAATCCAGTACCTGGTCCTAAGGGAAATCCCAAAGTAAACCAAATATTGATTAACAATGTTCATGCCAAAAAGAACGCTATGGAGTAGGGAAGCATGGTTGAAATGATGGTTCCGATACCTGCTTTGCCATCATAATTCTGAAAGTAAACGATTGTGAGGGCAAAGAAATTCATCATAGGTGGTGATGTGTGGAATGTATTGACAATGTAATTGTTAAATTGTAAGTTGTTAATTGTTTTGAATTAACCAAAATCTTGCATTATGCGAAAATTTGCCATAGAATTGAAGTGGGGCATTATCTTTTTTGCCATTAGTTTATTGTGGATGGTGTTTGAAAACCTGATGGGCTGGCACGGTGAGCTCATTTCAAAGCACGCTGTTTATACCAATTTTTTTGTGATACCTGCAGTGATCATGTATGTGATTGCCCTCAGGGAGAAGCGGAACAAAGCCTTAGGCGGACTGATGACCTGGAAGCAAGGCTTTATTGCAGGGGTAGTAATTGCACTGGTTGTTGCTGTTTTAAGTCCCCTTGGCCAATTGATTACCCATTTATATGTTGCTCCTGAGTATTTTCCCAATGTAATTGATTACAGTGTAGAGAGTGGGAAGATGACCCGGCAGGCTGCAGAGGCGTGGTTTAACCTGACCAGTTACATTATTCAAAGCGTTGTTGGAGCCTTAGTAATGGGTGTAGCTACCGGAGCTATTGTGGCTCTGTTTGTGAAGAAAGGAGAATAGCTAAAGCTGTTTTTGTGTTGGATTGAAAGTTAGTAAATCATTAACCATAAGATGATTTTGAATTAGACAAGAAAAAGAATAGCTTGTGAGTATAGATTCTTTATAAATAAAAGAGCCGGAACATGTAGCTCCGGCTTTATACCAATTGTATAACAAAAAGATTGGTAAAGTATTTTGCTTATTACAAGTGGTAAATGCCGATACACAATCAAAGAGCGATCTTTTATCGCTCATTTTGATTGGTAAACGGTATTATTCAATACTTCAGATTATCTTATTTTTTTGCGATTCGGAAAGTGATTGGTTTTTGGCTGCTGTTACCTAGTTTATCAGTGGCTTCCACTACTACCGAATAGAGCTTTTCTTCCTGGAACAATTCTACATCCGCTGGAGAGCCGGAACTGGTATAATTTTTAGGTGTACCGCTATCGATGCTGTAATGAATGGACTTAGTGCCGCATTGTTCATCGGTGGCCCCAATGTACATTTTCACAAAGGGCGGGTATACCTCAATTACTTCGTTTTCGTGTGTTTCTGTCCGGATCGGTTTAATACTGAAGTTGATGTATACTTTAGGACCTTTATTATCAACCACTACTTCGCTCTCTTTGTGCTGTTCCTGGTTGTTAACGTTATCTACCGAATAGAAGGTGATTTGATGAAGTCCGTCACCAGGTATCCGGAAGGAGTTGCCTGATACAATGGCATTCTCATCTACCTTATAGCTGGTTTGTTTAATACCTGATTCTTCATCCTTTGAAAAGAGCTTAACGTGAGTGGTTTGATTGATGAAGAGCGTGTCACGGGTAAAGAATTGTGGCCCTTTAAAGTCGATACCGGTCTGTGGTGCTTCATTATCCATATAAACCACTAGTTTTTCTATAGCTGATTTATTGGCCACCATGTCCCAGGATTGGTAAAAGATGGCTTGCAGTCCTTTAGTATCTTCAAAGGGAAGAGGTGATTCATATTGAGCATCAAGTTTTTGATGATTGAAACTATAGAGGATTTTATTGACTCCTAATAGATCGTCCTCTCCATCCAATTCGCAACGACTGCGAGGGGATACATACAAGTATTTACCTATGTATTGATCATTCTTAACGAGTGCTGATGCTGTAGGAGCCACATCATCCACAATGAAAGCATAGACATCCAGGCCATTGTCCATTCCGGTGTTGGGATTTGAGGTATTGCCTACAAAATCTTCGGCCCAAAACTTAAAACGGTGTTCGCCATTGGATACTAATCCCAAATCAATGGGTTTGGTGTATGTTTTCGCCAGGTGATCATCAATTTGGTATTGAATGCGTTTCACTCCAGTTAAAGCATCCATGGCCAAGAGCTCAATGGAAGACCGACCAGATGCTGTTTTTCCGGATACGTCACCCGTCAGTTTCCAGTTGATATTGGGAGCTGTTTTGTCAATGGTAAACAAATGTTGCTCAGTTTCTTCGCTATTGCCAACGTGATCAACACTGTAAAAGGATAATTGGTAATCTTGTTCCTCATTCAGCGAAAGATTAGAGGTATAAGGTTGATAAGGGGCACCGTTTATACTGTAGTATGTTGTTTCGATACCAGATGTGGCATCAGTGGCTGAAAGTTCCACTTCCAGATTTGATCCATAAAACACTTTACCTTCTTTGCGGTACTTGGTTGTGTTTTTATAAGTGGTTTGAGTTTGTGGTGCAATTCCATCAGCATACACCTCGAAAACAATATCAGCTACCGGGTAGACGAGTTTTTTAGTAACCGTATCAACCTGTGAGGGAGTGCGAACCGTATTGAGCCCTTCTGAATCAAAATAAAAGGGATTGGCATATTGCGGGGTGCTTAGTTCTACTTTACTAAGTTAAATAAGTACATCATTTAGTTTATAATCAAATAGATATTGCTATTTTTGAGATGT
>JAEINY010000298.1 GCA_016342595.1 Marinilabiliaceae bacterium
TGCAATGCCTGCATAATAGCAGGTCCACTATCCCTCCCTATTTAAACATGCATCCTCCTTTCTACACTTCGATTAATCTGTTTTTAATCGCAAACATCACCATGTGGGCAGAGTTACGTGTCCCTGTTTTCTGAAGCAGCGCGCTTCGATAATTATCGACTGTTTTGGGACTAATGAATAATTTGTCCGATATTTCATTGTTGGTATACCCTTGACAAATGTGCAACAACACCTCTTTCTCACGTGCTGACAAGGCAATTTCCCCATTCACAATGGCCTCTTCCCCTTCATTGCTGACCTTAAAAATTAACTTCCGCATCAAATCCCCAGGGAAATAACTTTCGCCTTTTACGACGGTATGCAAAGCCTGCTCCAATTGATCCTTACCGGCTTTTTTCAATACAAAACCCAAGGCACCCGCCTTAATCATCTTGTAATAGTATACTTCATCGCCATAACTGGTGAGCGCAATCATTTTCAAGTCCGGATATTTCGCAATAGCTTTTTCCACAGCCGTCACACCATCCATCTCCGGCATGGATACATCAATAAAAACCACATCGGGGCGTTGCTTTTTTAAGGCTTCTAAAAAGACCACTCCATTTTCAGCTTCTCCTACCACTTCGACGCCCTCCATTTGAGAAAGCACAAATTTAACGCCCTCGCGAAACAAGGCGTGATCATCTACGACAAATACTTTTATTGATTTTTCACTCATCTTATTTCAATGGTATAAATGCTTTTACAACCACTCCCTGACCAACCTGTGAAGCTACCTCAATTTCACCGGTCAGAGACTGAATTCGATTGGTCATGTTAAAAAGTCCCATTCCCCTTTTCTCTTCCTTCACTTTGGCCACATCAAAACCTACCCCATTATCTGAATAAATCAGGTGCACACCTTCTTTGAGTAGTAAGCGAATGGTCACCTTGGTGGCCCCTGAATATTTAAAACTGTTATTAATCAGTTCAACGATGACACGATACAAGGTAACTTCGATATTCACCGGTAAGCGATGATCAAAATTGGTACTTACATTAAACTTTATCTTTTGGGCATCCTCAATTTTCTCAATAAAGGATTTAAGCGCGATGACCAGGCCAAAGTTTTCCAGTACGTGGGGACTCAGATTATTGGATATCTCAGAAAGGGAAGTAATGGCCTCATCAATGGTACTTCCTACTTTCTCCAGGATCGTCTGACGCAACTCATTATCCTGACAATCCCAAATCGATTGCACATACAGCTTGACAGCCGACATAATGGGCGACACACCATCGTGCAACTCCTTGGCCATCCGACTCCGCTCCTTCTCTTCGGCTTCAATAACGGCATTAAATATCCGTTTTTGAAAGCGTTTGCGTTCGGAGATATCACGTCCGACCGAAATGATTAAATCCCGGCCATCGTAATTGATTTGTTTCACACTGATCTCAATGGGTAATTCTTCTCCATGGATTGATTTCATCCGCACTTCCTGCATCAGTGTATCCCTTTTCTGCAATTCATCTTTCATCACCGGCACTTTTTCTAATAAGTTCGCTGGAAAGAAATCGGTGAGATAGGTATTGACTTCCTCTTTCGCACAGATTCCATAACGTTCACAAGCCGTTCGGTTGGCTTCAATAACTTTTTCATGTACCGGATCAATAATTAAAATGGAATCCCGTATGGCATTAAAAATCTCCCGGTATTTAATTTCTGTCTGTAACAATTTAGCCCTTACACTACTTTGCTCTGTTACGTCGCGTACAATTGCCTGAACGACTTTTTTCCCCATTAAACGACTGGCCGAGAGGGCTACTTCTGCATCAAAAGGAGTCCCATCCAACTTAAAGTGTTGCCACTTAAAAAACTGTGGTTCTCCGGCTAGAGCGGCATCTACAAAGCCACCGGCCACCTCATAACTATTCTGCCCTTCGGGTTGGTTAACAGGCGAAAAGTGATACGGATGCTGGCCTATTATTTCCTCTCTGGAACAGCCAAATAAGCACAATGTACTTTCATTACACTTGATAATCGTTTCATTTTCAATAAAAAAAATAGCATCCAATGAATTTTCAATCACCTGATCATATTCCTGCTGATAACTCTCTAATGTTTGCACTTTATATTGACACAAGTTGTGCGTCTGGCGCCAAATACGAAAAATGACCAGTGTGGTAAGCCCAATAAAAAGCCCATCGGCAATCAACTCATAAACTACTGAATTCTTTGACAAATAAACCCATTGCGTAATCAGCAACTCAACGGAAAAAAACCAAAAGAAGCTAACCAATAAATAAATGCTAATGATTTTTAAAGTTTCGTTTTTCATTGGCAACAGTTAATTCAGATAACAATAATACAGATTTTAACCGGAATTTAAGAAGTCCTGATATCAGCTGGCCGGAAATTCGCTTTTTTACGACCATCAGGTTTCGTCTTGGTGTTAATACGATGTAACTATTATCCCCCGGCTTGCACCTGGGGTGACATGAAAACGGAAACCTTCCTGCAAGTTGCAGGAAAGAAATCTCTGATGAGGAAACCTTCCCGCAAGTTGCAGGAAAAAAATCTCTGGTGAGGAAACCTTCCTGCAACTTGCAGGAAAATAATCTTTGGTGAGGACACCTCGCTGCACCTTGCAGGAAGAATATCTGAGTACAGGACAGTTTCCTGCACCTTGCAGGAAGACTTACTTATCAAACACCACTGTGTAATTGAGATCTTAAAGCGCATTCCCGGAATCTCTCAGCAATCATTTTGCACCAATTAAGGGGAAATCACCTGACAAGAAAGAGGGAATTCCCCCTACCCTATTTTTTGCTACTCATTTATCTTTGTATTGGGTAGGTTAGAATAATGAATTAACGGTTTGAGGGGGATTAATTTTAATGGGGAAGGTGCTTAAAATAGGAATTGTCGACGACAATAAAGCTTTCCGTGAAAGTCTGCGCTTTTTCACGGAAAGCATCCTAAAGCACCAGGTTATTGCCGAAGCTCATGATGGGCAACACTACCTGTCAATGGCCTTTAACCACATTCCGGATATTGTTTTAATGGATATCGAGATGCCAGGAGTCAACGGAATAGAAACGACCCGCCAATTAATCCAACAAAAATTTCCAGCCAAAATTATTGCCGTCACCAATCACACCGAAAAATACCTGATCAAGGAGTTAATCGCCATCGGATTCAAGGGAACTGTTTACAAAAACAATATTCACGCAGACTTGCCGGAAGCTTTGGATAAAGTTGAGAAGGGACAACTTTTCTTTCCGACCAGGTACATTTAAAAATTAGGGGGTTATGAAATACATTAAAGACATGAAAATCGGAACCAAGCTGACGCTACTTCTCAGCCTGGTTATGATCGTTATCTTTGCTGCCTTAGGCATTTACACGGTGACGATGCAAAGCAATCAAATCTATGAAGATACTGACTTGAGGATGACCGAACAAGTACATGATTTGTCCATGACTATCCAAATGGAAATTGCAGTAAATAACGAAAAAGTTGATTTGGCTTTAAAATTGGCCAATCAATATTTGAAAAACCAAGGGGTTTTTCAAGAAAAATCGAATAATAAGATTGATTTCGCAGCCATTAACCAGGTAAATAATTCCACTATCAACCTGCAAGTTAATCAATGGCTTCTTAACGATGAGCAAATACAAAACAATTTTACTTTTGTGGATGCAATTAAGAAGATGGGCATTGAAGTTGCAACCATTTTCCAGCGCATCCCTCAAGGATATCTGAGAATATCCACCAATGTGATGACTTTAGAAGGACAAAGGGCAATAGGAACCTTTATTCCCAATAGCTCACCTGTAGCAGAAGCTATTTCATCCGGAGATAATTATCAAGGTAGAGCGTTTGTTGTAAACGATTTTTACCAGACTTCCAATAAACCTATAATTATTGATGGACAAATACAGGGGATTTTAGCTGTCGGCGTTCCTGAAAAAAACATGAAAGATATTCGCAAGATATTCCAAAGCAAGAAATATTTCGATAGTGGTTATCCATTTATGATCGGAAAGAATGGAGACTTTTTCATCCACCCCACCAGTGAAGGTAAAAACCAGGCCGATGCCATATTTTTTAAAAAGATGGTGGCCCAAAAAGCTTCTAAAGGCAAAGTGAATTACATGTGGGAAGGACGAAAAAAATTCCTGTATTACGAACACTTGGATAATATAGATGCCTACATCGCTGTATCCATCTACGAAGATGAACTTTTATCTATTGTACGTCACCAACGTCTGGTTTTTTTCATCGCCTTTATTCTGGCCATCGCCCTTTTCTTAGCTGTCAACATTCCCCTCACGCGTTCCATTGCACGAGGCATTGAAAAAGCAATGGATTTTGCTGCTAAAGTAGCACGGGGAGAATTGGACTCCACACTTGAAGTCACCGGCAAAGATGAAATCGGCCTATTGACCCAGTCGCTGAACAACATGGTTATTGAATTACGTAAAATAGTTGACAACATTATTTCTGGTGCAGATAACATATCTGCTGCCAGTCAACAGATGAGCAGCACCGCCGAAGAGTTATCCCAAAGCTCCAATATACAAGCCTCGTCGGTAGAAGAGATTTCCTCGACCATGGAAGAGATCACATCCAATATCCAGCAAAATACGGATAATGCCCTTCAAACAGAGAAAATTTCTAATACGACTAAAGGTGGGCTTGAAAAAGTAACGGATCAAGCACAAAAAGCAACTGAAGCAACACGATCCATTGCCGAAAAAATCCAAATCATTAATGACATTGCTTTTCAAACAAATATCCTGGCACTAAACGCAGCCGTTGAAGCGGCACGGGCAGGTGATCACGGCCGGGGTTTTGCTGTGGTAGCCGCTGAAGTACGTAAACTGGCCGAAAGAAGTAAGTCTGCTGCCATTGAAATTGTAGATGAAGTGAATAAAAATCTGAATCTGGCACAAATGACCGGCCAGCAAATGACTGATGTATTGCCGGATGTAGTTAAATCGGCAGAGTTGGTGAATGAAATTGCAACTGGTAGTTTAGAACAGAAAAATGCTACTGAAGAAGTCAATTCAGCCATTATGCAACTAAATAACCTGACACAACAAAATGCAGCGGCTTCGGAAGAGATGGCCTCCAGCTCGGAAGAACTGGCCAGCCAGGCGGATCAATTAACTGATTTGATGTCGTTCTTTAAACTGGCTAAGGAGCAGGGCGAGAAGAAAAACGTCAAAAGAGAATCTGTAAAAAAAGAGATTAAACAAAAAGAAAAAAAGAAAGTTTCGCCTTCCACAAATGTTCCAGGTCCGCAAATAAAACTCAACATTAAAGATAAAGACCTGGATAGTTCAGATTACGAATCGTTCTAAAATTAATACTAACGGGGAATTAGTTATATAGAAAAGCTCACTGATATTAAATGATCAGTGAGCTTTTAACTGTTTGGATGACACGAGTGCTATCCTGATTTTATCTTATCCCATTTTAACCACAGCTCGCTCCGATTTTTCGGGGGAATGTGGACGTATTAATTTTGGGATAATGCCGGTAGAATAATGAATGGCGTTATCAAATGAAATGCAGATAAGACCAACTTCATTATACAATCGGTATTAGTGAGCCGCTTCTTCGTCAATTGACTTAAAACCTTCGCCCAGAATCTGACTGCTATCAATCACATTCACAAAGGCCTTAGGATCGATGTGCGAAATATGGTTCAACAGAATTGACGATTCACGACGGGTGATAGTTGTGTAAATCACCTTACGTTCCGCTCCTTCATACATCCCGGTAGCCGAAAACATAGTTCCCCCACGCTTTAAATCTTTCAATAAACGCGCTTTTATCTCATCATGCTTTTCGGAAATGATGAACAATGTTTTGTTCACTTTCATACCATCAATAACCATATCGATGATTTTACCTTCAATAAAAATGATTAACCATGAATAGATTGGTAAGGTCCAGTCAACACCCCCAGATTCACCCGGCATAAACAATGTTAAAAGGGTAATGGTACCATCCACGATAATCACCAATTTACCTAATGACAAACGGGTATACTTATTCAAAATCATGGAAATGATATCCGAACCGCCTGATGTGGCACGCGATTTAAAGATCAATCCAATGGCCACACCGTAAATCATACCGGCCACCAATGCATTCAACATCGGGTCATTTGGCAATAGCGCCGCATATCCCCACAAATAGGTTTCCAGCACATAAACCGATCCCATAATCAAAAACGTACTGATCAAGGTCTTAATCCCGAAACGCGGCCCCAGAACAATCGTACCGAGAATCAGCAATGGAATTTCCATGCACAATACCGAGACACTAATCTTAAATCCAAACATATGATACAGGAAGTTACCAATACCATACACTCCACCCGGCGCTAGTTTATAAGGATTTACAAACATTACATCGCCAATTGCGAACAAGACACTACCTACCAGCAAATAAATGTATGCGGTAAACCAGTCTTTTGACAAGAACTTCTCCTTTGTAATAAAAGCCATGACAAATAATTAATAATTCAGTTTAAATAAATAGGTGTAAAAAATCGCGCAAAT
>JAEINY010000299.1 GCA_016342595.1 Marinilabiliaceae bacterium
AAACGTGCAATTACACCATTACCTCGCTCAATTTTACGGCTCTGTTTTCTGCTACTGATTTCTTTGCAGCCAGTCCGATGGCAATAGACTGCAATCCATCGTTTCCATCCACCGGCATCTCTACTCCGGAAACCAGGGCATCAACAAACTCCCTCATTTCCTGGTTGTATGAAGCATCATACCTTTCGAGGAAGAAATGCAATGGCAGATCTCCTGAGATACCAGACTCAGTATAAAGTTTGTGATTATTGGGGAAATTATTCTCCGCCTGCACCATTCCCTTGCTCCCAAATACTTCTAACCTCTGGTCGTACCCATAAACCGCTTTTCGGCAATTGTCAATAACAGCCATGGAATTATCTTCGAAAGTAAGGGTTATCACGGCCGTATCGATATCACCGGCTTTACCAATCTCAGGATCGACCATGACAGCCCCTTTGGCAAATACCTCTTTCACCTGCTTGCCGGAAATGTAGCGTGCCATATCGAAGTCATGAATGGTCATGTCAAGAAACATCCCCCCCGAAACTTTAACATATTCAACAGGTGGCGGACCGGGATCGCGGCTTGTTATTTTTACAATTTGTATTTCGCCTATCGCATCATTTTGTACCAGTTGCCTGATCTTCCTAAATTCAGGATCGAACCGGCGATTGAATCCTAACATCAACTTCACACCCGTCTCTCCAATTATGCTCATCACTTCTTTCACTCGTTGGAGTGAAAGATCCAAAGGCTTCTCACAAAAGATTTGTTTGCCTGCTTGAGCTGCCTTTACCACATAATCGGCATGCGTATCTGTTGGTGAACAAATAACCACCGCATCAACACCAGGCACAGCCAATAAATCATCAAAGGATTTGGTAAACTCAGGCACATTGAACTCGTCTGCAATGGCTTTTGATTCGTCAAACACATCCATCACAGCAACAACTTCTATTTCAGGAAAATTACGCGACAAATTCTTAAGGTGAATTTTACCTATACGACCTAATCCGGCCACTGCTATTTTTAATTTCTTCATGATTGTTGATTTAAGAGTGGTTTGTTATTTAGTCCGGGATCCGAAGACCGGGGTTGCTTTCATCATTTTTCCCATATCATGCTTGTCTTGCACAACGAACAACTTGGTGAAATCCTTAAGTTTTAAGCGATGACCTCTCTCAGATTCCTAAGGATCGGATGAATTCACGATTGTTGGCGGCACATTTTTTCGGATTACCCATCCCAGGTAAAACATCTTGCTCGACAACAATCCAGCCATTGTACCCCCTTTCATTTAAGATGTCAATGATCTCCTTAAAATCAACACTGCCTTTTCCCAGCTCACAAAAGACCCCTTTATTGACAGCCTCGAAATAATTTAAGTGAGAGCTTGCAACTTCCTCACCTACTTTAGGATCAAAATCTTTAAAATGCACGTGCCAAATCCTGCTATAATATTTCTTTAGAGCAGCCACCGGAACGCCTCCCCCAAAACCGTAATGTCCCATATCAAGACACAAGCCAAGTAAGGACGGATCTGTCAGTTCCATCAACCTGTCAATCTCCTCAGGTGTTTCCACATAGCCACCACAGTGATGATGAAAAACGGTACGCATATTATACTTCTCTTTAACAGCCTGAGCCACCTTTTCAGCACCCAAGGCAAAGGTTCTCCATTGCTGGGCACTCAAGCCCATTTCAGATGTGATACGCCCGGTATTATTGGTTCTTTGCGGCACGGTTCCATTCTCATCGGCCAGTACAATGAACGCCTCTTTAAACCCGGCATCAAACATCAATCCGGCGGTTTTTAAAGCCAGATCCACACCAGCCTCATGTGCGTCCGCATTTTTTAATGCCACCGGCACAAATGCTCCCAACAGATGCAACTCCCGCTTATCAAGCACTTCTTTCAACTCCGTTGGATTGGCGGGCATAAAACCCCAGTCCCCCAACTCTGTACCTTCATAACCTGTTTCCCGCATTTCGTCGAGAACCTGTGCGAACTCCAGGGCTTGGCCTTCCAGTTCGAATTCTAATGCGCCCCATGAGCATGGGGCATTGGCTACTCTAATCATAGATCTCTGTTTTTAGAATTTACGGGACCACTCTTTGGGCCATCTTTCAATTACTACTTTGGTTTGGGTGAAGAATTCAATGGCATGTCTCCCTTGTCCATGCAGGTCCCCAAAGAAACTGTCATTCCAACCACTAAAAGGAAATTGAGCCATCGGGGCAGCTACGCCAATATTAATACCGATATTTCCGGCATTTGCATAATGGCGGAAGGTACGTGCAGCAAGTCCACTGTTGGTAAATAAACAAGCCATATTTCCAAAATTATTGCTGTTTATAAACATCAATGCATCGGTCAAGGAATCCATCGGTAGCAGACTCATAACAGGTCCAAAAATCTCCGTCTTCACCACTTCGCCATCCAGCGGCACATTTTCAAGAATAGTTGGCTTAATGAAGTTCCCTTTTTCATACCCTTCGATCGAGGCCTCACGACCATCGAGCAGCATATTAGCACCTTCCGAAACACCTTGGGCGATTAAGTTTTCTATGCGTTCTTTACTATCTCTTGAAATAACAGGTCCCATTTCCACCCCTTCGTCTAAGCCAAATCCGGTTACTTTACCTTTTGCCGCTTCGTACAGGGCCTCTTTCATCACACCTTTGCCATCACCAACAGTAATGATGTTTGAAGCCGCCAAACAGCGCTGTCCGGCACATCCATATACACTATCGGCAATAATACTCGCGGTCATATCAACGTCTGCATCGGGCATGATAACCACCGGGTTTTTTGCTCCTCCCTGAGCCTGGACACGCTTCCCGTTTGCAGCACCCCGCTGATAGATGTAACGCGCAACCGGTGTTGATCCAACAAAACTTATTGCCTTCACATCAGGATGTTCAAGCAGTGAGTTAACGCACTCCTTGCCACCGTGCACAAGGTTCACCAATCCTTTGGGCAGATCTAACTGATCAATCAATTCAAAAACCTTCATCATGGTCAGTGGCACTTTCTCCGAAGGCTTTAAAATAAAACTATTGCCACAAGCAAGGGCATAGGGTAAAAACCAAAATGGTATCATTCCCGGAAAATTGAAGGGTGCAATACACACACAAACGCCAATGGCCTGCCGGATGACAAATTCATCAATACCAGAGGCCACATTTTCAGAAAACTCACTTTGCATCAATGTGGGTGTGGCACATGCCGTTTCTACATTTTCAATACCGCGCTGCACCTCTGCTTTGGCTTCCACAAAACTCTTACCGCACTCCAGAGTGATCAAGCGTGCTATCTCATCAATATTCTCATCCAGCAACTGTTTTAATTGGTACAAGGGCTGAACCCGTCTCATGACCGGCGTATTACACCACTCTATTAATGCCAGACTGGCCACACTTACAGCATTTTCTGCATCGGCCGCCGTTTTATCACCCATCGGAACACGGGCTAAAACTTCCTGATTGGCAGGATTAACAACGTTTAGTGTTTCCTGGGCCTTACTATCCACCCAACTTCCATTGATATAATTCTTTAAAACTTCCATATTAAATATATTTTTCCAACAACATAAATCATCGCCTAAGTATTATTGACTAAGTGCCACATAGATTGCAATGGTAATCACCACCAAGGCAAACGAAAGGTGTTTCGCATATTTCCATCCATGCATGTCTATCCTATTTTTATTTGTTACATCATCAAATGACTTTCTGGGATAATAATGAGAGACCACAAACATGATTCCCATATTTAATACAAATTCAATCCCCCAGATGTGAATGAAATGTATGTCCACCTTAAAAATGAAGGTGGTCAGGATATAAAAAGCTAATCCGAAAAACAGGGCCGCTTTGGCTGCTGTAGCGGATATATTCTTCAGGAAAAAACCGGCCAACATGATGGATGCTACCGGAATGAAGAATATCCCGTTGAGCTGCTGTAACAATTGGTATAAGCCATCGGGTGCATTGGCAACCACCGGTGCTGCCAGAATGGCAAAAACGGCTAAAATGGATGATGTAGCCCGTCCGATCCAAACCAATCGTTTTTCGTCTGCCGTTTTACAGATATGACGTTTATAAACATCAATGCTAAAAATCGTTGCCGCACTATTCAACACACTATTAAAAGTACTTAAGACAGCCCCCATCACAACCGCTGCAAAAAAACCGACCAAGCTTAATGGTAATACTTTTTTAACCAGAGCCGGGTAAATAAGATCCTGATTTTCGAACATCGAATCGCCGAAATAATTAAAGCCGATAACACCAGGCAATACAATTATTATAGGCACAAAAATTTTCAGAACACCAGTATACAGCAAGCCCTTTTGCGCTTCTTTCAGGTTCTTTGCACCCAAAGCTCTTTGGATAATGGTTTGATTCATCCCCCAAAAATAGAGTTGGTTAATGATCAATCCGGTGAATAAAACGCCAAACGGCATCACTGAATCGCTGGCTCCTTTCACATTAAACTTTTCAGGCGCATGCTCATATACTTTTGTAAGACCGCTCCATATATTACCCTCGCCAATACCATAGAGCGCAATGACCGGCACAAGTATTCCTCCGATAAGTAAACCATACCCATTTATTGTATCCGAAACAGCAACCGCTTTCAATCCGCCGAAGATGGCATAAACAGAACCTATAACACCGATGGCGATCACTGTTATCCACATACCTTCCGACTTACTGATCTCCAACACTTCTGAAATATTAAAGATGCTTTCCAGATTTATGGCACCGGTATATAAAACGATTGGTAAAAGCGTGATTACAAACGAAACCACCAGAAAGAGAGCGATGAGACTGCGTACCGTGCCATCGTATCGTTTTTCCAGATATTCAGGTATGGTCGTTAAGCCCATTCTCAGATATTTAGGAATAAAATAAAGAGCGGCTACCACCAAGGCCAAAGCAGAAGTAACCTCCCACCCGATGATGATAAACCCATTTTTATAGGATGAGCCATTCATGCCAATCAGGTGCTCTGTAGAAATATTGGTTAAAAGCATCGAACCTGCAATTACAACCCCTGAAAGACTGCGTCCTCCAAGAAAATAGTCATCTGTTGAATCCAGACGATCTTTTCTTAATTTATACCATGCATAAAAGGCCACAAAGGCAGTAAAGCCAATAAAGGTTGTAACTGTAAGCATAAAAATCGATTTTACCAGTCATAAATCATACTCCACTCATCGCTCTCCATTCACTATTCAAATAATTAATTCCGATTATAAAAAATATCGCTGTTTCTTCTTTTGCTCTGTATAGTTCTCATGCGCTTGTTGTACAGCTTTCGAATCAGAAACTTCGGCGATGGGCACATCCCACCAGGCATGACCATAACCGGCAATTTTCCGCTCGGGTACAGTCTCAATATAGATCACAGTTGTCTGTTTCTCATTTTTTGAAGCTGCCAGTGCCTCATTAAACGACGCCACATCTTTAGCCTTATAAACCTTTGCACCAAGACTTTCTGCATTTGCCACCAAATCCACCGGTAAAGGGTCGCCTTCAAGCATCCCCGATTCATTATCCCGATACTGGTATGTGGTTCCAAAACCCTCGCCACCAATTGATTTTGACAAGCCGCCGATACTGGCAAATCCATTGTTATTGATTAGAATAATGGTGAGTTTATACCCCTCCTGTAAAGAAGTCACAATTTCAGAAGGCATCATCAAATACCCGCCATCACCCAATATGACATAAATCTCACGGTCGGGGCAGGCCATCTTAGCACCTAATCCACCGGATAGTTCGTACCCCATACAGGAATAGCCATACTCGAGATGAAAGCTTTTCGAGTCTCTGGTTCGCCATAGTTTATGCAGGTCGCCAGGCGCACTGCCGGATGCACAAAGCACCACATCCCTGGGCGCTGTAAATTCATTGACAGCACCAATTACTTCAGCCTGGCTTGGAACTTCTTTTGCATCCACATGATAGGCAAATGCTACTTTTTCATCCCAGCTTTTATTGTATTGCGCCACCCTATTGCGATATGCTTCGTCCACCTTATAGGCCTCAAGGGCATTTGTTAACTCCTCAAGAATGGCTTTTGCATCACCCGTTAAGGCCAAACCACTATGTTTATGTGCGTCAAATTCGGTAATATTTATATTTATAAACTTAACATTTCTATTTTGAAAGGCCGTCTTGGAAGCAGTGGCAAAATCATTATACCTGGTGCCGATACCTATTACCACATCGGCTTCACGACTAATGGCATTGGCTCCTTCCGTTCCGGTGGCACCCGTTGCCCCCAGATTATTAGGATGGTCATACGGCAATGCGCCTTTGCCTGCATATGTTTCAGCTACAGGAATGCCAGTATTAGCAGCAAACTTTTTCAGTGCTTCCTCAGCCTCACTGTATATCACACCGCCACCCGCAATGATCATTGGCTTTTTAGCGGCACTTATTAGCTCCACAGCTCTACCTACTGCCTGTACATCAGGACG
>JAEINY010000300.1 GCA_016342595.1 Marinilabiliaceae bacterium
CCTCCACTTTCGCAGGGTTATCAACCCAGCCTTCTTTACTGGATGCTGCGCACCGTATGAAGGCCTATTTATTGGCATTAGTTTAATTTTAGTTCAATTCTATTTTTCAATAATAGGTTGTAAAAAGTTAATGAATCCAAAGGTTCTATTTCAAAACAGTCCTGTTTCTTGTCAATAAGCCAATATTTTATTACTTCACTTTCCCAATCCTTACTTTTAGCAATAATATATCTGTCATTAAAGTCATAATTTAAAACAGCTGGAGGTATAACCTCCATCCCATCACCTTCATATTCTGAGCTTTCGTGATAAATGATTGATTGAGGGGAATCTTGAATATATCTATAATTACCTCCTAAATCTATACTATCATCCATATGGATAAAAATACACGAATTAACTAAAAGTATTAGTCCAAAAAATATCGTTAGTTTTTTCATTATTTTAATTAATGCCAACGATAGACAAAGGATTCCAACTATCCCCCCATGACTATCACATTTATTGTTGTTCTAAAACTATCAAAAATTAAACAACCCACATCACTTATTAACAAAAGTATTTTTGTGAACGGCATTCGTTTTCGTGTTTTGTTTATTTTGTATATTCCTGGTGTCCTCTTGCCGGACGGGCATTTACTTTTTCCTGCCATGAAAAAGTAAACAAAAAATCACCGCTGAAGGTAAATTGGCTAAATTTCAATCCTCTCCGCTGAAAACAAAGAACTCTCCCGATCAAGAACCTTGTGGATTTTGGTTCCCAAAAACCTACAAGTTCTAAGTCGGGATCAGACAGCTTTGTTTTTTTACGCTCCATGGCTTAAAATTCTTAACGCCATTTCCCTAAGGCGGAATCCATTTTATATTGAATAGTTCTTTTTTTCTTAAAAATATATTACGGCGTTTATAGACAGCTGGTTTTAAAACCATGGCGCCATTTCCAGCAGGATTTAGTTCAACCTGGCCTTCATTACCGGGTGCTCACCACCCCATGAAGGCCCATTGATGAGGCCATGTAGCTATACAAAATACACAGGTTCTTTTCTTATTGAACAATTGAGAAATAGTTTCTTTTTAACGGCATTTATTGTTGGGTTATCAAATATTCGCGCTTCATTTGGACAATGCTTAACGCAAGCACAACACCAGGTACACAATTCTCCGTTGGTTATTTCCGTTCCTTCAATTGTGATCGCATTTACAGGACATATGTCAACACAAGTCCCGCATTGATTACATAGATTATTATCTGTTATTGGATGTACCGTTGCTGGTAATTGTTTCCGCTCTTTGTATGGATACTTACCTGGTACATTTAGCTCTGCTGGTGTATTTGCATCCCTTATTTCATTCAGCTTCTTATTTATCAACTCCGCAAAATCCCTACACTTTATCAGATCTTGTTTATCGGGTCTGTTCTTAGCTATGGGTTTGTCTTTTGATGAAAATGAATGCTCTCCAATAAATGCGGCGCCCGCAATTATCCTGAACCCGCAATTAATGGCAACTTCTTTAAGCTCCAAAAGCGCATCATCATACTCTCTGTTGCCATAGACAACCACAATTACTACTGGAGATTGATTAGACTGCAACTTTTTTAATGCCTCAATAGCTTCTATCGGCACGCGTCCTCCATATACAGGTATGCCAATTATAGTCAAACAATCACCACTTACTGCAGGCTTAAATTCATCCTGATTGTGGGTAATATTATTTTCAGAGATAAGTTTTAATCCCGTTTTTTGACCAATTTCTCTAACAATTTTTTGTGTTGTTCCGGTCGGTGAAAAATAAATCAGACTTAAAGTTTCCATTGTTTCTATTCCTTATTTTTTCATTATTTTTTCTGTATCACAATTCGCTCAATGCTATTTCCATATTGCCATCTAGCAGCTTACGCCCCCTTAATAATCGTATCCCGCACGGCGGGACAGGCTGTGCCAGTTACCCGGCTGTTACTTTGGGATCCATCAATAATATCTTTTATTGAGCGGTCAAAAACTAAAAATTCACCGCTACGTTTTCCAAACGCTTCCACTAGTACATTAAAAGGCAAAAGGTCCAAAAAAGGATTCCACAAGCACATACTCTACGGAGCTGAAAACGATGCTTAAATGTTGCACCGTACAAAGGCCTATTTATTGGGTGCTGGTATTCTTTCTTTTACATATATCTAATCAAAATTATTATGAGTCCAATTATTGGCAAAGGCAAAATATTTATAATTGCTTTTATGACTCCGTATTTATTAAGAATCTTAAGCCCAATTACTAATATTGTCATAGACCATAACCAAATCACTAACGATATTCCATTTGTAAGCCAGAATATAGCTTTAGAGGCGGTTAATGATTCAGGCAATGAGCCCTGAATAAATAAAAATACCAAACTTAAAGTCATTGGGATTAACGAATATACGATAGCAGTCCTTGTGTCTGCCACTACACCTTTACTTCCCAATGCCTTCCCAATTAAGTAAAATATATATGTTAGAATATAATTGTAAATTAGAACAATTACACCTGCAGAGAGCAAGACACTTAGAATACAAACTAGAATAAGTCCAAAACCACTAGCAAGCTCCTTTAAGTTGTCAAATTCAGCATAACATGAATGAAGACCTACAAGACAACCAACAATTAAAGCAATCAAATTGCTATTAGTGTCTAAATCTTCCTCATAAAAATCATCTAACTGCTTAAATACTAAAGTCGGTTTGTGTAATATTTTTAAGATTATATTCATTTAGTCCTGTATTTTAAAGCTTGCACACAAGGTTTAATGCATGAAGCGAAATGAATTATTACCAGATTCGCGTTCTATATTACTAAGGAGTCGAAACTTTTAATTGGTTTATACCATTTCTTTTTTAAAATCAATTGAAAGCTTTGGCGGTGAATGAAACCCTTAGAAAACTTTCAATTATCCATGTAGTAATTCAATTTCAGATTCGAGCTCAGTATATTTCTAAAATATTATTTCTATTTCTTAAGTCAATTGTCTTTCCTCTAGGAGTCTCTTCAATTCTTTATTACTACTTGAATTCCTTGTTAATCTATATATAAAGTACAAAGGAATCAAGGTAACAAGTCCCCAAGTGTTATTTACAATGCTGTACACGACAATTGCAAACATGAAGCCTATAATGAAGGCTTGAATTATGGAGGATGATTTCATTTTTTTCGCTTCGGTTAACAGTTCTTGATCTGTTAATTCTGATAATCTTTTTTGCTTCATCTGTATTATTTTATTAGTGAGGATGGCTAAAAATGTAGCTAACGCGTTTAATATGGTTGATGGGCAATAGAATGAGAGAAAAGATCTCAATTCATTACTTAGCCAAACCTTTGTAAATATAAAACTTGGTGCTATTGCAAGTAACTCTTGCTCCCGTCCATGCCCCAATTAACCCATTTAGTAATATTTGTTGTTGCGGTATTAGCCACAGTAATATAATTAACTAATCGAACTTTAAACCTAACCCATCAAAATCAACTTTGGGTTCTAAATTCCTAAATTTTAATTCGTAACTGCTACCATTTCTATACGCGATATACATAGGACACTCTCTTCCAAATTGTTGGTCAATTATCTTTGCAATTGTTCTTTTATCAATAGCTGACATAAGCATCCCAAAATAGATTCCCGTAATTTTTCCAGGAGGGAAGTTCATGTTTTTTTCTTCAGCAATAATTCGTTTCTCATTCTCATATCCCCAAAGTTCATGCTTAATCCAATTACTTTTTCGCATATAAGTCAGATATTCATCTTCTTTTCCATTTTCTTTACTTTCTCGCCATTGTTGGATAAGTTCTTTATTGTCCTTTGGTAAACTTGAAATATAATTATCAATTTGTTGATTATTCATGTACTCAACATCAACCGCATTTCTGATAATAGCCAGTTTTTCATTCGGAGAATCTTTTGGAAAAATGTCCTTTGCCTTCAGTGTTTCGATTTCTTCATTAGTGTAATCAGTGTACTCGATACAATATCCGTAGTGAGAATTAGCATAATGAGCCCATAATAAAAGGTTATCATTTTCTTGAGATAAACAAAATACCTTTTGCGAATTCAAAAAATGATTTCTCATATACTCATTGGAAATTAGAGTACCATCAAATGGATCATTAAAGGAACTCGGATTGCTAAACCAACAGTAATGATTTACGAGCGAAGCAGTTGATAGAGCATTATGGGTTAAGTATTTATAAAGTTTCATTATTGCGGTTTATTGTGGCTAACTTGTCAATAGACGGTATTGTCTCTATCTCCCACTTATAGCCATCGTCCGCTATTAAAAAAAATCTATTGAAAAGTGACATTCCATGCTATAGTGCGTTTAACAACTCCCAAATATAGTTAAATGGCATGAAAAGGAAGGGCTATAAATAAAATAAGTGTTAATTAGGCAGAGCCATCGGTTTTGCTTTTATCACCGGGTGGCTGTCACGCTTCTTTGCCTTTGCTTTCCTTTGATAGGTGCCCAAAACAGAGGGAAAAGGCCTGTAAAATTGAAACTATAATGGCACACACCTTGAAAAGTGCTTTTAAAAATGTAAAAGTACGCTCTGCAAGCATGTTTTCACCATTTTAAAAAATACAAATGGTACTAACCTAAAAGTTTGAGGTCCTTTTACGTTTTTAAGAGGTACAAACATTCGTGTGTGACATGCTTTTACATTTTAAAGCACTACCAACTCATTTGTTGGTCGTATTTTTTTAAAATAAAATGGTCATTACACACGTGTTTGGGGTATTTAAAAACTTTTAAACGGTCATTGCAAGCTTGTTTGGAGGCCTTAAAAAAATTTAAACCTCTCATGCACGCGTGTTTCAACCACTTTTTGTTTTTAAAACACTTCTAACACACTATACTCCTGATGTTTTACCAAAAAACCTTTTTCGGGAAAGCCAAGGAACTGCGCGGTAAAATCAGAAAAGGGCTATTACTTATGATTAATAACAAATCTATCAGCTAACTATCATAATTCAGGCGCTTCTGAATGGTGACATTGGTCTGAAGGAGTTATTTCAAAAACAAAACGATGATATCCTTGAAATTGAGATCAATTCTGACGATATTTTAAAGGAACTTGATACGCCCGAAGATTATGAAAAAATTACCAGGCAAGCATTATGCTGTATTTAGAAATTAAATTGATCATCACCCTATGATATTCTCATTTCATCATCCATTAATCAAACCCATATGTCACACTTCAATATTCACATCAAAAAGCTTTTTTGCCTCATCACAATCCTGTCTGTATTCAATCTGGTTTTTATTTCAGAAGCCAGGTCGCAACGTGACTCGCTTGAATCTGTTACAACCCTGACTTCTATTTCAGAAGCCAGATCGCAACTTGACTCGCTTGAATCTGTTACAATCCTGGCTTCCGTTAATCTTAACGACACAATCTTTCAGGGCATCCAACTGCGAAGCATCGGTCCGGCATTAATGTCAGGACGCATAGCGGATGTAGCCATTCATCCGCAACACCCCAATACCTGGTACATCGCCGTTGGATCAGGCGGTGTCTGGAAAACGGTTAATGCAGGTACCACCTGGCAACCACTCTTCGATCAGCAAGCCGTTTATTCCATTGGCTGCATCACCATTGACCCCACTAATCCACATGTGATCTGGGTGGGAACCGGCGAAAATGTAGGTGGCCGGCACGTCGGTTTTGGAGATGGCATTTACCGCAGTTCGGATGGTGGGGCTACCTGGACCAACATGGGATTGAAGCAGTCACAACATATCTCAAAAATAATTGTACACCCTTCCAACTCCAACATCATCTGGGTAGCAGCCCAGGGACCACTCTGGAATAAAGGCGGTGAGCGCGGATTATATAAAACAAGCGATGGCGGAACCACCTGGATAAGAACGCTGGGTGATGCTGAATGGACCGGTGTGACCGACATTGTCATTGATCCTCGTAATCCCAAATGCATCTATGCCGCCACCTGGCAACGCCATCGTACGGTAGCCGCTTATCTGGGTGGTGGTCCCGGTTCCGGTATTCATCGCAGCACCGATGGCGGTGACACCTGGGAAAAGCTAACTCAAGGATTACCCCAATCAAATATGGGAAAAATCGGTTTAGCCATCTCCCCACAACAACCGGATGTGGTCTATGCGGCGATTGAGTTAGATCGACGAAAAGGTGGTCTGTATCGCTCCGCCAACAAAGGCGCTAGCTGGGAGAAACGCTCCGAAGCTATTGCCGGTGCTACTGGCCCGCATTATTACCAGGAGTTGTATGCCTGCCCGCATAATTTTGACCGCATATACCTGGCCGATATGCGCATGCAGGTGTCTCACGATGGCGGCCAAACATTTCGCCCCATGAAGGAGCGTCA
>JAEINY010000301.1 GCA_016342595.1 Marinilabiliaceae bacterium
TGACGCTCCTTCATGGGGCGAAATGTTTGGCCGCCATCGTGAGACACCTGCATGCGCATATCGGCCAGGTATATGCGATCAAAATTATGCGGGCAGGCATACAACTCCTGGTAATAATGCGGGCCGGTGGCACCGGAAACAGCTTCGGAACGTTTCTCCCAACTCGCGCCTTTGTTGGAGGAGCGATACACACCACCTTTTCGTCGATCTAACTCTATAGCTGCATAGACCACATCCGGTTGTTGTGGGGAGATGGCTAAACCGATTTTTCCCATATTTGATGGGGGTAATCCTTGAGTTAGTTTTTCCCAGGTGTCACCGCCATCGGTGCTACGATGGATACCAGAACCGGGACCACCACCCAGATAAGCGGCTACCGTACGATGGCGTTGCCAGGTGGCAGCATAGATGCATTTGGGATTACGAGGATCAATGACAATGTCGGTCACACCGGTCCATTCAGCATCACCCAGCGTTCTTATCCAGGTGGTTCCGCCATCGCTTGTTTTATATAATCCGCGCTCACCGCCTTTATTCCAGAGTGGTCCCTGGGCTGCTACCCAGATGATGTTGGAGTTGGAAGGGTGTACAATTATTTTTGAGATATGTTGTGACTGCTTCAATCCCATGTTGGTCCAGGTAGCCCCACCATCCGAACTGCGGTAAATGCCATCTCCAAAACCGACGTGCCGGCCACCTACATTTTCGCCGGTTCCCACCCAGATCACATGTGGATTAGTGGGGTCAATGGTGATGCAGCCAATGGAATAAACGGCTTGCTGATCGAAGAGTGGTTGCCAGGTGGTACCTGCATTAACCGTTTTCCAGACACCGCCTGATCCAACGGCGATGTACCAGGTATTGGGGTGTTGCGGATGAATGGCTACATCCGCTATGCGTCCTGACATTAATGCCGGACCGATGCTTCGCAGTTGGATGCCCTGAAAGATGGTGTCGTTGAGATTAACGGGAGCCAGGGTTGTAACAGAATCAAGGGAGTCACGTTGCGACCTGGCTTCTGAAATAAAAACCAGATTGAATACAGACAGGATTGTGATGAGGCAAAAAAGCTTTTTGATGTGAATATTGAAGTGTGACATATGGGTTTGATTAATGGATGATGAAATCAGAATATCATAGGGTGATGATCAATTTAATTTCTAAATACAGCATAATACTTGCCTAGTAATATTAGGCAATTAATGTCATTTATACAATATTTTACGCTGTGAATATCATGAACGTCAGGGGGTAATGTCTGTTTTAGTAGGAGGAAAGCAAACAGATATGGAAGTGCAATTGTAAGCAGGCCGCATCAGGCGTGAAGGTGATGGTTAAGAAAGTAAATTTTGAGGAGTTAAAATTTTTGTTTTTATAATTACACCGTTGTAGTGAATGCCACATTTCAGTTAAACCGGAATTATGATGATTAGCCAATGGATCTGCCATTTGTCATAAGTAATAGCCCCTTTTCTGATTTTACCGCGCAGTTCCTTGGCTTTCCCGAAAAAGGTTTTTTGGTAAAACATCAGGAGTATAGTGTGTTAGAAGTGTTTTAAAAACAAAAAGTGGTTGAAACACGCGTGCATGAGAGGTTTAAATTTTTTTAAGGCCTCCAAACAAGCTTGCAATGACCGTTTAAAAGTTTTTAAATACCCCAAACACGTGTGTAATGACCATTTTATTTTAAAAAAATACGACCAACAAATGAGTTGGTAGTGCTTTAAAATGTAAAAGCATGTCACACACGAATGTTTGTACCTCTTAAAAACGTAAAAGGACCTCAAACTTTTAGGTTAGTACCATTTGTATTTTTAAAAATGGTGAAAACATGTTTGCAGAGCGTACTTTTACGTTTTTAAAAGCATTTTTCAGGAGGTGTGCCATTATAGTTTCAATTTTACAGGCCTTTTCCTCCTGTTTTGGGCACCTATCATAGAAAAATAGAGGGAAAAAAGCGTGTCAGCCATGCGGTGATAAAAACAAAACCGATGGCTCTGCCTAATTAACACATATTTTATTTATATCCCTTCCTTTTCATGCCATTTAACTATATTTGGGAGTTGTTAAACGCACAATAGTCGGGAGTGTCACTTTTAGATAGCTATTATTTTAAAAACGGACGATGGCTATAAGGGGGCGAGAGGACCTATGTTTTCTAGTGACAAGTTAGGCGCAATAGGAGGCAAAACCATACCATTAGATTGAAAAAATACAATAATGACAGCAAAAAGGAAAAGGTGCAAATACAAAGATTGTGAACATTATACACATACAGAATCAGATGATTTTTGCATCTTTCATTTAGAAGACAAAAAAGATGTTACCGAATCGCAATATGAAAAACTTCTAACGGAACTGTTTAACAAAGGATACTTTGACTATAAAGGTTATATTTTCCCTTGGAAGGTTGATTTAAAGGATAGAAACCTATTTGGAGCAGATTTTACTGGTGCAATTTTTAAAGAAGGAATATCTATCGAAAATGCAGAACTACAAGGTAGTTACAATTTCTCAGACGTAGTTTTTAAAAAACATTCAAAGTTTGTTAGAATTAATCAACAAACTCCAACAAAACAATGTTCTTTTGAATTTATTAATGCTATTGCCGAGGACTCATTTCAATTTATAATAAACAAAATAACTCATCAAATAAATTTTAGAGGATTTAGAGCACAGAAAGGACTTCAAATAAATCATATAGAAACAGGAACTGCTACATACCTTGACAATATGGTAATTGACCACGGTTTTCAATTTGTCAGTAATGTTTTTAATGAATCAGTTTATTTTCGTGATAACGATATAACAGGACGTTTTAATGCTGATAGTACTAAGTTTAATAATTTTCTTGTATTTAAGGATTCGACATTTAACAGTGACGTAACATTTAATGGAACGTCTTTCCTTTTTACAGGTGGAGGAATTATAGAAAATTGTACTTTTAATGACACTGTTTCTCTTTCGAAAAACAAGATTGTTGCCTCATTAAGTATTGATAGAATAAATTTTGGTGAATTTGGTAGTTTTCTTCTTGATTCTACTGAATTTAATCAAGTCGAAGGAGAAAATGAAAAACTAGTTAGTGTTGGTTCAATAAGTTTTAAGCAAATTATATTTAGCGAGTTTAAAACAGTATTTAAGAACATTAACTATAATGTATTACCTCCTGTTGTCCTCATTGATTTCGACCATTGTGAATTGAAAAATGTGTATTTTGAAAATATGACATTTAATAGTATCTCATTGTTTACTTCAAATTTTAAAGACTCTCGATTTATTCAATGTTGGGAAGATAATATTGGTCGAATTCAACCAGATAATTTTTTGCTAGAGGAATCCTACTTAAAAACGAAAGAAAAAACAAAGGAATATAAAAAGCTAAAGGAAATAGATGAGCTTGAAGTTAGTCACATGTATAGTGATTTAAAATTTGCTTATGATGCCAATAAAAAATATCATGTCTCAGGGGAGTTCTTCTTCAAAGAATTGGAACTTAAGAAGAAGTTTTACCTTAAATATGGTAATAAGCGCATGTACTTATTGTATTGGGTAAATAAATATTTTACATGGTTTGGTCAGAGACCTTTAATTACAGGTCTATACGTACTGTTTTGTTTCTTAATGTTTACGATATATAACTTAATGAATGGGTTAATAGTAAAGAGAGGAAGTATCGAAAATATTATTGATGGTTATGTTTTTAGTTTTGATAAGGAAGGGATTAGTAATCTATTAAATTTTGAATTCTGGGAAAACTTTGGATATGCATCAATTTATAGCTTGAATAGAGTATTGCCATTTAATTTTACTCGTTTTTATGAACAGAAAGTAGAGTCTATAATTTCTTCACCATGGCATTTTATCTTATCAATATTTTATACCTTCTTCTGTACTCTTTTTATTTATTATACATTGATTGGATTGAGAAGACATTTTAAAAGATTTTAATAAACTACATGCGCCTAACATTTAAGTATCGTTTTCAGCTCCACTGAATATGTGCTTGTGGAATTCATTTTTGGATCTTTTAACATTTAATATTTCGGTGGAATTTTAATAGATGTACCATCGCGCGTCAAAAATTAGCAATAGAATGTAAACAAAGAACTATTTTTGCTATTAATGAATCCAATAGTAAAAGCCGGGAAACAGGCACAGCCTGTCCCGTTTTGCGGGTTACAGTTCTAAGGGGCGTAAGCAAATAGATGGCAATATAGAACGAGCCTTGTGTGAATTGTGATACCGAAAAAACAATGTAAACGTAGGGAATAGAAACAATGGAAACTTTAAGTCTGATTTATTTTTCACCGACCGGAACAACACAAAAAATTGTTAGAGAAATTGGTCAAAAAACGGGATTAAAACTTATCTCTGAAAATAATATTACCCACAATCAGGATGAATTTAAGCCTGCAGTAAGTGGTGATTGTTTGACTATAATTGGCATACCTGTATATGGAGGACGCGTGCCGATAGAAGCTATTGAGGCATTAAAAAAGTTGCAGTCTAATCAATCTCCAGTAGTAATTGTGGTTGTCTATGGCAACAGAGAGTATGATGATGCGCTTTTGGAGCTTAAAGAAGTTGCCATTAATTGCGGGTTCAGGATAATTGCGGGCGCCGCATTTATTGGAGAGCATTCATTTTCATCAAAAGACAAACCCATAGCTAAGAACAGACCCGATAAACAAGATCTGATAAAGTGTAGGGATTTTGCGGAGTTGATAAATAAGAAGCTGAATGAAATAAGGGATGCAAATACACCAGCAGAGCTAAATGTACCAGGTAAGTATCCATACAAAGAGCGGAAACAATTACCAGCAACGGTACATCCAATAACAGATAATAATCTATGTAATCAATGCGGGACTTGTGTTGACATATGTCCTGTAAATGCGATCACAATTGAAGGAACGGAAATAACCAACGGAGAATTGTGTACCTGGTGTTGTGCTTGCGTTAAGCATTGTCCAAATGAAGCGCGAATATTTGATAACCCAACAATAAATGCCGTTAAAAAGAAACTATTTCTCAATTGTTCAATAAGAAAAGAACCTGTGTATTTTGTATAGCTACATGGCCTCATCAATGGGCCTTCATGGGGTGGTGAGCACCCGGTAATGAAGGCCAGGTTGAACTAAATCCTGCTGGAAATGGCGCCATGGTTTTAAAACCAGCTGTCTATAAACGCCGTAATATATTTTTAAGAAAAAAAGAACTATTCAATATAAAATGGATTCCGCCTTAGGGAAATGGCGTTAAGAATTTTAAGCCATGGAGCGTAAAAAAACAAAGCTGTCTGATCCCGACTTAGAACTTGTAGGTTTTTGGGAACCAAAATCCACAAGGTTCTTGATCGGGAGAGTTCTTTGTTTTCAGCGGAGAGGATTGAAATTTAGCCAATTTACCTTCAGCGGTGATTTTTTGTTTACTTTTTCATGGCAGGAAAAAGTAAATGCCCGTCCGGCAAGAGGACACCAGGAATATACAAAATAAACAAAACACGAAAACGAATGCCGTTCACAAAAATACTTTTGTTAATAAGTAGTGTGCTTTGTTTAATTTTTGATAGTTTTAGAACAACAATAAGTATGATAGACAAAATACTCGGTCTATTGACTAGTTGGTAGTAATTTAAAAGCATATGATAAAAACACTTATAGGATTATTACTTTGTTCAAGTACTCTAATAACCATGGGGGAAAACGAATTTAATTCAACTAATAATACTAAGGAGTTAGACTTAATAAATGCATACAATCTTAAAATTGAGAATGTAAAATTATTTGGTAGTGTTAATTCTCAAATTGAAATATTTGGATTACCCAACCAAGTATTGCAACATAATAAAGAAGTAAAGTTTAAAACTATAGAAGAAGTCTTCAATGTAATAGAAGGATCAATTGATTATACAACTGTTTGCTATACAGGTATTGAATTTTGGTGTTTTAACGATTTGGAATCAATACCATGTAAAATTGACTTTAGAAAGCTTGAGAAAAAAGTTTTAAATGGTTCCGTAATTTTTAGTGATGAATATGAGCTAAATGATTTTAAGAAAGACTATCCTAATTCTTTTACTAATAGACCTCAAATGCCACAATCCTTTTTTGAAATGGCAACTCAAGAAAAAAGTGAAGGATTAAAGCACTATTTCGTCCAACGTTCTACCAAAAGTGATCCAAATGTTAAACTTTTGATTGAATTTACATTTCAAGATGATAAACTAATCTACATGTTTTTTGCAAATTTTTAAATAAAAACTGCTGCCAATAAATAGGCCTTCATACGGTGCGCAGCATCCAGTAAAGAAGGCTGGGTTGATAACCCTGCGAAAGTGGAGG
>JAEINY010000302.1 GCA_016342595.1 Marinilabiliaceae bacterium
GGGTATTCGAGACTTGTTGGATACCCTTTAAAGTTTATTGTAGTTGAAATTGCATATCGCTATTTAAGGGGTGAAGGAATAAATATTCCTTATTCAAAGGAGCTAACGGACTAACAGATGCTGATTTTAATACGGCACCCTTAGGTAATTCCCCAGTAATATGATATAGAGCCCTTGCCAAAAAGTCCTCTTTAATATCTCCTAGCTGATAAAATGCGGTCGCATCCAAAAAATCAGTTACTTCTTCATTTGGTATTAATCCCTGCGAATAATCAATTGAGTTATTTTCATTCTCCACACGCATCACAATAGGCTGAATTGCCCAGTTGTGATTTTCCGAGTCGCCAATAGTAATGGAACCGTAGTATTTGCCGTGTGTTTGCTCACCAATGTGGTAGACATTCATGTGGGGACTTAATCCGTACATGACCATTTCGCTTGCAGATGCTGTCTTGTAAGTCGTCAGTGCTATAAGTCTACTTAAATTAAGATTATTCACGTGGTTTGTTAAACGGTCATTGAATAAATCTGGATTTTCGGGATTTTTTTCCTTAAAATAGTCTTCCAGATTAGAGTTGTATGTCGTTCGAATGAATATTTCATTTGTTTTATTAACAGGTGCTATCATGCTGCTCATTAATATTGCTGACGAAACGGCTCCTCCTCCATTATACCTTAAATCAATGACTAACTCATCTATGGAAGCAGCCTTAAATTCAGCAAAAGCAGATTCCAATTCTGGATTATAATCATGAATAAATGATGTGTACGCTAAGTAGCCAATTTTTTTGCCTCCGTGATGTATGACCTTGTGAACTAAAACAGGATTTGTCGATAATTCCTCAGCAACCAGGTTTATTTCTGGAGTTTGGGGAGTTATTGAATTATCTGCATTTAACGTACCCAATGTCATTTTATACTCTTCGTCTCCCAAGAGAGATGAATAGTTGTCAATGGTTAACTGTTGGTTGTTTATTTTATAGAACATATCTCCACGATTTAATCCGGCACGCTCTGCAGGAGAATCGGGATAAGTATATTCAACAAAACCAATCAGCTCAGTTGAATTATCCGCAAGTCTGAACAAACGTATAGAGTGACCCATTGATTTTCGAATACCAGAAAAATATTTCTGTAGTCCTTTATAATCATCAGTTATAAAGGACCATTGGTCTATTTCATCATATAGCAGAGCATTAAAATATTTTTCAGAGTCATATTGTTTGTTCGGATTTAAATCTGGCATTTCGTTCTTCCAAAAATAGGTGTCGTCCATATTTGTCTTAATGAAATTGTTTATTTTTCTGACATCAGAAGGAGCTATATCTTCATCTTCACAACTTGTGGTGAATAAGAGTAAGCTGAAAAAATATAATAGAAGGGAGAGTTGAATCTTCATAAGTGTAATTTTGGCTCGTCTTAAAAGTAGTAAAAACAAAAATCATGAAAGCATTTTTGATCAGGCTTCAATACCGTATTTTTACGGATGCTATTCATGGGCCTTAAAAGTTATGATTTGTAAAATGCCACACTTGATCAATTTTCCAATTCAAATGATTCTACCAGAATATTCAGTTTCTTTGGTAAATATAGAAGCTGATAAAAGGAATTGTTTTATTATTAGGCAGATGCAATCTGGTTTTCCCTATTTGATCTCTAATATGAAAATGATTTGGGAAGGAAAAGGTGTGCCATGGATGAAAAGTCAGTTTTCAAAAAGTTATTCATTTAAAAAAGTAAAGCGAAGTGGTAAGTTGGAAGCTGTCAGTTGGCATGAACACACTGTGTTTTCTCTTCCTTTATTGTTGGCTCTTCGAAGGAATGGGGTATCCGCGGAGGAAATATTATCAGAAACTCTTTCAACTACGATAGTAAAGAAGGACCTTGTAATTCTAACTTTTGGAAAGTATGCACATCAAGATAAATTGCATGGAAAAATTGTGAATGAGGATTATCCGTGGCGGCTTTTTTTTAATGACAATAAGGAGTTAATATCTGCTTTTATAGTGTGTGAATTAAACCAACAGAACTATGCAATTAATGTGCTGCAGAATTACATCACTGATAATATCGGAATATCAGATATTGAATCATTTTCCTATTCCTTTCATTTGAAGGAAAAAATGGTTGAATTATTGAGTGAAAAGGAAACAAGTTCATTTTCTTTATGGATGGATAAAGCCTTCCAGAAGCAACTAGAGACAATTGAAGAGTTGCCTGATATTATTGATCATTGTTTTGATGAGATTAAAGTAACAGGTTTATCCGCATTGTCTTATCATCAATTATTCAGGTGGTTTGGTGAAGATGTGCAGCAAGTTGGTTACAATGCTTTTGATTACTATGTTAGAAGCCGTAATGGGAGAAAGGCGTGGGAGGATGCCCTAAAGGATTATTTGGAGACTTATAATTTTCGGAATGAAATAAGTGATGATATTTTTCAAAACTACATTATTCCATTATTGAAATTTTAATAAAACTTATAAAATACGTAGGAGATGAATTATCAAAATATGCATGAAACTGCTAATTTTTTGAAAGAGCAGGGTTTTGTAAATCCTGTTGTTGGGATTATTCTGGGGACCGGTTTAGGTAAATTGGTGGATGAAATTAAGATACTCAAAAAAGTGAGTTATTCAGATATTCCTAATTTTCCTGTATCCACTGTCGAATCTCATAAAGGGGTATTGATTTTTGGTGAATTGGAAGGGCGAAAAATAGTGGCCATGCAAGGGCGTTTTCATTATTATGAAGGTTACTCCATGCAACAAATCACATTGCCGGTTCGTGTGATGAAATTGCTAGGTGTTGAGACCCTGCTAATATCAAATGCAGCTGGTGCTGTGAATTTGAATTTTCAAAAGGGTAGTTTGATGTTATTGGACGATCATATCAGTTTATTGCCCGAAAATCCATTGACAGGTAAAAATATTGATGAATTGGGCCCGCGTTTTCCAGATATGAGTCAACCTTATGATGAGCAGTTAAATAACCTGATGAAAAATGCAGCGATAGAAGAAAAAGTTACCTTACATGAAGGTGTTTATATATCCGTTCCGGGACCTAATTTGGAAACACGTGCCGAATACAGGTACTTAAAAATCATAGGCGCTGATGCTGTGGGAATGTCAACAGTTCCTGAGGTTATTGTGGCCAATCATATGCAATTACCATGTGCTTGCGTATCAGTGTTGACAGATGAGTGTGATCCTGAGCATTTGCATCCGGTGAGTTTGCAAGAAATTCTTGATGTAGCTGCTGAAGCAGAAAAAGGAATGATTAAGCTTTTTAAAAATGTGTGCAGGTCACTGTAGAAGTCACTTAGATCTCTTTTATCAACTTTTAAATTGTTGACAAATGATCTCCAGGGGGCATATAATAACATAGGAGTGTTTGAAACTACCTGTGATAATATCATTTTAAAAGAATACAGGAAGGTGTTGGTGAATAAATCAACACCTTTTTTTCGACCTGCTGGTATGATCGCCGTACTATAATATAAAGACGATATCTGTATGCACATCGAAACCATTGGATTAATTAATAGAAGTAAGAAGGGGGATACGATAGCCTTCGGACAATTGGTGCTTAATTACAGTGATTATGTGTTTTCGGTGGTGTTTCGTTTGGTTAATAATGAACCCTTTGCTGAGGATCTGGTTCAGGAGACTTTTATTAAAGCATGGCGAAATATAAAATTGTATGATGCCTCAAGGAGTCGATTTACTACTTGGCTTTTTACTATTGCTACACGTTTGACTTTCGACTGGATGAAAGCGCACAAAGAGTGGATGAGCCTGGATGTAGAGTTACCCGTAGGAAGTAGGGTTATTTACAAGGAGAGTGATGAGTTGGAAAACCAGGAATTGGGACAAATGATCAGAAAAGCATGCAGAAGCTTGTCGGTGCAGCAAAAAATGGTATTCGTAATGCGCGATCTTGAGGATTTGACGGTGGAAGAAGTGGTAGCTATAACCGGATTTTCAGAAAAGAAGATTAAGGATAATTTATATGTGGCCCGGAAAAAGGTGCGTGAGCAATTGGGGATCTATTTAAATAGCGAGTTATGAGTGATGAAGCATTTGATTATGATTTCATGGATGGTTTGAGACGGTTAAAGCCCCGGCTGAAAAATCCTGAGGCCTTACGGCAAGCCGTGTTGACGGAAATTAAAAAGAATAAACACGAGGAAAAGAAGAATCAAAGAAAGTCTTCTTATCTGATGCGTTTAACTGCATCCATCCTCCTCTTGATAAGCATCGGTAATTTTGCATGGCAGGAGGGCAATATGTATTATTTACGTGTTCAGATGCAGGGACGGTTAATGAATACTCAAGGGAAAGGTTTTGTGGATTATGAGTGCCAACAATCATTACGTTCTTTATTAATAGAGATGGAAAAATCAACATTGGGACAGTTTACGGATGGCAAGACAATAATTATAACAGTTCAGCAGCTCTTGTATCTTCAGGAGAATGATTCTCCTTTTCTTCCTGACGTGAAAAACTTTCTATCAGCACTGAAAAAATTTTATCCGGAAAAGTACAAACAGTTCAATCAGGAAGGAGTGTTGAAATTATCGGTATGGCAATTAAAACATGATTATCGCTTGTGTCAATGGTTTAATTAAAAAGGTCAATGATGAAAAAGAAAATAGTTTGTTTAATAATTGCGGTAATGTTTGTGGCTTCAGGATGTGGTGATCTTGAGATTAAGTATTTTACCCGAATCAATCCGGATGGTTCTATTTTTAAACGGATTGTGGCTACTGGGGATTCATCACGCGTGTATAATAATCCTTTCCCTTTTCAATTAACGAAAGAATGGGCAGTGACCTATGCCTCAAAAGTGGATACTGCAAATGGAGATACTGTGTTTATTGCCTCGGTGGAACGTACGTTTTCATCGTGGCAGAAAGCGGATGCAATTATCTATCGTCCGGAGGATACGCTGGATTGTGAAAATATAGATATTGACTATAGGAGGAAATTCAGATGGTTTTTCACATACCATATTTATAAAGAAGTTTTTTTGCAGCGATTTCCCTTTCGACATGTATCGATTGATGACTATCTGTCTCCAAAGGAATATGCATATTTTGTTGAGGACGATTCGACCGTGGTTGTGGGGATGTCAAAGGATGAGATGAAGCAATTTGATGAGAAGGGTGAAAAACATTTTTGGAATTTTTTGAATAAGACGATTTTTATTGAGTTTGAAAAGTATTTAGATGCCTATGTGGCGGAATGCAATATGCCCGTAATGACGAATGAAATGAAGCAACAACTGGAGGAATTCATGAATTTTTCACTTTTAGAAGGAGCTGAACTATATTCCATTTGCTTGAAGGTGGATGAATTGACAAAATCATCTTGGTCAACAAGTGCTTACCATTCTGGTTATTTTGAAAAGTTAGAAAAATCCATGGATGCTGATTTTTTACTATTGGGAAACGATCGTGACATTAAAGCTGAAATTGAAGTTCCTGGTATATTGTATGCCACCAATGCCCAGCAAGTTGACGATAATTGTGTTAAATGGGAGTTTCAGGATAACGTATTTCAATATAAGGACTATACACTTGAAGTGCAGTTTCGGACTATTAATTTGTGGGCTATTCTAGTATCGCTCATAATAATGCTGATCTTATTATGGCTGATTTTTAAAAGAAAATAGTTTGTTGTTAGCGACATATTAAGAGTATTGGGTGAACCATTTGAAGCCTTTATAAATTGTTTGGCCTTTTTGTATAATGGGGTTTATGCGCACTATAAGCCATACATATTTAAAGGTGCAAATCAGTTTTTTCAATTCAGGGCCACAATTCAAAATTATTTAACACTGTCATTAAAAGGAAGTATAAATCCCATAGGATTCAAAGATTTTCATGAATCTCGCGTTGATGGATATTACTATTACAAGGATTCTTTTTGGAGTTTGGGAGGTTTTCTTTCCAGTGATTATCCAAGTTCTTTGCAGTAGATGTTAATTTGAGATATGAGGAACATGCAAATTTCACGTATAAGAAAGAGTATAGTTTAGGAGCGAGTGTCATTGGTATGGAAGAATGATATCTATAGTGATTTGCCATCTGATTACTTCAGTAATTTTAAAAGTATTTTTGACGTGCCACAAACAAATAGTTTTAGTGTTGGAATACTTTATCATCTCGATTTTCTAATCCTTCAGAATAAAACTTGATTTTTTTGTGAATCAAATAGCACATTTTGAGAAGTGTATGAATTGGGGTGAATTAATCTCACCCCACCACCATTAGGAAATCCCAAAAACTATCCGTTATTTTGCAGCCGCTTTCAAACGGGGAGGCACGCTGAAAAGC
>JAEINY010000303.1 GCA_016342595.1 Marinilabiliaceae bacterium
ATATATATATACGCACGCCTCGTGACGCACCAGATTAACACGGATTTCATCACTGGATTCGACATAATAACAAGACCGATGGTTATCTTTTGCGCTTTTAGAAACAACTTGTTGTTTTGCTCTGTGGGTACGATAGCTATCGTACTCTGTGGCTTCTTCGTGTAACTCTGTGTTACCCTTTTCTCCGCGTTATCTCTGCTTTTGCTAACACGTCAGGGCTTGAGGACTCTGTGTTACTATTAGTTTGTGTAAAACACACCCCTAGTATAATAAATACTATAATATGCAAATCATTCCACTAGTTATATCACCTCCACAATGTCGCCATTAAACGGATTCCAGTTTTTTACCCGAGATCTAATCCAGCCCGGTAGTTTAAATCTTAACCTAATGACATTGGCTTGTGAGCTTCCGGTCGTTCAAGTGGTGCCTCCGGTTGTAAAATGCGTGTTATCAGTTGCCCGGGTGCTTGCTCCGGTTACTCAAGAGCCCGCTCCGGTTGCTTTGGCAGTCTTTCCGGTCGGTGGGTTGAGTAGCTCCGGTCGCCGTTTTTTTGCTTCCGGTCACAATGTGAGAGCTTCCGGTCACAATGTGAGAGCTTCCGGTCACAATGTGAGAGCTTCCGGTCGATCATATTAAGAGGCTGGTATGACCGGGACATTTTAGCCTTATTGTAAGAGCCTTGTGTTCATAAACAGATCACAAATAAAAAACCCGGAGCTGCTCATCGCAACATCCGGGCATTTACCATCTGGCTCTAATGGCCAATTATCTTATAAAATTGTCAGCAACCAGCTCTTCTGGCAGCTGACCTTTGACTTCAGACTACTGACTATTTCCTATTCTACAATCGTCATCTCATCTAACAAATAACCGGCACCCGCAAATTTGTCGATAATGAATAATACATAACGCATATCCAATGAAATATTACGACACTGCTCGGGATTGAACATCAAATCACTCATCACCCCTTCCCAGGCTCGGTCAAAGTTGATGCCAATCAGGTGACCTTCAGCATTCAACACCGGACTACCTGAATTTCCACCCGTTGTGTGATTCGTAGCCACAAAACAAACCGGAACGGAACCACCTACTTCATAACGACCATAGTCTTTATTTTCATACAGCTCTTTAAGTTTAGCGGGTACGGCATAATCGTAAATATCCGGATTATCTTTCTCCATAATCCCATCTAAAGTGGTAAAATGATTGTAGATCATCGCATCTCTCGCCTCATAGCCTTTCACCTGTCCATAAGAAACACGTAAGGTAAAGTTGGCATCCGGATAGAATACACGATCCGACTCCATCTCCATTTGAGCAGCCATGTAGGCTTTGTTCAGTTTACCAAGTTCCCGATTATAATCATTCATTTTAGCATAAACCACATCATCGTACGCAGTTCTGAAACTTTGGTACAATTGATAAGCCGGATCTTTTTTCAGGCTCTTAATGGATTTTTCATTAAAGGTATTGATCAAATTCTCAACAGCAGATTGGTTTTTAAAGATCGTCTTCTTATAAACGGCATCCACATACTTTTGCGTATCGCCCTTGAATTTACCATTGATCGTTGTCATAACTCCGGGCTGAAATTTAGCTGGCACATTCTCGCCATACATCGTTAATAATTTAGCGGCTAACTCCTGATCAAGTGGTTGATAGTAGTTCTTAAAAAATAGTGCTGCCGACTTCGTTAGCTTCTCTTTGGCTTTTAGAATAGCGTCCTCATCGCGCTTCTCAGCCTCATATAGGCTCACCAAAACATTCATAGAACCAGCTAAAGTAGCAGCTTCAATTCCATTCCTAAAAGCTACTTCAGAAATGTATCCCGAAGCTAAACGGTACTCTGTATATGCTTTATAAACTTTTGCGTAGTCTTCAACCAGATGACCATACTTCTCTGTTCTTGCAGGGGTCGTGGTCGTCCATTTATTAAACTTTTCTTCGAAAGCTTTTTTCCTGGTGATAGCATCTAAAATCTCCAATCCGCGATTCTCCCCAATCCAACGTTTCCAGCTATTAGAAATACTGGCATTTTTGGCAGCATACTGAATGCGCACCTTAGGATCAGCACCCTGGTAACGATTCATAATACCTAACTTCTCGGTGCGTACATCAATCAATTTAGGATTAACAGTTTCTGTTAACATTTCTAAATGATATGATGGTACATATTGATAGGTACTTCCAGGGTAACCAAACACCATGGTAAAATCACCTTCGTTCACCCCCTTCATTGAAACAGGGAAATGTTTCAATGGCTTATAAGGGACATTGTCTTTCGAATAGTCAGCCGGTTTATTGTCTTTATCAGCATAGATGCGGAACATAGAAAAATCACCGGTATGACGTGGCCACATCCAATTATCGGTATCTCCACCAAATTTACCAATAGCCGATGGTGGTGCACCTACCAGACGCACATCTGTATAGACCTCGTTGATAAACAAGAAATATTGGTTACCATGAAAAAATGGTTTCAAGACCGCTTTATAATGCGTATCCTTAATCGCTGCCTCCTTGATGGTTTTAATGTTTTTGGCAATCACATTTTGACGCTCTTTTTCATCCATCTTCTCATCTGTACCTTCCAATACTCTGGTCGTTACATCTTCCATCCGCTTTAAGAAAGTCACCGATAAGCCTGGATTAACTAACTCTTCTTCCTGCGACATGGCCCAAAAACCATTGGTCAAATAATCATGTTCTACCGAACTGTGGTATTGAATCTGACCATATCCACAATGGTGATTGGTCACGATCAATCCTTTATCGGAAATCAATTCACCGGTACAGCCTCGGCCAAAAATAACTACTGCATCTTTCAAACACGCCTGATTGACACTGTACACATCTTCAGCAGAGAGTTTGAAGCCCATCTCCTGCATCTGCTCAATATTATATTGCTTCAGCAACATCGGAATCCACATACCCTCATCTGCCAGGGCACTTACTTGCAGCAATGTAGCTGCCATCAACGTTAATAAGGTTTTTCTAAGCATGTTGTTATTGTTATGGAATAAATTAAAAATTTTGCAATTCAGCATATAAGCGTTGTACAGGTAACCCAACAACATTAAAATAAGAGCCTTCAATACGATCAATACCAATCAGTCCGATCCACTCTTGAATACCATAGGCGCCGGCTTTATCATACGGTTGATAGGTATCTACATAATGTTCAATCTCTGCTTTTGAAAGTGGCTTGAAATGTACTTTTGTAGAAACAGCAAAAGTCTCTTGTTTAGCTCCTGAGGTTATGGTGACACCAGTAATCACTTCATGCTCATCTCCGGATAAAAGATTCAACATTCGGATAGCATCATCCCGATCACTTGGCTTTCCCAACACTTCATCATGTATGCTTACTACAGTATCGGCAGAGATGATTATTTTATTATCTGATTTTAAATCATTTAAATAGGGCTTAGTTTTTATTTTTGACAAATATTTTGCATTTTCACCTGGCGAAAAATCAGCGGAAAAAATTTCTTCCACATCTTTTTTTGTTCCTATTTCAAAGACTAGTCCCAATTGTTCCAACAACTGCTTGCGGCGTGGGGATCTAGAAGCCAGTATTATTTGATACCGATTAAATTTATCTAAAGACATAATGAATACTTAAAAACAACAAATATAAAACAATTAAAAACTCTAAAAGCTGATGTTTTTACTATTGTAACTACTTTCAACCTGGTTATACCTTTTAACTGTTTTCCATTTGTCAAGGATTTTCGTAATTATTTTTTGTTTTTTCGTCAACGATTGTAACCATTTCATCAAAATCAAGTTAAAGACGATCAAAGACTAAAGCTTAAAGGACTTTAGACTTACGAAAAGCACAAGAGAATTTTATTCTTGACAAACAAAACAAAGGATGCATATGAAGACGGTTTGGACGGCGATTATTTTGGGGGTGATGAGTGCAACAACCTGTTTCTCTCAAGATTTAACTTTAAAAAGTTTTAACACGAGCGTTGGTAATAGTGATGATGTGACTCAGGTGACTTCTGAACTTGGAAAAATCAACAACGATAGTGTTTATTACTTATTGGATTCGGTAGCAGTATTTAGCTATAATGCTGAAACAGCCGACTGGAATCCATGTCTCAGAAAAGAAATTAAATTAACAGAAGACAGTCAAGTAGCAACTGTTACTGAATTAAAATACAACACACAGAACAAACAGTGGACAGAATCTTCACGCGAGAGTTTCACCTACAATCAATTCGAAGAATTAACCAACCACTTGGTACAAATATTTAATAAGGATGCTAAGCGATGGGAAAATAAAACGGAAAAGTCAATTTCCCGTTCCAATGGTGGCCAAAAGATATCTATACGTTTCAGTGAATGGGACAGTAATGAAGGTAACTGGGTGGCACAATGGGAACAAGTACAATCCTTTGATTCAGAAGGCAATCCATTACGTGTGAACACCAATAAACGTTTGGATGGTTCGGATGAATTACAAAATTACTGGCAATACGTTTATCTGTACGACAGTAATGATGAATTGGAAATGGTATTCCAATACGAATGGGATCAAGCATCAAATAAGTGGAAAGATATTTGGCAAAGTAACTACAATAAAAATAATGAGGGCAATGTGGTAACCAACCTGTCTGAATGGAACGAGGCCGAAAATAACTGGAGCGAATTCCGAAAATACACCATCGAAGCAGATGATTATTCGAATCAATCGCTAACCATTCGAAAAGACTGGGATGACACTAAAGAAGACTGGAGTGATAAAAGACGCATCTCAGAGTATTTTTCCCAGAGTGACACAACCCTGCAAATACTGGATGAAGAGTGGAACGAAGAAACGGCCGCCTGGACCAACAGACAAAGCCTGAAATCAACATACAATTCAAAAGGTGTTGAGTTAGAGCGCGAAACAGCCATCTGGAATAACAACAATTGGAGTAGCGATTTCAAAACAAGCTACCACTACACAGAAGTGATTGTTAAGCAAAAACAACCTGAAATGGATAATGACTTCTATGTGTATCCAAATCCGGCCGTAGATGTTCTCCACTTGGCAAATGTTACAGAACGTTCCGTATTAACCATCTACTCGATGTCAGGAGCAGTTCTTTCAAAGAAAACAGTTGATGAGTACGATGCTTCACTGAATATCTCTCAATTTGAAAAGGGTGTATATCTGTTCACCTTATCCAACATCCGTGGTGAGCAAACGGTGAAAGTTATAAAGAAATAAAACCGTTACAACTTATTTGATATGCAAGCAGCACTTCTTAAAAAGAGGTGCTGTTTTTTTTGATAAGATGTACAAGCTCTAAAAAAACGAATATCGTTTAAAAAGCCTTTCCGGCAAATAGAATAAATACAATTCCCAACAACATAATAACTTTAGAGATACTACTGGCAGTATGAAAACCTTTAGACGATTGGGATCGATACAACTGGAACAATAATAATAAATACGGCACAGATAAACCAATAACAAAATATGGGGCCACATAGGGAATATTTTGAACTTCCGGTATGAAAAAAAAGATTAGCCATAACGTAACAAATGATCCCAATACCAAAAGAGAAACAAGAATCTTCGTGTAATTCACCCCAATGGCAATGGGTAGTGTTCGACACCCTACAGCCTTATCACCTCTCAAATCTTCAGTATCTTTAATAATTTCACGAATGAGATTGGTAATGAATGCAAAAAAAGCAAATCCGCTAGTCCAAAACCAAGCCGTTGAGCACGCATTTGTTTGTAATATATTATCTCCATGCACCCTGGCCAACATGGCGAATTCAATAGATACAACCACATAAGGTACTAGAGCAGTCAGCATTGAAATAATCAAATTTCCAATCACTGCATGACGCTTAAAGGTGGTACTGTAATACCACAAAAGAGCCGGAATAAAAACATACATTAATGCATAATTCTCTTTTCGCGTTACATAGGCCAGAAATAAGCCAATAAAAACCCCCGTGACTGTTAGCAATACATGTAAAAACAAAGCTGTCCGCCGCTTGATATGTTTCCCCACGATTACTGAATCAGGTCGATTGATGCGGTCGATGCGAATATCAAAATAATCATTGATCACATAACCTGAAGCTGCCAATAACAAGGTTGACAAAACAACCAGACCAAATCTCAGATCTGATAAAACAGGCTCAATACCATAGTGACTCAAAATGGGAAGTAACATTGCATACCGCAATAAAACCTGCAATAAAGCGATGATGAACAGATTCTTATATCGGACTAATTGTAGAAATATCATTGGCTCAATTGTTTAATCAGGGTTTTAAATTACCTAATTAAAACGAATGTAACAATAGAAAGGCTATTAGC
>JAEINY010000304.1 GCA_016342595.1 Marinilabiliaceae bacterium
TGTTATCACAATTTAAAATCAATGTATTTCATTGGCATCTGACCGAGGATATTGGATGGCGACTTGAAAGTAAGGTGTTTCCTTCGCTAACAGACAGCACTAATTTTGAACGCTTACATGGCAAATATTATACAATTGAAGAAGCCAAAGAATTAGTGGTATTCTGTCAAAAGCATCATGTATTGCTAATTCCCGAAATAGATATGCCGGGACATAGTGCAGCGTTTATAAAGGCACTTGGTCACGATATGCAATCACCTGAAGGCATGCGCCTGCTTAAGCAGTTGATGGATGAGGTATGTGAGGTGTTTGCCGATGTACCTTATTTACATATTGGAACGGATGAAGTGAAATTTACCAATCCTGATTTTGTGCCGGAAATGGTGAATTATATTCGCGCTAAAGGAAAGAAGGTGATCAGTTGGAACCCTGGTTGGCACTATCAGGCAGGTGAAATTGATATGATCCAGATGTGGAGTTCACGTGGTAAGATACATCCGGGTATCCCGGCTATTGACTCCCGATTGCATTACATCAATCACTTCGATACATTTGCCGATATCGTGGCGCTCTATCACAGTAATGTGGGAGGTGTGAGTGAAGGAAGTGACGATGTAGCTGGTGCCATTATTGCCATCTGGAATGATAGGTATGTCGATTCCGTGGATCAAATAGTTGCGCAGAATGGGTTTTATCCGGCTATGCTTACCCTTGCCGAAAGCACCTGGAAAGGTGGAAGAGAAAACTATTTTTATGAACAAGGCTTGCAATTAGGAGCGGAAGTAAGTGACGAGTTTAAGTCCTTTAAGGAATTTGAAGAACGTTTACTCCATTTTAAAAAAGAGGTTTTTAATGATGAACCTTTTGCATACGTTCGCCAAACTAATGTTAAATGGCATATTACCGATCCTTTTCCTAACAAAGGGGAATTGAAAAGGGTATTTCCACCGGAAAAGAGGTTGAAGGAGGAGTACAAATATAAAGGAAAGACCTATAGATGTAATGATGCTATAGGAGCCGGCATCTATTTTCGCCATGTGTGGGGTACATTAATACCTGCATTTTATGAAGATCCACAACCCAACCACACCGCTTATGCTTATACCTGGGTTTATTCACCTGTTAAGCAAGAGGCAGGGGTGTATGTCCGGTTTCAGAACTATGGTCGCTCAGAAAAGGATTTGCCTCCTCCACAAGGTAAGTGGGACTATAAAGAGAGTCGAATATGGATTAATGACATGGAGCTAATGCCTCCTGTATGGGAGAATGATCATACAGAGAAATCCTCAGAGATCTCATTAAGAAATGAAAATTGGGAAGGACGTGAACCTCTTCCTGTCACCTTGGATCAGGGGTGGAACAAAATTCTATTAAAACTGCCGGTAGGAAAATTTTCATCAAATGAAGTCAGACTGGTTAAATGGATGTTTAATGCCGTGTTGGTTACACCTGACGGGCGTAAGGCTTTGGATAATATTACCTATTCACCCGATCAAACACTTAAATAATCAACGAATTAAGATGAAAGTGAAAGGATCTGTATATAAAACCTCAAAGGCGATTGGGTTTAAGATATTTGCAGTGTTTATGCTGTTCTTATCAGGAACACAAATTGTAGATGGGCAAGAAAAAATAAAAATTGCCTGCGTTGGTAACAGTGTAACCTATGGTTATAAGATTGACCATCCTGAAACAAATAGCTATCCGGCACAATTACAGCAATTACTTGGTGATACATATGAGGTGGAGAATTTTGGTAAAAGTGGGGCTACCTTATTACGGAAAGGACATCGTCCATATATGGACCAAAAAGAGTTTGGTGATGCTGTTAAATTTCAACCTGATATTTTGATTATATCACTAGGACTAAATGATACAGATCCTCGCAATTGGCCCAATTACCGCGATGAATTTATTGCCGATTATATGGCATTGATCGATAGTATTAAAAAATCGGACGGTACTTCGCCAAAGTTGTGGATAGGGCGCATGACACCCATTTTTCATACACACCCTCGTTTTAAGTCGGGCACACGCGATTGGTTTTGGCAGATTCAGGAAACGATTGAGCAAGTAGCAAGCAATTGTAATGGGAAACTAATTGACTGGCACTCACCTTTGCATATGCGGCCGGATTTGTTTCCTGATGCCCTGCATCCTAATAAGGAAGGAGCAGGTATAATGGCTCACCTGGCTTATCAGCATGTCACCGGTGATTATGGAGGTTTGCAGGTGTCACCGATTTTTGGACCGCACATGGTGTTACAGCGCCATAAATCCATTCCTGTTTGGGGAAAAGGCAACCGGGGTGAGAAGGTTTTTGTTGAGCTAAACGGGAAAAGTGCAGAAGTAAGTACTGGCGTTGATGGCAATTGGCATGTTGAGCTTCCTGCTATGAAGCATGGAGGGCCTTATGAGCTTAGGGTCAGGTCTATGTCAGAAAAAGTAGTCTTTGAAGATGTAATGATTGGTGAAGTTTGGCTATGTGCCGGACAATCAAATATGGCATTTAAGGTGAATCAGTCGGCTTCAGGTGCTGAGGCACTGAAACAAAAGATGCCTTCGAACCTTCGTTTAATGAATTACAAACAACATGCTTATACAGATAATGTGGCTTGGGATTCTATTACTTTGAAAAAGGTTAATGACTTAGATTATTTGTCCGGTCAATGGCAAGTCTGTAACACCGGATCGGTGGCAGACTTTTCAGCAGTGGCCTGGTATTTTGGTAATAAACTAGAGGAGGAACTGGGGGTGCCGGTAGGCTTAATTCAGCTTGCAGTGGGAGGTTCTCCAACCGAAGCATGGATTGATCGTAAGACGCTGGAGTTTCATCCTCGGTTAGTGAATATGCTTTACGGCTGGCGCAACAATGACCATACCATGAAATGGTGTCGTCAGCGTGCCGGTGAAAATATTCAAAAGGCGACAAGTCTAATGCAGCGTCACCCTTACGAGCCAGCCTATTTATATGAAGCAGGTATTAGTCAAATAGCCGGATACTCAATAAAGGGCGTATTATGGTATCAGGGCGAATCCAATGCCCATAATGCGGAGTTACATGAGGTGTTATTCCCTACTTTAGTGGATAGTTGGCGAGAAGCCTGGGAATTACCAGAATTACCTTTCTATTTTGCACAATTATCTTCTTTGAATCGTCCAAGCTGGCCACACTTTAGAAATAGCCAACGACAATTAGCTAAGCAAATTCCATATACGTCAATGGTGGTAACAAGTGATGTGGGTGACAAAACAGATGTGCGTCCAACTCAAAAGAAACCAGTGGGTGAGCGCTTTGCTCATTTGGCACTTCATCAATTGTATAATAAGCACGCGGTACCCTATGGGAACATAGCAATAGAAAAGGTTGAAGGGAATAAACGGGAGTTACGCATTACATTTAATCATACAGCGGAGTTACGAACGTCGGACGGAGAACCCTTGCATGAACTGGAAGTGGCAGGTGAAGATGGGTTATTTCATCCAGCCAAGGCAGTACTTAAAGATAATCACCTTTTGATTGACTTTGGAAAGCAAGATATTAAAGTCGTTCGTTATGGCTGGAAACCATATTCACAAGGAAACCTGGTGAATGAAATGGGAGTACCGGCATCTACATTTCTTATCAAGCAACCGTTTAAAGATATATAACCACAAAAGCAGATTTTATGATTTTAGAATATAAAAATATACTGGTATTAACAGTGTTGATGGTGTTTTCTCAATTGGGTGTTGTTGAGTTGTTTGGACAAAGCGACCAGTTCTCTACTTATTATCATCAACGCAAATCGTTATTTGAAGAACTACCCAATACGAAAAAGGAAATTATCTTTTTAGGCAATAGTATTACCGATGGAGGGGAGTGGTGTGAGCTGTTTGATAATAAACGCGTTAAAAATAGAGGTATCAGTGGAGATGTAACTGAAGGCGTGTTATATCGCCTGGAAGAAGTGACTGAGTCGCAACCGGCAAAAGTGTTTTTACTTATTGGAGTAAATGATCTGGCGCGTGGAATTAGTAGTGATAGCATTGTATCAAAAATTAGGGAGATTGCCACACGGATAAATACACAATCACCTAAAACTGAAGTTTATATTCAAAGCATATTACCGGTGAATCCTGTTTTTAAGAAATTCACCGGCCACTGCTCCAAAACGGAAGAGATCATGCGGATTAATCAGCAATTGAAAGCCTGGAGTGCACAATCACCAGTACAATTTGTTGATTTGTTTTCTCATTTCAAGAATGAAGAAGATAACCTGATGAATTCTAAATATACCAATGATGGTTTGCACCTGACAGGAGCTGGTTATGTGCTATGGGCTGATATTATCAGACCGTTATTGAAATAAGACTATAAAGTAGCTAATGCCAAAACACGAGATTAGACCGAAAATAGTATGATGATGAAAAAAATAAAAGGATTAATAGCAGCGCCATTTACACCAATGCACGAAGATGGAAAAATCAACGAATTGGCCATAGCCGATTATTACAATTTTCTAAAAGCTAATGGTGTAGTAGGTGCTTTCCTTAATGGAAGTACGGGTGAGGGGGTTTCTTTGACTAACGAAGAACGTAAACACACTGCAGAACAGTGGGCTGCTCAGGCAAAAAAAGATTCAAACCCGATTACATTGATTAATTTGGTGGGCGGTACTTCCTATCAGGAGAGTATTCATCTGGCACTTCATTCGCAGGAAGTGGGTATGGACGCTATCGCTGTGATAGCTCCTTTTTATTTTAAACCAGGGTCGGCTGAACAGTTAGCTGAGTTCGTGATGAAAGTGGGAGCAGCGGTGCCTGATTTACCGGTTTACTTTTACCACATTCCGGTTTTAACAGGTGTGGATATTCCTATGATTGAATTAGTGAAAGCTTTACATGGTAAGATGCCAAATTTTGCCGGAGTAAAATATACCCATGAGGATTTTATGGATTACCTCTCATGTCTTCATTTTGCCGATGGACAATACGATATGCTTTGGGGGCGTGATGAAAACCTGCTGGCAGCATTGGCTTTAGGTGCTGAAGGGGGGGTCGGCAGTACTTATAACTATGCCATGCCACTTTATACTAAGTTGATTGACGACTATAAAAAGGGTGATATTGTGTCTGCGCGTCAGTTGCAGCAGCAATCCATCGATATGATTCGTCTTTTAGGTAAGTATGGCGGAATAGGCACCGGAAAAGCGTTTATGCGTTATGTGGGTATTGAGTGTGGCCAATTTCGTTCACCAATTAAGCCCATGACTGAAGGTGCATATGATTCATTTGTTAAAGATGTGGATGCACTTGGCATGAGTGAACTATTTTCAAAATCGGAATAATATGAAACAGATACTTAAATCACTTTTTATTTTGGTTTTTGTGCTTGCCTTGATGCCGCTTGAGGCTCAGGTGCAGGTGACACAATCTCAATTGGAGCAATTACCCGCTTTATCTGATGGGTCAGTACATCATGGATGGGCCGCTTCCTTTTGTGGGGTGCATAACGACCGGTTAATACTGGCCGGAGGGGCGGCATTCCCGGATGCCAAACCTTGGGAGAACGGCATTAAGGAGTATTCGGATCAAATTCTGGTTCTTACTAAAAAGGATGGGGCCAATCATTGGATGCGTGCCGACAACTGGAAGCTACCTCTGCCACTGGCTGGTGGTGCCGCCGTTTCATTGCCTGAAGGTGTGTTTTGCACCGGAGGCGGAAATAGCAAGGGACTATCTGACCAATCCTTCGTGATTCGTTTCCGCGATGAGCAACCGGAAATGGATACTATGCCCGCTTTGCCCTTTCCGTTGAAGGATCATCGCATGGGCCTTATTGGTCGATTGCTTTATGTAGTAGGTGGTGTATCCTCTGAAGGTTATAATTTACAGGTATTGCAGTTCAACCTTGATCAGCCTGATATAGGATGGCAGCAAGTGGCTGGCTTGCCTCATGCGTTGACGCATGCCGTGGTGGAGAGTCAGACAGATGGGACGGAACAGTGCTTGTATGTTATTGGTGGACGCTATAAGAAAAGTGGCGATCAGATCACTACTTTTAGCAGTGAGGTATGGAAGTATAAACCATCTGAGAAAAGATGGATTCAAAAGAAAGACCTGGCTTTAAAAGATGGCAGGGAAGTGACTTTAGCAGCTGCAGCCGGTATGAAGATAGGGGCCTCACATATTTTAGTTGTGGGAGGTGATGATGGTTCTACTTTTAATAGGGTAGAGAAAGCCATC
>JAEINY010000305.1 GCA_016342595.1 Marinilabiliaceae bacterium
TGTTATCACAATTTAAAATCAATGTATTTCATTGGCATCTGACCGAGGATATTGGATGGCGACTTGAAAGTAAGGTGCTTCCTTCGCTAACAGACAGCACTAATTTTGAACGCTTACATGGCAAATATTATACTATTGAAGAAGCCAAAGAATTAGTGGCATTCTGTCAAAAGCATCATGTATTGCTAATTCCCGAAATAGATATGCCTGGACATAGTGCAGCGTTTACAAAGGCACTTGGTCACGATATGCAATCACCTGAAGGCATGCGCCTGCTAAAGCAGTTGATGGATGAGGTTTGTGAGGTGTTTGTCGATGTACCTTATTTACATATTGGAACAGATGAGGTGAAGTTTACCAATCCTGATTTTGTGCCGGAAATGGTGAATTATATTCGCGCTAAAGGAAAAAAGGTGATCAGTTGGAATCCTGGTTGGAAGTATAAAACCGGTGAAATTGATATGATACAGATGTGGAGTTCACGCGGTAAGGTACATCCGGGTATCCCGGCAATTGACTCCCGATTGCATTACATCAATCACTTCGATACGTTTGCAGATATTGTGGCGCTATATAACAGTAATGTTGCAGGTGTAAGTGAGGGAAACCAAGATGTAGCGGGTTCTATTATTGCAGCATGGAATGACAGGTATGTGGATTCAGTGGATCAGATCACAGCTGAAAACGGCTTTTATCCGGCTATGCTTACCCTTGCCGAAAGCACCTGGAAAGGTGGAAGAGAAAAGTATTTTTACGAGCAAGGTTCGCTTTTGGGATCAGAAAGCAGCAAAGAATTCAACGCATTTAAAGATTTTGAAGATCGAATGCTCTATTACAAAGATTTGGTTTTCAGTGGTGAGCCATTTGCATATGTGAAGCAAACCAATGTAAAGTGGCGCATCACAGAGCCGTTTCCAAATCAAGGTCACTTGACCGAATCTTTTCCACCTGAGCAAGATCTCAAGAAAATATACGAATTCAGGGGTAATGTCTATCCGACACGTGAAGCAACAGGTGCCGGAATTTACTTGCGTCATGTGTGGGGGACATTAATCCCGGGATTTTATGACAATCCGCAACCAAATCATACTGCTTATGCTTATACCTGGATTTATTCACCGGTTAAGCAAGAGGCAGGAGTGTATGTCCGGTTTCAGAACTATGGGCGCTCAGAAAAGGATTTATCGCCCCCGCAAAGTAAGTGGGACTATAAAGAGAGTCGAATATGGATTAATGACATGGAGATAATGCCTCCTGTATGGGAAAATAATCATACTGAGAAATCCTCAGAGATTTCCTTAAAAAATGAAAACTGGGAAGGACGTGAACCTCTTCCTGTAACCTTGAATCAGGGATGGAATAAAATTCTATTAAAACTGCCGGTAGGAAAATTTTCAACAAAAGAAGTCAGACTGGTTAAATGGATGTTTAATGCCGTGTTGGTGACACCTGACGGGCGTAAGGCTTTGGATAACATTACCTATTCACCCGATCAAATACTATAAGAATCAACGAATTAAGATGAAAGTGGAAGGATCTGTATATAAAACTTCAAAGGAGATTTGGTTAAAGATATTTGCAGTGTTTATGCTGTTCTTATCAGGACAACAAATTGTAGATGGCCAGGAAAAAATAAAAATTGCCTGCGTTGGTAACAGTGTAACCTATGGTTATAAGATTGATCATCGTGAAAGGAATAGCTATCCGGCACAATTACAGCAATTACTTGGTGATGCATATGAGGTGGAGAATTTTGGTAAAAGTGGGGCTACCTTATTACGGGAAGGACATCGTCCATATATGGACCAAAAAGAGTTTGGCGATGCTGTTAAATTTCAACCTGATATTTTGATTATATCACTAGGGCTAAATGATACAGATCCTCGCAATTGGCCGAATTACCGCGATAAATTTATTGCCGATTATATGACATTGATTGGTAGTATTAAAAAATCGGACGGTACTGCTCCAGAGTTGTGGATAGGGCGCATGACACCCATTTTTCATACACACCCTCGTTTTAAGTCGGGCACACGCGATTGGTTTTGGCAGATTCAGGAAACGATTGAGCAAGTAGCAAGCAATTGTAACGCTAAAATAATTGACTGGCACTCACCTTTGCATATGCGGACGGATTTGTTTTCCGATGCACTGCATCCTGATAAAGAAGGAGCAGGTATAATGGCTCACCTGGCTTATCAGCATGTCACTGGTGATTATGGAGGTTTGCAGGTGGCATCGGTTTTTGGGCCGCACATGGTGCTGCAGCGCCATAAATCGATTCCTGTTTGGGGAAAAGCTAACCGTGGTGAGAAGGTTTTTGTTGAGCTAAACGGGACAAGTGCAAAAGTAAGTACTGGCGTTGATGGCAATTGGCATGTTGAGTTTCCTGCTATGAAGCATGGAGGGCCGTATAAACTAACGGTCAGGTCCATGTCAGAAGAAGTAGTCTTTGAAGATGTTATGATTGGTGAAGTTTGGCTATGTGCCGGACAATCAAATATGGCATTTAAGGTGAAATATTCGGCTTCAGGTGCTGAGGCACTGAAACAAAAGATGCCTTCGAACCTTCGTTTAATGAATTATAAACAACATGCTTATACAGATAATGTGGCTTGGGATTCTATTACTTTGAAAAAGGTTAATGACTTAGATTATTTGTCCGGTCAATGGCAAGTCTGTAACACCGGATCGGTGGCAGACTTTTCAGCAGTGGCCTGGTATTTTGGTAATAAACTAGAGGAGGAACTGGGGGTGCCGGTAGGCTTAATTCAGCTTGCAGTGGGAGGTTCTCCAACCGAAGCATGGATTGATCGTAAGACGCTGGAGTTTCATCCTCGGTTAGTGAATATGCTTTACGGCTGGCGCAACAATGACCATACCATGAAATGGTGTCGTCAGCGTGCCGGTGAAAATATTCAAAAGGCGACAAGTCTAATGCAGCGTCACCCTTACGAGCCAGCCTATTTATATGAAGCAGGTATTAGTCAAATAGCCGGATACTCAATAAAGGGCGTATTATGGTATCAGGGCGAATCCAATGCCCATAATGCGGAGTTACATGAGGTGTTATTCCCTACTTTAGTGGATAGTTGGCGAGAAGCCTGGGAATTACCAGAATTACCTTTCTATTTTGCACAATTATCTTCTTTGAATCGTCCAAGCTGGCCACACTTTAGAAATAGCCAACGACAATTAGCTAAGCAAATTCCATATACGTCAATGGTGGTAACAAGTGATGTGGGTGACAAAACAGATGTGCGTCCAACTCAAAAGAAACCAGTGGGTGAGCGCTTTGCTCATTTGGCACTTCATCAATTGTATAATAAGCACGCGGTACCCTATGGGAACATAGCAATAGAAAAGGTTGAAGGGAATAAACGGGAGTTACGCATTACATTTAATCATACAGCGGAGTTACGAACGGCGGACGGAGAACCTTTGCATGAACTGGAAGTGGCAGGTGAAGATGGGTTATTTCATCCAGCCAAGGCAGTACTTAAAGATAATCAACTTATGATTGACTTTGGAAAGCAAGATATTAAAGCCGTTCGTTATGGCTGGAAACCATATTCACAAGGAAACCTGGTGAATGAAAAGGGAGTACCGGCATCTACATTTCTTATCAAGCAACCGTTTAAAGATATATAACCCCAAAATCAGAATTTATGATTTTAGAATATAAAAATATACTGGTATTAACAGTGTTGATGGTGTTTTTTCAACTGGGTGTTGTTGAGTTGTTTGGACAAAGCGACCAGTTCTCTACTTATTATCATCAGCGCAAATCGTTGTTTGAAGAACTGCCCAATACGAAAAAGGAAATTATCTTTTTAGGTAATAGTATTACCGATGGAGCGGAGTGGTGTGAGTTGTTTGATAATAAACGCGTCAAAAACAGAGGTATCAGTGGAGATGTAACTGAAGGCGTGTTATATCGCCTGGAAGAAGTGACTGAGTCGCAACCGGCAAAAGTGTTTTTACTTATTGGAGTAAATGATCTGGCGCGTGGAATTAGTAGTGATAGCATTGTATCAAAAATTAGGGAGATTGCCACACGGATAAATACACAATCACCTAAAACTGAAGTTTATATTCAAAGCATATTACCGGTGAATCCTGTTTTTAAGAAATTCACCGGCCACTGCTCCAAAACGGAAGAGATCATGCGGATTAATCAGCAATTGAAAGCCTGGAGTGCACAATCACCAGTACAATTTGTTGATTTGTTTTCTCATTTCAAGAATGAAGAAGATAACCTGATGAATTCTAAATATACCAATGATGGTTTGCACCTGACAGGAGCTGGTTATGTGCTATGGGCTGATATTATCAGACCGTTATTGAAATAAGACTATAAAGTAGCTAATGCCAAAACACGAGATTAGACCGAAAATAGTATGATGATGAAAAAAATAAAAGGATTAATAGCAGCGCCATTTACACCAATGCACGAAGATGGAAAAATCAACGAATTGGCCATAGCCGATTATTACAATTTTCTAAAAGCTAATGGTGTAGTAGGTGCTTTCCTTAATGGAAGTACGGGTGAGGGGGTTTCTTTGACTAACGAAGAACGTAAACACACTGCAGAACAGTGGGCTGCTCAGGCAAAAAAAGATTCAAACCCGATTACATTGATTAATTTGGTGGGCGGTACTTCCTATCAGGAGAGTATTCATCTGGCACTTCATTCGCAGGAAGTGGGTATGGACGCTATCGCTGTGATAGCTCCTTTTTATTTTAAACCAGGGTCGGCTGAACAGTTAGCTGAGTTCGTGATGAAAGTGGGAGCAGCGGTGCCTGATTTACCGGTTTACTTTTACCACATTCCGGTTTTAACAGGTGTGGATATTCCTATGATTGAATTAGTGAAAGCTTTACATGGTAAGATGCCAAATTTTGCCGGAGTAAAATATACCCATGAGGATTTTATGGATTACCTCTCATGTCTTCATTTTGCCGATGGACAATACGATATGCTTTGGGGGCGTGATGAAAACCTGCTGGCAGCATTGGCTTTAGGTGCTGAAGGGGGGGTCGGCAGTACTTATAACTATGCCATGCCACTTTATACTAAGTTGATTGACGACTATAAAAAGGGTGATATTGTGTCTGCGCGTCAGTTGCAGCAGCAATCCATCGATATGATTCGTCTTTTAGGTAAGTATGGCGGAATAGGCACCGGAAAAGCGTTTATGCGTTATGTGGGTATTGAGTGTGGCCAATTTCGTTCACCAATTAAGCCCATGACTGAAGGTGCATATGATTCATTTGTTAAAGATGTGGATGCACTTGGCATGAGTGAACTATTTTCAAAATCGGAATAATATGAAACAGATACTTAAATCACTTTTTATTTTGGTTTTTGTGCTTGCCTTGATGCCGCTTGAGGCTCAGGTGCAGGTGACACAATCTCAATTGGAGCAATTACCCGCTTTATCCGATGGGTCAGCACATCATGGTTGGGCCGCTTCCTTTTGTGGGGTACATAACGACCGGTTAATACTGGCCGGAGGGTCGGCATTCCCGGATGCCAAACCTTGGGAGAACGGCATTAAGAAGTATTCGGATCAAATTCTGGTTCTTACTAAAAAAGATGGGGCCAATCAATGGTTGAGTGCTGACAACTGGAAGCTACCTCGGCCACTGTCTGGTGGTGCCGCCGTTTCATTGCCTGAAGGTGTGTTTTGTACCGGAGGCGCAAATAACAAGGGATTATCTGACCAATCCTTCTTGATTCGTTTCCGCGATGAGCAACCGGAAGTGGTTACTATGCCCGCTTTGCCCTTTTCGTTGAAGGATCATGGGATGGGGCTTATTGATCGTTTGGTTTATGTAGTCGGTGGCGTATCTGCCGAAGGTTATAATTTACAGGTATTGCAGTTCAACCTTGATCAGTCTGATAAAGGATGGCAACAAGTGGCTGGCTTGCCTCATGCGTTGACGCATGCCGTGGTGGAGAGTCAGACAGATGGGACGGAACAGTGCCTCTATGTCATTGGTGGACGCTATAAGAAAAGTGGCGATCAGATCACTACTTTTAGCAGTGAGGTATGGATGTATAAACCATCTGAGAAAAGGTGGACCCAAAAGAAAGACCTGGCTTTAAAAGATGGCAGGGAAGTGACTTTGGCAGCTGCAGCCGGTGTGAAGATAGGGGCCTCACATATTTTAGTTGTGGGAGGTGATGATGGTTCTACTTTTAATAGGGTAGAGAAAGCCATC
>JAEINY010000306.1 GCA_016342595.1 Marinilabiliaceae bacterium
GGTTTGACTTGAATGATTAATTTACCATTTTCCGGATTAACAGGAAGTGTTCAATACGCTGGAGAGACTAAACAACTGATATTTAGATTTGCAAGTTGCGACATTTTTACGCATGATAGGATACAAAAAGGTTCCTTCTAAAAAAGAATGGGGAATTGATTTATTATGTAGCTTCGCATTTTCATATTAAAGCCAGCGTATGTTTACCCAAGAATTATTTGAATTAGCATTAAATATTACCAGTCCATGGATTATCTCATCAGTTGATTTTGACGTTGAGAAGCAAAAACTTGATATTCACATAGACTTTGAACGAGGTAGTGAATTCGAATATACTCTTGAAGATGGGACTATCGGAAAAGGAAAAGCATACGACACGGTTAAAAAGACATGGCGACATTTAAATTTTTTTCAGCATGAATGTTACCTCCATGCGAGAGTCCCCCGAGTTAAAAGAGAGGATAACAGCATTCGAATGATTCAAACACCTTGGCAAGGAAAAATGAATGGGTTTACCCTACTCTTCGAAGCATTACTCCTTCAGTTATGTACTGCGATGCCCGTATTAAAAGTGTCACAAATAGCTGGCGTAAGTGATGATAAACTCTGGGATATGCTGGAGAGGTATGTCGATGAAGCCGTAGATCAAATGGATTTATCTGACCTAAACATGTTAGGTCTGGACGAGACATCTAAGGCTAAACACCATGACTACATTACCCTTTTTGTGAATTTATTGACGCGTAAAGTAGTTTATATTACCGAAGGGAAAGATAGTAAGACGATAGACGATTTTGTAGGCTTTCTAACCACTCATGGAGGCGAACCAGAGCAAATTACTGATGTGAGTTCTGATATGTCTAAAGCCTTTATTAAAGGCGTTAAAGACAATCTGCCAAACGCTCAAATTACATTTGATAAATTTCATATTATGAAGATTATCAATGATGCCGTAAATAAAGTACGTATCCAGGAGGTTAAGGAGCAGGATGTGTTGAAGAAAAAGAAATTCATTTTTCTTAAGAACAATGATAATCTAACTCCCAAACAACTTTCAATACTCCAGGAATTAAAGATGTCAAAAATCAATCTGAAAACTATAAGGGCCATGCACATCCGTGAAAACTTTCAGGAGATTTACAATTCGGATTCATTTGAAGAATTCCAGATCAAACTTCAAAAGTGGTATTTCTGGGCTACTCACAGTCGATTAGAGCCTATTAAGGAAGCTGCATATACAATAAAGAGGCATTGGGATGGAGTTCTCAGATGGTGGCATAGTCAAATCAACAATGGAATACTGGAAGGACTTAACTCAATTATTCAAGCTGCTAAATCGAAAGCTCGAGGATATAAGCTGGCTAAAAATTTCAAAATCATAGCGTACCTATTAACAGGTGATATTGATCTCAACTCGTTAAACAGAAATTTTCACAAACTAACATAAACACAAACTACCCACTCATTTTTAGAGAGAGCCTACAAAAAAGGCTACCCTATTTGGGCAGCCCTATATTATAGATTTTAACACACAAATCTATTCACTTACCGGTTTAGGACCCGGTACATTATTATCAGCTTCACTTATCCCTCCGTTTGCCAAAATCTCACTTCTCGGAATAGCCCATAACATAATTGGAGCTTCTGCTTCAATATTAAATATAGCACCTGTAGCAAAATTACTCGTTCCATTCTCCTTTCTAAGAATAGGTTTTTTCAAACGCTTAATATCAAACCAAGATTGACCTTCCCCCCAAAACTCAACGCGGCGCTGTAACCAAATTTCGTCTTGAAGCAATTTACTACTTGAAGCAGCAGATGCAAAATCAGGATTCCGGTAGGTTTTTACAAAATCTTCCAAAATTGTTTTACCTCCATTTAGATCACCTGCCATTGCAGTAGCTTCAGCATTAATGAGAATCATTTCTTCAGCTCTCATATAGATAAAGTCGGTTGCATTATTCGGATCCAGAGGCTCTTTATTATTCGGAGCGAATTTAATATTAGTATATGAATGCATTCCTTTTTCTGCAAAATTAATACCTTTCCAACTTTCACCTACGGTAGTTGATACTCCCTTATCATCAATCCACCATCCTTTTCTTACATCAGTGTCGGGAATCCGATTATACAAATTCACGTTAATCTTCTTCCAAACACTTACAATAGTAGTATACCCTCCATAACCATAACATAATGAAGTAACCATAGAGGTGAAATTACAAATTCCTGATTTTACAGCAGCATCTTCTGCAGTAATCACACCTCCCCATAACACGCTATTATGAGTAGCATCATCAAAGTTAGGCTCACTCACTTCAGCCAGGGTATATGGTGTGGCTCCACTTTTTGTTAAAGCATTCTGAGCATCACTGGCTGCACCAGCCCAATTTTCCATAACCAGATTTGCTCGTGCTCTTACCCCATAAGCCACCGCCTGATTAACAGCCGTAACATCTGCTCTTACGAATCCTTCTAAAAGCAATACAGCTCTATCCAAATCACTCAAAATAAGCTCATACACCTTACTTACAGGCACACGTGGATTATTTAATATTTCTTCGGACGTGGTGCTTTCTGTAATTATAGGCACACAGGCTTTATCTTCATTTCCTTTATAAGTATATTGATACAATTGAGCTAAATGCAGATAATTAAAAGCTCTGATTACAAGAGCTTGACCAATATATTGCTTTTGAACAGCATCAGTAGTTTCAGGATCTATCAATTTCAATACATCATTTGCACGCTTAATGTGCTTATAAAAATATCTCCACATATAGCTGGTATTATCCGATGTAATCAAACGATCTTCATATGTTTGATTATTCCTGAACCAGTTATATCCAATAGGATCTCCTACCATATCCTGACCATTGTGCTCCATTCTTGTCGCAATGGAGGGATATCCAAAATCATCCTGCTGATCATTATCATCAGTAACAGCTGGAAAATTCACCATGAAAGAACTAAAACCAGTTATATTTGCCTGCAATCGGTCTGGCCATTTTGCAAGAATATCTTCCAATTGGTCGACTGTGACTGTATCTCCATCAGGTGCGGTATCCAACTTTTCTTCACAGCCCGAAAAGAAAAGTGAAAGCGCAAGTATGCTATATATAAACTTCGTTGCTTTTATCATTTTAATCAATTTAAATTATTAAAAAGTAACTTTTACACCTCCACTAATTGTACGGATTGGAGAATAGACAAAATCAGTGGTACCACTATACGATTGACGAGGATCTAATCCTTTTCTTTTACTAAACAGGGCTACATTATCAGCTACTCCATATACTCTAACGGATCCCAATCCAGCTCTATCGGTAATTGATTTTGGGATGGTGTAACCGAGCGTAATATTGTTAATGCTAAAGAAACTTGCGTCAGTGAACCACCGATCAGAAAATGCATTTGTATAAGGGTCGTTATAATTAACTTTAGGCACATCGGTATTTGTATTATCCGCACTCCACGAATTTAATACATCTTTATGCCAGTTAGATCCCACATTTCTATTATTTCCACCATGCATTAACAATCTGTATGCATAATCATAAACCTGACCACCGATTTGGTAAGTAGCAGATACAGAAAAATCAAATCCAAACCCTCTGACGGTAGTTGAAATACCTCCTTGTAAATCTGGTAAAGTAGTTCCAATATCAAATCTATTATCATTCGCTAAAGAGAAATCTGTTGTAGTACCATATTCCTTGGTTTCTTCATCGTATGTTTTCCACATACTATTACCAGTTGTTTCTTCAACACCCATATAAACAGGTACATATTGATCATAAATCGATCCACCTACTTTCCATATTCTAGTGCCCGTTTGGTAGCCTTCCTTAGGAAATTCCGGTGGTAATGATAAAATTTCATTCTTAAAATGCGTAGCATTTATCGCTAAATCCCACTCAATCTGGTTTGTTCTAATGATTGTTCCATTTAACGAAATATCAATACCCTTATTTTCCATTTCACCAATGTTATCAGGATATTGTATAAAACCACTATGAGCAGGAACCTTACGATAAAAAAGCATCCCATCCACACGTCTATTAAAGTATTCGAAAGACCCACTTAATCGGCTATTAAATAAAGTAAATTCAGTACCCACATTCAAGTTGTAACTTGTTTCCCAGGTAATATTCTTATTTCCTACATAAGATTGCTCAAGTGCAAATTTATCATTCGCATTCTTTATATCATACTGATCGGCATACGGATAATAATTGGTAACCGGGCCACCATTTTCACCAGTTACTGCAGCTGAATAATACAAATTGTCATTACCTTGCACACCATAGCTAGCCTTCAGTTTCAACAGATTAATAAAGTCCACGCCTTCAAGAAATACTTCTTTATTTAACAACCAAGATGCTCCTAAAGACCAGAAATTACCCCACTTGTTACCTTCAGCAAATTTACTGGATCCATCACGACGATAACTTGCAGATGCAAAATACTTACCCTTTAAGTCATATTGAATTCTTGATAAGTATCCTTCAACAAAATAATCACTATAACCAGAATAAACACTTGGTTTTAGAATACCATTACTAATCTCCTCTGATTCCTTATCATAAATCATTTGCTTAGAACCAGACAAATACCTGGTTCTATAATCATAAGTCTCATGGCCTACTAAAACAGTAAAACTATGATTCCCAAATTGTTTAGAATAATTTAACAGTTGTTGGATATTTAGTGTTTCTGATCTCCTATTACGGCGATAAATACTACCTCCGTACTCTGCACTCTGCCCGTAATAAGCATTACTTTTATCTAAAGTGCCCGTAAGATCAAGATCCAAAGCTGCATTAACATTAAGAGAAAGACCTTCTATAATCTGAAAATCAGCCCCTCCTTTTAAACTAAATATATCTGATTTATACGATCTCTTATCTAATTTCAAATCTGATACAGGATTTGCAATACCCATTACCGGACGGTCTAATCCTGGATACTCTTTTGTACCATAATCATACAAGGTATGTCCTTCATCATCAACAATAACGTTTCCATCTGCACCGCGCACATACAAAGGATAAATAGGTGCTACAATTCGTGTTAAGTAAAACAGGTTTTTACTGCTTAATCCAGTTTGATCACCAGGATAGGTACTTTCAGAATTAGCATAAGACACATTACCATTTACCTTCAACCACTTTCTAACCTGGTAGTCAGCCTTTAAACGAGTTGTTAAACGTTTAAAGCCTGAATTACTAATAATCCCTGCATCGTCCAAATAATTGAAAGACATGTAATAATTCATCTTATCATTGGCACCACTTACGCTTAAGTTATACTCCTGGCGACTTTGATTAGCTCCAAATACTTCATCATACCAATCATCATTAATTAAGTAGTAATCATCTCCATGTTTACGACCTAATGTAGCATTTGGATTGATTTTGCCATCGACACCAATTAAATTCTGACCTTCAGGATAGGAATAGATATTATAAATCAAACCCTTATCACTTAGCATAAAATCATTAGCTAACTGATGTGCTTCTGCAGGTGTGTTATTCTTCTCATATATGTAGTTATTATAATACCCCTCATAAGATTTTTCATAATACATCGAAGGATTTGTCATGATATCATATTCATCAACCCCACGTTGGTTGACACCGAATTTTGCTTCAAAAGAAATACGAGCCTCACCAGACTTACCCTTTTTGGTTGTAATCATAACAACACCATTTGCACCCCTTGCTCCATATAAAGCATTAGATGCAGCATCTTTCAACACGGTCATTGATTCAATATCCTGTGTGCTAATAGACGAGATATCTCCATCAAAGGGTACTCCATCTACCACATATAGTGGTTCACTACTTGAAGAAATCGACCCCATACCACGGATTCGAATTTTAGCAGATGTACCAGGCTGTCCGGTACTACTACGCACTTGTACACCAGCCACCTGACCGCTTAACGCCTGACTCACATTAGATACCTGACGATTCTCAATGGCATCAGCTTTAATTACAGCTGCGGAACCTGTAAAGGCCGACTTTTTAGCTTTACCATAAGCCACTACTACAACTTCATCAACATCTACCGCATCGCTTTCCAAAGCTACACTAATAGAAGTTCTACCTTCAATCGCAACTTCCTGTGAAGTCATACCCACAAAAGAGAAAACAATGGTTGTTGCATCACTGGGAACACTTAAATTGTACGTTCCATCAGGTTGTGTAACCGTACCAAC
>JAEINY010000307.1 GCA_016342595.1 Marinilabiliaceae bacterium
TTAAATACCTGGCCCCATGAATCAACTGCACATTACGGGTTCGACCGGATCGAACCATTGAAATAAAAGGAGCAATGCCGGTGCCTGTGGCGATCCAGACAGCGCGATCCGGTGAGCAGTTAAATTTACCAAATGGATCGGATGCAAAAACAGGATCGCCATTTGTTAAAGCAGCCAGTTGAGGCGTTAGTTCACCGTCCGGATTAATATCAAACAATATCCCGATGTAATTATCCTTTAAGCCCGATGCAATACTATAAAGACGCGGCTCCAAATTCGTTTGCATGGCCAATGCAATCACCTGGCCGGGAATAAAATCAACTATCCGCTCTAATTTTAAGTAATACACCCCGCTTGATATCTCTGAAATATCGATGACACTCACCGGGGTTAGTTTTTTTCGTTTACGCTCTGAACTCATATTTGGAATTTGTCATTAAACAGGATTCCATGACATTTGTTTGAACCATTCATAAAGTTGCTATCGATGTGATTATTCATTCCATCATAAAAGGGATGCTTTAATAACATCCCTTGTTCAAATGGTTATGAAAGAAAATAATGTAATTATCTTATTTAACAGGGAGATAAATCTCCGTAATCCATTTGGCCGGATCTGGTTCTGACTGCGGATCGGTGACATATACCTCCAGTGGATCGATGGATTTATTCTGTTTTAGTTTTTTATAACGTAAATAACTGTAGGCCGCTGACCATCCATTTCCCAAATGCTCGTAATCACCTGTAAACACCACTTTAACAGCTTTTAAGGAAGGGATCATACCTTTATAAAACTGCTCATTCGACACCGTAAAATCAGCTGATACGGGCACCGCAGATGAATAGGTACATTCAGGATCGGTGAAATCAAATTTGTGATAAACCGATAAAGCTTTATCATAAATTATGGTCTCATTGGTACAAAACTCACCAAGCGCCGTAAAACTTTTCTTCATTGACGGGCCTACCTCATCCATTGGACAAGTGACTTTAATACCCACATAATGGGTTTCCGGAAATTCAGTGACTCCTTCAATTTCAAGATGGGAGGCAATACTCCCTTTTTCCAAATGATCTTTCAACATTTTCAGGCCTCGCTCATAATCCATGCCAATCCAGGGCTCCATTTGCTTCACCATAAATTTAAAGAAGAACGGCATTTTACCCTGCATTCCCCAGGTAACTTTTGTTCCTTCACCCGCCGGCTCAAATTGCCAATACACATTTGATTGAGATTTGAATGGTTTCAGAAAACGAATTTCCTGATCGATAAACGTATTAAGATCCAATTGCTTGTGCTCTATTTCACCGGAACCCACCATTTTACCAACCCAGGCATACACAGCACCTTGCTGCTTGCCGTCACCCGAAATCGTTACATCGGCATCGGGTTCTACACAAAGCCACGGCGACCAAATGCTCCAGCTATTAAAATCAGAAACGGTTTGATACACTTTTTCGGGAGCAGTTTTTATGATGGCTGACTTTTTAACGTGATAAGAACCATCAATGGTCATTAACCAAATGATTCCGCCCAATAGAATGGCCACAATAACAACTAATAAAATCCACATTATTTTTTTCATTTTAGGTGATATTAAAAGTGATTAGCTTTACATCAACTGTTACATAAGTAAGATATGAAACATGCTTTTCAAATTCAAGTTTCACCGGGTGAATAACTCACAAATGCATACAATCACCCTTTTCTGAAAGAAAGTAGCCCACGAAATCCATCAAATGCAGCCGAAACTCTTTACTTATTTTTTTAGTTGCTTATTAAACCGAAAGGACTTCAATAGCAGGACTAAAAGGGATCACAAAATAAAAAGTTGTCGGTCCTCCTGCTTGTGACTCCAGCCAAATGCGGCCGTTCAAAAGCTGTGTCAGACCTCTACTAATGGCTAAGCCCAATCCGGTCCCTCCAAAAAGACGTGAGTGAGCCTGATCGGCCTGCCGAAACCGTTCAAAAATCAACTCTTGCTTTTCTATCGATATACCAATACCTGTATCCTTTACTGAAAAGAGCAAAAAGTCCTTATCCCCTTCTACCATCATTCGACAAACCACATCAATCGTCCCTTTATCGGTGAATTTAATAGCATTAATCCCCAAATTAGTAATCACCTGCTTAAGTCTTAAATCATCCGATAAAAATTTATATTCTTCAAATTCAAAATTCAGTGTTATGTGCTCCTTCTTCTTTTCCTTGAGTTCATTTTTTAAAATAGATTGCACCTCACCCATTAACTGCAATAAACTAACCGGAGTTGGCTTAATCTCCAGCTGTTCAGATTGAATTTTAGAAATATCCACAATATCATTAATAATTCGCAACAGGTCACGCCCTCGCTGATTGATGATATCAACATATTTATTTCGCGAATCAACAGTCAGGTTCTTTTTTGTTTTAAGCAATTGGGAAAACCCGATAATCGCATTCATGGGTGTACGAATTTCATGTGACATATTAGCCAAAAATGCAGATTTCAAATTATCTGATTCTTCTGCTTTCTTCAATGCTTTTTGCAAACGCACTTCTTTCTCTTTCAACTGGGTGATGTCCTGAATAAAACAGATTCGAGTAGTTGAGGTAAGCACCACAAACTCATACAACACATCCAATACTTCATGCCTGGGTGTTTGTAACTGCAAATCGGAAATGCGAATAGACTCATTAATCCTAATTTCATTCAAGGCAGATTTAATCTTTACAAAATGATTTGATCGTAAGAAATAAGCCAGATTCGTTTCTAAGAGCTCCACTTCCGTCTGTTTCAGCAATTCGGTAGAAGCATGATTAGCCATCAAGATATTCATCTCATTATCCAGGATCAATATACAGATGGGCGCATTTTTAAAATAAAGCTTAAATTTACGCTCACTTTCCTGTAACTCTTTTTGAGCATTGTTTTTATCAGTGATATCCTGTGAGATAATCTGTACTCCTGTTATCTTTCCGTTATTTCGGATGGGCTGATAATTGGATAAATAACTATTTTCCTGACCATTTATAAAGATCGTTTCTTCGAAATCAGCAACGGTGCCCTCCTTCACAATTTGAGCCAGTTGTCGCATGTAATAAGAGGCATTTTGAGGATCTAAAAACTGGTTTAATCGTTTATCAATAATACGATCCGTTGCCTGATTAAAGTTCCGGGCACCCTGCTTGTTAATAAACTGCACCTTTCCATGCAAATCGATCAGTGTAATACCAACGCTTGCATTATTCATCAATTCACGATATTTCTTCTCAGACTCTTTAATAAGTTGAGTTGCAATAATATTTTCAGTGATATCTTCAATAATACATGCTACATGATCCTTGTCAGGTTGAAAAGCAGTAACCAATATCCATTTCTTCAAATTTTGATCAAATGACTCCAATGATTGAGGCCGGCCATTTTCCTGAATTTTGCGAAAAACGGTAAATAACTGCTGATTAAATACCGGTTTATGATACAGCTCTGTAATTCGTTTTCCAATGATGTCTTCGGGTAAAACATTATAGAGTGCCATAAACTCCTTATTCACCTCCATAATTTCAAAATCAACAACACCACTTTTATTAAAAAGCACTTGCGCCACAAAAGCACTATTGGACATATTCGCAAACAAGCCATAGTACTTTTTCTCACTGAAATAAAGCTTTTTCAAAATGCTCTTCTGAAAACTCATGGCTTTTGTTAACTCTTCGGTTCTTAACCGCACTTTACGTCGCAAAAAGAAGTTCCACAATAAACTACTTAGTATCAACAATACGCTAAGAAGAGTGATGGTAATATTCTTATATTCGGAAAAGTTACTTTGTGGGATGCATTGCCGTGTGGCAAACCATTTGTCGAAAATATCTCCATATCGCCCGCTCTGCCTTATATTTACCAGTCCATTATTTATAAGAACAGCTATTTTCTCATTTTTTTTAGCAACCGCAAAACATCGTTTAAACACCGCATCAGAGGGAGTAAATTTCCTAATATCAGTTAGATTGTATTGTTCAATCAGGTAATCACCCTGAAATGTTGGCACAAAAATGGCTTTTGCACTACCCTCTTCGGTTAATTCGGAGAACAAGGTATCAATGCGATTACTAACAGAAATGCTCCGGTTTGCACCTGCAGATTGTACATAATTCAACACTACCTCATCCCCCTTCATCCACACATCTTTTTCATCAAACACCTCAATCTGATTAAAATATACGTGGGAATTGCAATAAACAGAAAAAGGTAAGTATGCTATAGGACTGGAGAATCGCCAATGGGTGTTGGTTAACTCAAAGATGGCAGAAGTGAATAACTCGTCACCATTAGAGGTCATTTCCTGCACCAGCACATCTCGGTTACCCAAGACAATAACCATTTCGTACCCCGTTAATATTTCCAATTCCCGGAGTAAATCAATGCAAAACCCCTTTGCTTCACCCGAATTAGTTAAATACTCAAAAGGCGCATCATTGGCACAGCCATAATAAGTTAATCTCGGTTTTGCGAATAAAGAAACTGTTAGCAGATGTATGAGAAAAAATAAAATCAACTGTTTCATACTTCAACAGATTTAATTTCATGATATGCAAGTGACTTGAAAAATATTACTCAGAAAAAAATAAGCCTCTTTCATTAAATATAACTAAAAACAAGAACTTAAACCACTATCCTACAATACAAATATAATTATTTGGAAAATTCACAACACCTAACCCTTAAAACAACTGTATAATTCCTGTACTTACCTTTCTAATCCCTATAGGTTTTTAAAACAAAAAAGAAGTGGAAAAAACCATCTTCGAAAAAGTAAACTGATCCGGGTCATAGAGGGATCGACACCGTTTTCATTTGACATAGATTCGAAAGGGAATTACTGGTTGTAACCAACCACTTGTCCCTTTTTTTTTGTGCCCCTGTTAAAAAGTACGCCAACTCAGGTCTGCAAGTACACCAACTGGTGCCAACAAGTAGGCCTACTTGCACCGGTAAGTACGCCTACTTGATACTGTGAGTACGCCTACTTAGGTCTTCAAGTAGGCCTACTTGATACTAGTGGTGTAAATCGTATTTTATAGTACTTATCATTACCGATGAGATTATCCCATTGGTAGAGGCTTTTTTGCATGAAAGAGGCTTACAGCTCTCGGCTGAAAAATCCAAAATCTCACATCTCAACGAAGGTTTCGACTTTCTGTCGCAAAATTTCCGAAAATATAAGGGCAAACTGATCATCAGACCATCGAGAGATGCTGTTCAATCCTTCAAGAATAAAGAACAAATTGCATTTGCTCAAAACTATTTTGCGATTCAGACAAGAAAGTTTGAAGTCATTGAGAAGAGAATTAAAGACTGGGAAAGATTACAAGCCAGACAGAAACTAACACTTTCGGAGAAAGAACTATCAGAACTTATTTATGAGCAAACGGGTAATGATAGAAACTTTGGTATAATTAGAAGTAAGGGAGACCAGGCTTTATTTGGGAAAAGTACTCAGCAGATGAAAAATAAGCTGGGAGTTCCTAAAGGACGTGCTTTAGCTGATTTTTTTACCTACAATTACGATTAAGGCGAAAGACTTTGCAACTGAAATAACAGTTTTTAACACGAAGGAAAAAGGACTAAGTTCTGAAAGACAGATTTCAGCAGAACATATAACAAATAACCGTGGCGTTCATGATAGTTTGTTAAAAAGAGGGATTAAGCCTGAAGAATTGCCACCAGAAGAAGATGTTAAGAAATTAGAAAGAAGAGTTAGTTCTGAACCTAAAAAGCTTGGTAAGAACCCTGATAAGTTGAAATAATAACACACCACAACATTATAGGAATAAAAGCCCAGTTGAGCCCAAAAAAGCGGCAGTAGGAGACAAGCACTTACTGCCGCTTTTTTGTTGTTAAATCTTCAAAACCAGCGCTCAATTGGGTTTTTTGAAATTCTTGATCAGATCTTTGATTTCATGCCACACCGTATCTTGTTTTTCCATCACCGTTCCGGCGTCTTCCAGAGCCTCCTGTTTGGCGTCGTCCTGTTCGCTGCGCACAATTTTTTTCGCCCTTGTTATGCCGCTGCAATCGATCAGAGACATTATTCGTCTGACCGCAATAATATTTGCCGCTTCTTTGACTCTGTAGTATATAGACGAAATAATTCATACAAAAAAAGGGATAAACATTTAGTCTATCCCTTTACTCTGTCGGGGTACCAGGATTCGAACCTGGGACCC
>JAEINY010000308.1 GCA_016342595.1 Marinilabiliaceae bacterium
CGATCGTGGTGACGTCGCCAATAAATAGAAGGTGTAATACGAACTTTTGTGCCGGAACTCATTTTCAGCGCTGCAAAGGTCGTTTTGTTTTGTTCGTATTGATCCGGATACTTAGGGGTATAAAAGGCATTGGCACCAAAGCTTTTATCCGTATGCCCCACCTGAAGTGACAGATATTCGTTATCAAAATTCAATTGCCCCTGGTAAAACAGGTTGAACGTTTCATAATCCGTATTACGCATGTAGCCATCACTTTTGCCGTAACTTGCGGCCACATAATTGCGATAGTTTCCGGCATTCATGGTATTATTTACCGATCCGTTTACTAATCCATGCTCGCCGGCTGAAACAGATCCTGAAATGTTATCGATCGTTTTTGTTCCGGTAATAAAATTGATTGCGCCGCTAAATGCATTCGGCCCATAAATACGCGCTCCCGGGCCTTCCAATACTTCAATTCGTTCAATGCTTTGCAGATCAACCGGGAGATTCAAATTCAAATGCCCGGATTGAGGATCTGTCACATTGACCCCATTTAATAAAATCATCACCTGATCGAAGGAGCCTCCCCTCATACTAATATCAGCTTGTACCCCATTGGCGCCGCGTTGTCTAACATCCACATTCACCAGGTAATTCAATAAATCCTGCACACTGGACACCGGTAATGCTTCAATCTCTTTCCGGGGAATGACGTGTATGACCCGTCCCACTTCGGAGTAAAGAGCGGGTGCACGGCGAGCTGAAACCTGAACTTCTTCGATATTAATTTTTTTTGTTACAGCGGTTGAATCTGATAGTGCTTTAACTTGCTGTACTCCCCATAGACAAACATACACAGTTAAAAGGGTACCTATTTTAAAATGCGTATGCATACTCATGAATAGAGCCATTGAGTGTCGCATCCAGCGCTTAAAACAGATGATCGTATTGGGCTTGAAATTTCGTTTCGACATTGTATGCTTATTTAGATTTAATAAAATTAGATGGCGAAAATAACACATTTATTGGTTCCAGAAACAGTTCTTAGCCCACTATTAGTAATGTTTAGATTTTAAAAGCCGTGCTATTTTAGTTAATTTAGCCACGTTAACCAACTATAAATATGAATAGACAATTACTTATCAATACCATAGCAAGCATTTTGGTTTTCACCACGGTGCTTACAAATCTTCATGCTCAAACAGATGAAGAATCTGGCTTTGGCCGGAAAGAGCATATCGAGCTTGCTGCAAAAGCCATTAAGACACTAAAAATAACAAATAAACATGGCAACATTTCAATTATCGGATGGGATCGTGATTCCATTTCAATTGAAACTTTAATCAACGTGAATTCAGACGGGCCTAAAGCTGCAGATGAAGTACTGAACTTTATCTCTATTAAAAGATCCAACCTCGGTGATCAACTTCTGTTTCGCACACAGTTTAATTCTGAGTTTTTCTCCAATTATCCGTTTTCAATTAGTTATACCATCCATGCACCCAAATACATGAATCTGGACATAAGCAATAGTATTGGAAATGTACTTATCCATGAAATAGACGGACAAGTAGATCTGAACCAAGCGTATGGAAACTTGCATCTCAATCAACTGGGTGCTCCTTCATCGATTCCACACCATCTGAATTTAAGCTTTGTAGAAGGAAAAATTGAAGGCGTTGGTGTTATAATGCCCCAACTTTCAAATTCCACTTTATCCGTTCAAAACCTGACTTCATTCAAAGGTGAAACTAAATATTCTCTATTAGAAATTGATGTCTGTCAATCTATTCAGCTAAAATCGACAACCGACCGCATTACCATTGATCAAGTGGATAGCGTGTCCATTAAAGGCATTCAGGTTTTAGCCAAAGTAAATGATTTATCAGAATATGGTTTCTTCGAGATTGACGAGGGTCACTTAGCGATTCAGGCCAATGATCAAGTCCAACGCCTTTCCATTAGTAACCATTCGACGCATACCACTATTGGCTTACCGTCAAATTTTACTTACCTTTTAAATGGTGAAGTAACAGATGGTCAGTTTACCCATCCTCAAAAAAATTATCTGCAATTAATCAACGAAGAGGAGAAAGTCTCTTTTTCAGGTAAAGTAGGATCTTCACCGCAAGCATCTGCAGAGATTATTGTATTTAATAGTAGTTCAGAATTAACTTTTCAAACATATTAATATGTCAGTATCAGATCGTTTATTCAAGCTTAGAAGTACACTGGCAACATTAGCCGTTGACGCCTATGTCATTACAGGAGCAGATCCGCATTTAAGTGAGTATCTGGCTGAACATTGGAAATTCAGAGAGTACATGTCGAATTTTACTGGTTCGGCCGGGACAGTGGTCATCACTGGGGAAGAAGCCGGTTTATGGACCGATTCTCGCTACTTTTTGCAAGCTGAAAAGGAGTTACATGATACCGGTATTGACTTATATCGCATGGGTGAATCTGACACGCCGGATTATAAAGACTGGCTTATTTCCAAGCTTGCGCCGGGAAGTGTGATAGGGGTTAATGGAAAAACCATGTCGTTGGATGAATACCGTAATTTATCCGGAAAATTGAAAAAAGCAGATATTCGTTTAGATACAAAATTGTTTATTGAGGATGATGTCTGGGAAGGCCGTATTCCTGTTCCGGAAGATGAAATATTTGAACTTTCAACTGAATACACCGGGTTATCACGAGTTGAAAAAATTGAAATTGTCCGTCAGGAGATGAAAAAAAATAACGCTACCCATTATGTGGTTGGCGCCTTGGATGAGATTGCCTGGTTTCTGAATTTTAGAGGTCAGGATATTGATTACAATCCGGTTTTTCATGCCTACCTTGTGATCTCTCAAAATAACGTGAATCTTTTTGTTGATCCGCATAAACTGACATCTGCTATCGGCAAACAGTTATCCAAAGAAAATATTAAGGTTTTCCTGTATGATGATTTCTATGATTTCTTAAAAGATATTCCAACGCTGTCAACTGTTTATATTGATCCACAAAGGACTAACAGTAGTATTTACAATTTCCTGCCCTCACAAACCACCAAAATTGAAAAAATTGGTATCATCACCAGTTTAAAAGGTCAAAAGAATACCACTGAAGTCCTGAACATCAAGAAAGCGATGGTGAAAGATGGTATCGCTATGGTGAAGTTTCTTCATTGGCTAACAAAAGAGGTTGGACAAAGCTCGTTAACCGAATTATCGGCCGCCAATAAATTGCGTGAATACCGGGCTGAACAAGACCATTATAAAGGCGATTCATTTAATACCATTAGCGGATATGGCCCCAATGGAGCCATTGTTCATTATGCTGTTTCTGAAGAGTCGGCACTGCCTTTACAGCCCAAAGGTTTGTTTTTAATTGACTCCGGTGGTCAATATTATGAAGGCACCACAGATATTACCCGAACGGTAGCTTTGGGGCCCTTGACTGAAGAAGAAAAACGCGATTTTACCCTTGTTTTGAAAGGACATATTGGCCTGGCAGTTGCAAAATTTCCACGCGGAACACGTGGCGTTCATTTGGATATTCTGGCGCGTCAGGCACTATGGAATGAAGGATTAAATTATGGACATGGAACCGGTCACGGCATCGGTCATTTCCTCAACGTACACGAAGGTCCTCAGAGCATTCGGCCGCAAGACAATGGAGTTGTGATGGAAGAAGGGATGATTTCTTCCAATGAACCGGGCTTATACCGTTCCGGCAAACACGGCATCCGCACTGAAAACCTGATTTTGACCATTAAAGATCAGGAAACGGAATTTGGTGATTTTCTGAAGTTTGAAACCTTAACCCTATGTCCAATAGATCTGAATGCCATTGATGCAACACTTCTCTCTACTAAGGAAAAAGAGTGGTTAAATAACTATCATCAAGAAGTGTTTGAAGCGTTGGAGAGTGGTTTGGACACCGCCCGGAGAGATTGGTTGAAGACTATAACTGATCCTCTTGTATAATATGGATAGAACGCTTCATATTGTTAGTTTAACCATTCCATGGCCTCCCAATTATGGTGGGGCCATTGATATTTTTTACAAAATTAAAGCACTCTACCAACTTGGTATTAATATCCACCTTCATTGCTTTCAATATGATAGAGAATCAGCAAATGAGCTTGAACAGTATTGCACCTCAGTTTCCTATTACCAACGAGATAAAAGCTTTTATCATGTATTTTCACGGCTCCCTTATATAGTAAAAACACGAATTAGTAAAAAGTTAATAAACAAGTTGAATAAGGATCGGAATCCAATCCTTGTTGAAGGTCTTCATTGTTGTGGTTTAATTGGTAGAGTTGATCCAAGGAGATTATTTGTTAGAACTCACAATATTGAACATGAGTATTATTTCGGTTTGAAGAATGCATCTAAATCTCTAAGTAAACAGATTTTCTATGCTTTTGAAGGACTAAAATTAAAATTGTATGAAAAACAACTTAGTAAAGTCCACCAATTATTAACTATTTCTTCCAATGATCTTGTACATTTTTCTTCAAGAAATGAAAAATCAATATTAGTTCCTGCTTTTCATCCATTCAATTCTGTTTCCAGTATAACTGGTAAAGGCACCTATATACTTATTCATGGTAATATGGGAGTGGAAGAGAATATTGTATCCACAATATATTTAGTGAGAGAAGTATTAAGTAAACTAAGATTACCAGTTGTTATTTCTGGTAAAGCTCCCGATAAACAAATATTAAAACTCGCTCAAGAATTTGCCTTTATAGATCTTATTCCTGATCCTTCGCTGGATAAAATGAATGAGATAATTCAAGGTGCGCAGCTAATCTTACTCCATACTTTTCAAAATACTGGAATTAAATTGAAATTACTCTATTCATTATATAATGGCAGACACTGTTTAGCTAATGATATAATGGTAAATAATACAGGATTAGAATGTGGGTGTGTGATGGCTAATTCTCCTATCGAATGGATAGAAAAAATTAAAGAATTATATAATAAATCATTTACTATTGAAGATAAACTAAAACGGATTAATATTTTAAAAAAAGATTTCTCAAATGAAACAAATTCGAAAAACTTAGAAAATTATATTTTTAAAAAAATTCACTAAAATCATTTTAAGAATTAATAATTCAACAAATTTTAACTCCATTCATGATGAAATATTGTTACATCGTATTATTAATTAGCTTTATTACCGGTTTTAATATACTTGCCCAATCCCATCAAATTAATGTAAGCGTTGAAGGACTAAAGGATACGTCTCTTATTCTCGGATACTATTTCAACAAGCAAATTTTTGTTCAGGATACAGCCTATGCATCCCCTGGTTCAGATAAGTACGTCTTCAAAGGAGATGAATCACTAAAACAAGGTGTTTACGTGGTGTATCTACCCGACAAAACCTATTTTGACTTGCTGATAGGTGAAGATCAAAAATTTGAAGTTAATACGCCACAAGCGGATTTTATTCAGCACTTGAAAATATCCGGAAGCCCGGAATCTCAATCTTTTCTGAATTATCAGCGGTTTTTATCCCAAAAACAAAATGAAGCCAAAGTTATTCAGGAAAAGATGCAGGCTTCAAAAGAGAATAAAGAAGCGACCGAAAAACATAGACAAGAATTACAAGCTTTATCAAAAGAAGTTCAGTCAATTTGGTTGAAAATTTACAAGCAACATCCCAATACTTTCCTGGCAGCCTTTTTAAAAGCGCTTCAAGAAGTGGAAGTTCCGATGTTTGAAGCGCCTGTAGGTAGTCAAAACCCCGATTCTGTGGTTCAACGCAGACGGTATCAATACTACAAAGATCATTACTTCGATAATATCGATTTGACAGATGACCGCTTATTAAGAACTCCTTTTTTCACGGATAAGTTGGAACGTTTCTTTACCAAAACCTTAATTCAAATACCGGACACATTATCAAAAGAAGCGCATAAGGTCATTACTAAATCAGAGTCCAATGAGGATATGTATAAGTACCTGGTTCAGTATTTGTTTAACATGGCCAATGACAGCAAGGTTATGGGTATGGATGCCATGATGGTTGATTTGGGTGAAACGTATTATTTGTCGGGTAAAGCAAGTTGGGCAGATTCTACTTTTTTAAGCAAATTGGAGGAGCGCGTGATCAAACTAAAACCCAATTTACTGGGTAATGTGGCTCCCGATTTTAAAATGCCCTCCTACAACGGTGAGTTTTTCAG
>JAEINY010000309.1 GCA_016342595.1 Marinilabiliaceae bacterium
ATGGAAATACTCAAAAGAGACTGCTCCGCCGTAGCCTGATACCCTTACAAAATAAACAACTGCATTGGATTCTGCCGGTGGCGTGAATCCCTTGGCAAATAACGGTGTAGACATACAGAATGACACCAGTAGAATTAAAAGTAGATTGAATTTTTTCATGAGATTGTTTTGTTTATTGTTCAACAAAAAATAAAAAAGCACTATAACCAATGGATATTGTTATGGAAGACTTCTGTCGGATAAACTAAAGCTAATTTAACAAGAAAAAAACAACTATCCAATGAATAGGTACAACAATTGGACTCACAAGAGGTTAAGCCTACCTTCTTCGTCTCCTGACAACTGGTGGATTGTAAGGATGATGTTCTGAATCAAATTCGTTTTTAATCGCTGATGAGAGGATAAGCTGGACTTTATAATCGTTTTCTTCATATTTAAAATTGTATTGAATTAGATTCGGTTTTGTTAAGTGCAATTATCACCTTTACCCATGTAGCTTACCCATCCTATGAATAAAACGTCCACACATTGCGAATGCGTTGCAAACCTATTGGCGACACCTCATTTGAAGCTTTAATAATGGGCTTGCCATAGGCCCCTGCTACACTATAAATAATGCCGTATTGGATTTTTTCAAGCTTGGCTACTTCCTGACACTCCTTAATAAAATGATCAGTCACTTTACCGGATTGGAGTGAAGTCAGACCTTCTTTTATCTGTATCACAAAATGAGGTCTTTTAAGTAGGGTGAAGAAGAATATCTTTACAATGAATAGTAATTGATTCATACCTATTGTTTGTGTTATTGTCAGCTTATTATACCCTCTTTGTGTGAGAGCTTCTATACCAGATCAAAAGCTTTATGACAATCTACTCGTTTCACTGCAGTCATTGCTGCTTTATTCGTTAACATACTTTGATCAGGTTATCATATATAAGACTAAAACTAGCGTCATAATGCCTATGGCGGTGGTGAATCGTCCCATATTTTTTGATTTTGTCCACCCGGCTAATGAAATCATCGTGATCAAGGATATAATTCCCAAAAAAAATGCTATTACGCCCATAACAGATGGAATCATTAAATCTCCTTTTGCTATTTTGAAGGGAAATCCATCTGTTGTCATCATTAAAACTTTTGTCATGGCAAACACAGAAACCAAAAAGAAACTGGCAGCTAAGACCGCGGCTTTCATTAAATTTCCAGACAATCTGGTATTAGTATTCGATACCAAAAAATTGGCAATTACGGCAATGGAAAAACCACCCAACAAGGAGCTAATCAATACTACTTGATCCGCCAGCTTATTCCAATACTCAAATGACATTTCTACCATAATAATTCGCCTTGTTTTAAAAAATACTTAGTTTTTATCGTTCTATCGTACTCATCTGTTTGCTAAGATTTATTAATAGGATGAATCTGTTTTATCTGGTTCATATAGCAAAACATACTTTTACAGCTATCAATAAAAAAAAGCGATTGAAAAAGAATGGCACCCTTCCATGCATTTAACTGCTTCCAAATATAGCTAAATGGCTTGAAAAGGAAAGAATAAATAGGAAACCTTTGTTAATTAGTCAGCATGACTTGTTTCGTATTGTGCCTGGCAAATGGATCACTTTTGTCAAGTTGTTCATCACACACAAGACATTGAACTTATTTTCCCATGAACTCCACAATTCGATCATCCACAATAATGTCTTTTGGCTGGATGGCTTGTTTCAAGATCAGACCTTTTAAACTACGGCAACGTGAGAGAGCCACGTATGTTTGTCCATGCGCAAAGCTGCCGCGTCCCAAGTCCAACACTACCCGATTGAAACTTTTCCCTTGTGATTTATGAATGGTAATGGCCCATGCCAGTTTTATTGGTATTTGCGTATACGTCCCAATGGGTTCGCGCTTAAACGTGCCGTATTCAAACACATATTTACTTATTTCCCAGGTATGCGGATATACTTTTACACATTTGCCTTCTTCCAACCGCACCTTTAAAACCTGAATGGGCGCGCCACTTTCTTCATCCATTTCCTGAAGAATACCTTCTACCTTTCCCAGACTACCGTTTACCCAGCGTTTGTCCTGATCGTTATTAATGAACATGACTTGTGCTCCCACTTTTACCTTCACCGTCGTGTCATTGGGTTGTAAACTCCCAATACTTCCGGTTTTAATGCCTTGAAAACAGATCTCATTCTCCTGTATGTCCGAAAGGCGGGCGGTATTCATCTGGTAGGCCTGCGCATTGGTCCCCATGAGGTGGACTCGTGAACCTTCTGTTTCATCCGTATTTTTATTTACCAACTGATTAATAAAGTCCTGATCTTTTTGCTCGCATCTGTTTTCCCGAATGGCATTCAATACATGAATAAATTCTTGCTCTGTTTGCCGATACACTTTCGTCAATTCAATTTGTTTCAAGCTAAAAGCCGGCGTGAACAAATCGGGTTGACGAAATACATGAGCTGAAAAAAAGTAGGGCGATTGATACAAATTATAATACCGTGTTTCGTCGTCTTGAGTAACCACCGGTGGCAATTGATACAAATCACCAAAAAAGATCATGCGCACGCCCCCAAACCAGTCATTATTATTTCGGCAGCGCTGTAAAAACACATGAATAGCATCCAGAATATCAGCCCTGAGCATGGATACTTCATCAATCAGAATGCACTGCAATGCCTGGCACTTCTCTTTCATCCGCCTACTCAATGGCACATGAATGGCTTCGTCGAGCTCGTAGCCTGGTTTCAATTTAAAGAAGGAATGAATGGTATCGCCTTTCACATGAATGGCCGCAATACCAGTTGGCGCCAGCACCACCATTTCTTGTCCGGGAATGTTACGTATATGATCCAGCAGGGTAGACTTACCCGTGCCGGCCTTTCCGGTGATATAAAGGTTTTGTCGTGTATGGGTCACCAAATTAATGGCTTCTTTTGCTTCGGATGAGAATTCAATGTGCTCATTCATGGTACAAAGATAGCGCTTTGAACCAACTCTGATGGTTCCATCTTGCCCTATTGAATCCAGCGTTTAGTACGCTAAGGAATTGTGTCGGAATAACCTGACTGTATTTGTGTTTTTTAAAAGTGTTACACGGAGTCCTCAAGCCTTGACATGCTAACAAAGGAAGAGATAACTTGGGGAACGGATTATGCGAAGAAATCTCTCGCAGAGCCGCTATGGCGCAGAGAAATGTACCAAGACATAATGATACTCATCTCTGCGTTCCTGCGCCTCTGCGAGGAATATAAAAATCTCAAAAAAGAGCTATATAGTAGAGCGCAAAGTTCAGGAAAAAGAAACGTTCACAGAGCCTTTAAAATTTAATAAAAAAATTATTAATACTCTACTAATGAAAATACTCTGTACCCTTATTGTTTTTATTTTTCTCTGAAACTCCGTGTAACAATTTGATACCTCATAAAATACATCCCCTTCGGGGAAATGGGTGCTCAAGACTTGTCCTGTTCTACAATACTCTATCCGCGCCGCGGAAAAATCCATGCCTGATTCGAAGCAAACGTATCCCTTACTCAGTTCAGGCATCCCTTATTACTTCTTCTTGAACGTTGACTATTACATCATCCAACTTCTTTATAATAATTCTCCAATCTATCTGTTTCTTCCTGAGATTGAATTCATCATTATCCAATGATTGACCAAACTGTATGGCTATCTCTTTTTTTCCTTTCATCAAATTCTTACTAACAAGATACATAAATCTGAAATTCTGTGATTTATAATTTTGTTAGGCTCTGTCATAATAAGAGGTTGATTTATTCAACCCATTCTGGGTTGTAGTGCCTGAAGGATTTGTACCACGGGTTTCACCCGTGGTTATTCAAATTCAATCCTTTCAGGATTACCCTTTTATAACCACAAAGTGGTTTGATAACTATCACACTAATTTTAATACCCTTCGTTTAAACTCAGGGCTTAGAACTGCATTTCGTCACAACCCTGAATAGGGTTGAATGTAAGTCTTTTGTAAAAACATCAACCTCTAACTGTGATATAGTCTTTTGTTATTTCTATTTCCCTATACTATTTACTTTATCCCTTTTCAGTCACATTTTAACCAAATTAGTATAATTCGAATAATTCGTGGTTCCTTTACCTCTGCGAAGCAGTTATTGTCATTGTTTCAAACACACGAGCGCGACGCCCCGTACGAAGACCAAATTATTCTTATTCAATTTTTATTACCGGGTCGTTTTTCAAGTAGCCAAGCGATTGTAAAAATATATCCGCTTCAGAAACAGTTTGTTTATAATATTCTAAATTTCTATAATTGAAGAAGCCATGACCTGCTCCTTCATACAAGCGCAGTTCACATCTACTTTTAACTTTTTCCATTACTACCTTATAATATTCAGCTGTTTCTATCGGAATCAGTACATCCTTTGTTCCAAGGAAGAAGATGGTTGGTGGCGTACCCTTTCTAATATTATGAAGGGGCGAAAAGTTTTTGTATTCATCACCAATTCTTTCATACCCATACCCTCCCGGGCCGTTATCAATAACCGGATTAAACAGCACCAATGCATTGGGCCTACAATTGACAGACAAGTCATCGGTACTTTCATTGTAATCCTCTATCAGTGCAGTAGCTGCTGCCAGATGTCCTCCGGCTGAACCTCCTGATGCTACAATCTTAGAAGTATCAATGTGAAATTCTTCCGCGTGTTGGCGAATAAAGCGAAGAGCTGATTTGGCATCTTTTAATGATTCGAATGGTGTGATGTGCTGTCGTTTTTTCACTCTATAATCCACTAGAAAACAAACCATACCCCTTCGGGCGAAATAGTTGGCATGTCGCTCAAATTGTTTGATACTACCTCCATTCCAACCACCTCCAAAAAAGAATGCAATGGCAGGGTATTTTTTTGTTGTATCTATCTGTTCAGGCTGGTGCAGTTCCATGAATAACTTAGTCGTATCAATCTGCTTATACAGGATCTGTTCCTGCGAGAAACAATGTGAGTAAGCTAATACTAAAACCACTAATGTGGAGAAAATGTGTTTTCCAGGCATTTAATTATCAATTTAATAGTTAGCAATTGCAAAAAACATAGTATCTAGGCATTGTGCATTGTAAGCCAGCATATTGGTTTTACGACGTTATTTATATTCAATTTTCCTGGTCACAATAGCTATTACCTCACCTTTGGATGAAATTATCTGCTTTTTAAACCAATTATTCATTTCATCTGTTTTGTAAATGTATTTTTCTATGGACTCAAATTTATCAATTGAATTTGTCACAGAAAAAGTTTGAATTCTTCCCATTGAGTCATAGCTGTATGTATAAATATCACCGTTTGAAGAAGAGTCAAGGCTTTTTATTCTAGTTTCTTTGAGACAACTACTTGCATCATATATAGAAGTCTCTGAATAAATTAAATCTTTTTGAAGGTCAAATAGTTTTGATTCCACAACTTGTTTGTCATTGTTGTATTCAAGAACAGCAACATTAATTAAATCTCCATTTGAATCATAGGCAAGCAGTGAATCCTTATTTGGGTTTATCTGCAAGTATTCTTGAGTTAACATTAAACTATCATTCATTATGAAATCTTGTTTGGTTAACCGATCCCTAAAATCGTAATGATTGATAGACTTATTTGAAACTTGGTTTTCGGGATAAAAGAATTCGATTGATTTCACCATACCGGAGTTCGTAAAATAAGTTTCCTTTGTCATCATCAATTCACCATTATAATCTCGTTTTTCCTCATGAATGCTCTTAATATCTCCTAAAAGATTCATGCCTGTCAAGTCATTTGAACCTCCTTTTGTACATGAAGTCAATGCCAGGATTAATATAATGTAGATTGTATTGTGCATTTTTTTTATGTTGGTTGACGAACTCGGCCAAAACGAAAGGGATTATTGCCAGATTCGCTTTCTGATATTGCTAAGGAGCCAAAGCTTTTAATTGGTTTATAACTTTTCATTTTTTAAATTAATTGAAAGCTTTGGTGGAGATTGAAACCTGTAGTAAACTTTCAATAATCACCTGCCCCCTTTTGCTTTATGGCAGCATGTTAGCAACAGATTATTATTCTGTATATTCTTTCAAATTCATTACTTCTTTTTCCAATTTCGCAATCTTATTTCTATA
>JAEINY010000310.1 GCA_016342595.1 Marinilabiliaceae bacterium
GATGTAGTTTTTATTGGCGAAGAAGCCGGCTTTTCCAATACCACTGGTGACGATAATGTTTTCATAGGTGAAGATTCCGGCTATAATAACACCACTGCCAGTGATAATACTTTTGTAGGAAACCAGACAGGAAGAAGCAATACAACGGGAGTCAGAAATACATTTTTGGGCAATGAAGCCGGTTGGGACAACTCAACAGGTCACAGAAATACCTTTTTAGGAGATTCTTCCGGGGTGGATGTAGGTGTTGGCCATCACAACACATTCATTGGTCAAGCATCCGGATCGAACACGGAACACGCAGATTACAACACTTTTGTAGGAGCCTATGCCGGCTGGGATAATAACAGAACCAACGAATTAAATAATGCCAACTATAATACCTACTTAGGTTACTACACTGGCTTTACAAATCGAGAAGGACAATACAATGTGCTAATAGGCGCATTCACCGATTTTTCATCCACTGCAATGGGTGGTAACGGAAGTACCAACTCATATAATATCGGTATTGGTTATGATGCCCTTATTAACGGCGAAAGAGTATATGCGGGTGTGATCGGTTCTAATGCCAGAGTATCATCGGACAATAGTTTTGTAATTGGAGGTACCACTTCGGTTACCCGAATGTCTGTTGGGATTGGTACGGACACGCCGAATCAAAACGCTTCACTGGAACTGGGCGAAAATGACAAAGGATTTTTAATCAGTCGTATGTCAAGTACTGAAAAAACAACTTTTAGCAATTCATTATCTTCTGCCGATGAAGGCATGATGGTATACGATAGTACAAGTACGCTCCTTAATATCTGGAACGGTACACAGTGGCTTTCATCAGGTATTCAGAATCTGAGTCTATCAAGTAATACGCTTTTAATAAGCGATGGAAACTCTGTTAATTTATCTGGATACATGGACAATACAGATGCCCAGGACCTTACTTTAACAGGAAATACTTTGGCTATAACAAACGATGGAACTACGGTTGATTTGTCTGTTTATTTAGATAATACGGATGCCCAAAATTTAAGCCTGGAGGGCGCAAGTTTATCCATTGCCAATGGAAACGCCGTTGATCTGAGTGTTCTGCAAGATGGATTTGAGTCAAATACGGATGAACAAACGCTTTCCTTAATAGATAATAATCTTTCAATAACAAATGGAAACAGCGTTGATTTGAGCCCCATTTTGCCCAATGACGAACAAAATTTATACGATGCAAATTTATCGGGAAGCACATTAAACATTAGCATTGAAAATGGCAATACTGTTTCGGTTGATTTGGCCCCTTTGCTAACAGAAGTACTGGACTCTATAACAAATTATCATGAAAGAATATCGCAATTAGAGGCTGATGTCGCATATCTAAAATCAATAAGTACTTCAAGCTCCTCTGTTTTTACACAAGATTCAGGTGCAAAACTGTATCAAAATATTCCAAATCCCTCCAATGGCTCGACCCGAATCCAATTTTTTATTCCTCAAAAAATACGAAAAGCTTCCATCCAAATATTCAACAACAACGGAGTCATTTATAAAAACATAGATATTGCTGAAAGAGGGCTTGAATTTGTTGATGTAAATACAAATGATTTGCATCCAGGTATTTATTATTATAGTCTGATTATTGAAGGTAAAAATGCTGGCTCAAAGAAACTGTCGGTTGCTAAATAAATTAATCTTCAATTGTCTCCAAAAACACAGGATTAAGACCAATTTCGTAAATTGGTTTTATGTTTATTTTATAAAAGAGGTGATTTTCAGTCAAATGAAAATTACCTCTTGTTGTTTTGGAAATATATTGGAAACTTCAATAATTTTAGAATTTGCACCCTTTCCAAAAATCTGGCTTTTATTTTAAAATACCTCCGGAGCCTGAAAAGTCATCTTTTGTGTGGTTGTGGGATGCAGAAACGTAATTTGCCCGGCATGCAGCATTAATCGTTTTTCCTTTATTCCATATAATTCATCACCCACAATGGGAGTATTAAGTCCTAGCAGATGTGCAGCATGGACTCGCAATTGATGCGTTCGCCCGGTTATGGGGTAGAAACAGACTTTTGTACGCGACCTGGTTCGTTCAATTACTTCCCATTTGGTAATGGCTTGTTTACCGTATTCGTGGCAAACTAACTGACGAGGGCGGTCGTTTAAATCAACCCGCAAAGGTAAATCAATACTACCGGCACTCTCTTTAAATATACCATCAAGCCAGGCTACATATTTTTTTTGTATGGTTTTATTCAGAAATTGTTTTTGCAGGTGTGTATGGGCTTCTTTGGTTTTAGCAATGAGCATAATACCGGATGTGGCCATATCTAATCGATGAACAATCAGCGGTCCACTTGCAGCAGGATATTGAGCTTTAATTTGTGAGTATACCGATGTGTTTTCTTCTTTTCCAGGAACAGATAAAAGACCTTCGGGTTTATTAATAAGGGCTATTGCATCATCTTCATAAATAAGTTCGATGCTCAGTTTTTTGTCTTGTATTTTTTGTGATTCAATATCAAGCCCTTTCAGCATATGGCCCAAAATAGGTTCACATTTACTTTTGCAGGCCGGGTAGAAATGGCCGTGTTTGCGTATCTCCTTTTTTGGTGAGACTCCCCACCAGAATTCTGCCATGGCAACAGGAGTTAATTGATGACAATAAGCATATTGCAGCAATTTAGGCGCACAGCAATCGCCGGCACCGGCCGGAGGAACTTTTAATGTTGTAGGTCCAAATAGTGTACTCGCACTCTTACTTTCTCCAATAACGTTCAGGAATGTGTAGCTGTCGAATAATTGTTTTTGCAGTTGGGCAGATAGCGTTTTTCGTTTGTGCTTCAGGGCCTGGATTTGCTTAATTTGCTGTTCAAGATTCTCCTGCTTTTCCGTTACCCGCCTTTTGTATTCTTTCTTGAGTTTATTGAAATTACTTTTTTCTGTTTGACTCTCTTTGATAAGCCGATTGAGAATCTGTTTATGATTGGGATGGTGTTCCGCTTCCTGACGTATGGCTTGACGATTTAACTTCGCCTTGGCCATAGCCGATTTGGCATCATTAATAATAGCTTGTGCTTGTGCTATTTCCTCATCCAGGTCTTGCTGAAGGGTTTTTAGCAGGGGGGAATTTTCTGCACTGGCTATGGCCTGATTAATACCGTTTAATTCGGCTTCCCCTAAACTGAAAAAACCATCAGGATTGGTGATCTCAAAGACCTGGGGTACAAAAGCAATCGGGCTATCGCGTTTTTGTGCGTTACCTGAGCAGGCAGCCAAAAAACCCAGCTTGCCATCAACCGTTTTTACTACCAGCGTACCATACATCTTTCCTTTTTCACTTAGATTAGGCTCCGGAAGACTTGATTGTATCTGTTTTACTGCCCGAATACTTAATGGGTGAGGGGTGTAATAAAAAGGATTGGTGAATAACCGGGGAAGTGCTATTGAATGAATTTCGTCTTTAAATTTGATGAGGCAATGCATTGATTTTGTCTATGATATTTGTAGCAGCTAATTGCTTAGCTAAAGGTTTAGGTCTATCTCTGTTTAAGTTTTTGCAAAATAAATACTTTCTTTTCATAAAACCAGTATCATGTTACTTTTACAGAGAATTGGTAGGGCAGGTAATACCAATTGTATTCCCAAATGATTGTTTCGGATACAGGAAGCATGGGCACTTTTAGGCATTTTGAAACCATAAGTGCTAATTTGCACTTATGCACTGAAGAGAGTTTAACGTGCTCTCAATCCGAAAATGAAAACAGACAATTTTACTAAATGGTCTCCTTTTGTCTGTGCAGATAAAGAAAACACGAAATAATGATTTCGTCTCATATTTGTGTTATAAAAGAGTGTAATAACGCTTCGCAATTGTTTCACAATAGAGTATTAAGGTGTTGATTAAAATCTTGATAAACTGTTGGATACGATGGAATGATCAGAATCCACCAGAAACCTCTTTTAAACCCTGAAGTACTCACTTCAGGTTTTTTTACTCCTTCGGTTAACGCATTATCCAAATTATTCATAAAAAAAATTGATATAATCAACTTGATTTTTGAATTTTATCCTCGTAGCTTTATTTATAAGTGTTGAATATGTAGAGCGTTAAAAGTATGAAAAGGTAATTGGATCGATAGGCCTCATATCTGATTATTGAAAAAATTATTTTCAATTTCCCGGGAATTAAATCATAGAATTCAATTGATGCAACTCTGTTTCTGAGCAAAGGGTTGTGTTGTTATAACTTCTTTCGTATTTATCATTTCCTGAAATTTATCAGGAACTAAAACTTATACTATATGAAAGCAACAGATTTTAATTTGTCAACCGATCTTAAATTTGACCTCGAATCAGGAATTACTAGTTTTAAGGATTCCCGTTTAGTGATGTTTGATACCAATGCGATGGGATTATTACGTGAGAAACTCTTAAATGAAATAGGGTATGATAAAGCGCGTAAAATATTCCTACAGTTTGGTTTTCAAAATGGTTACGCCGATTTTTTGCAAATGAAAACAGCTTATAATTTTGATAGTGAGCAGGATTTGCTGGCATCGGGGCCTGTTATTCACACCTATGAGGGAATTGTCAGAGCCACCCCGCGTGAGTTCTTCATGAACCGTGAAAAGGGGGAATTTTATTTTACAGGTGTGTGGACCAATTCTTATGAGGCGGAGCAGTATCTATTTTATCATGAACCTTCCAGGGAGCCCGTTTGTTGGTCGTTGGTGGGTTATGCATCCGGATGGGCTACTGCTTTCTTTGGAAAGCCTTTGGTCGCTATTGAACCGCTATGTGTTGGTAAAGGGGATGATCATTGCGAATGGAAAATACAACCACCGCATATATGGGGAGATGAGGTTAAACCTTATTTGGAAGCATATGAAGAATTTTTTAACAAACTAAAAAAGTAAGTCATGGCTGAAAAATTAATTAAATATTACCAGTATGTATCCGAGGAAAAAGGATTTACCGGGAAAGTGCAGTTAGCTACTTCAACAAAAGTACCTTCTACTCAAGCGGCTTTGGAGCCTGATACGCCCGAATTATTAAAAGTTTTTAAACAAGCTGTGGAAAAGATAACCAATAAACCGGCACCCGAATTTAATTAGCCACTATTTTCGTTAAATATCTTAAAAGTCGAAATTTGTTTCGGCTTTTTATTTTTGACTAGATAGCTGATAACATGTTTTTCTGTGCGGATAAGTCCTATTTTTATAAAAATTTTCCAGATGAAGCCTTACCAAAATGATAGCAAATTTCTTTTCCTGCTTTTCATATGCTTTGCGCAGCTTTATGTAATTGAGGCATTTTGCAATGAATCAAAGCTATACTCCAAAGAGGTGAAAAATGCCTATCTCACTATTGTTAATTTAGCCCCTGAAAATCCGGATAGTGCTTTTTACCTGGCCAAAGAGATGTTAGTGGGGAGCTCATTAGATGATTATGCACCATTAGGATTGGGGTATTTTGGTTTGGCGGAAGCACTTTTTTACAAAGGATCTTATGATTCGGCACGCATTGCCTATGCTGATGCTTCAAGTGCTTTTAGAGAAATAGGTGATACGGCTCGTTTAGCTGCTTCATATAATAATATTGGATTGATTTATACTTATATACCGGATTATAAAAAAGCATTGGAGGCGTATGAGACTTCATTAGATTTGGAGCGTCAACTGGGGAATAACCTGGGGATCGCTCAATGTCATCAGAATATTGGAATTATTTACGTGAATTGGGAGCTCTATTCAAGAGCCATGGAGCATTACGATAAGGCATTGGCTCTGTATGATGAGGAGAAAGATTCTTCTGCAATTGCCGATTTAGCCAATAACATGGGGATTATTCAAGTTGAACTAGCAAATTATGATGAGGCTTTTCGCTATTATAAAAAATCCTATTTGTCTTTTAAGAAGTTAGATAATAATAGGGGATTAGCATCGGTTTCGTGTAATCTGGCATTGTTATTTAAATATCAGGAACAGTATGATCGCTCATTGGCGTATTTTCAGGAAGCGATTGATCTGTTTACTGAGCTTAAAGATAGAAGAGGATTGGTCCATTGTTATAGCAGTCTGGGTAGTGTTTTTCATCTTTTGGGTAACGATTTAAAAGCGTTGGAATATTTTTTA
>JAEINY010000311.1 GCA_016342595.1 Marinilabiliaceae bacterium
TGTAATCAAATTCTTTTGTCATAATGCGAAAATATATTTTTTATACTTTAGCTTGACACAGAGTTATGAACACTCTCGTACCTTCAATATTCGGTGGGGTTTGTTAAAATGTAGGGGAGGGGATGACCGGAATACCATTGGTGCCGGTTAATAATGCGTCTCTAAGGGGTTCTTTGCTTGATCCTTCTCTCTTTATCGTACTAGTAGCCCCTTTGGAATTGTGAGGAAATAATCTACAGGACAATCGCATTTACAAAAAGACACGTCGTACAAAAAAAGTAACCGCAGATTACGCAGATTATCACAAATATTCTGTTTTCCGACGGAAAACAATCTGTGAAATCCGTGGAATCTGTGGTTAAAATAAAGACAACAGGGCACAGAGGATTATTATACCATTAATACAGCAAGGCATAAGATATCCTCTTGGTGTTTCTTTAAAAGTGTTACACGGAGAGCCCAAAGTTTAGAAAAAGGAAAGGGGCACAGAGTTTTTTAATAAAAGATGATCCTTATTTCAAAGTGAACTCAATAGCCAACTTATTCAAAACAAAGGCACGCCGGGTATGAACTCCGCGTGCCTTTCCTGCGTTTTTAACAGATCTTAAGCTAATAAAGTTTGAATATCACCATTAAACAAGTTCTTCAATCAATCCCTCTTTAATGCTTTCCAACTGATCGCCGTCCATCATGAGTGGGAATATGTTTTCTACAATCTGTACAACATCACCCTGGGAACGTTCTTCAATAAGGGCCTTATGGCATTTTTTGAATAGGGATAAAAATTGCTCCAGGTGATCAGCTTCCAACAGGTACTTCTCCGGATTGATCACTTTAAGCAAACCCGGGAATACATCGGATATGGTATACCAGTAATGTATGATTTGTGTACACAACAGGTTTAATGTTTCATGGTTCCATCCTTGTGTGCGGTAGATATAATGACAGGCAGCAATGGTTCCCGGTAATTCAAAACCGTAAAGAGAATCGTTGTAGTCCCATTTCTTTTTATAGAAATTCGGGAGATTCATCGAGGAAATAAAGTTGGTCACAACTGTCATTTCTTCCGGGTGGTGAATACCCAGTAAAATAGTGGCCCAAAATCCCACCGGTGTGTTATCCGGATACAGCATGGTTTTGGAGTAAACGCCAAAGTTGTAAACGGCCACGCGCTTCAGCCAGGTAATGATGGCTTTTTTGCACTCCGGTTTTTTAAAGGCTTGGGTGAAGAAGGTTATCTCCGTTTGAGCATGCTCTTCAGGTAATAGCTGTAATTTTTGAGGTAGAACAGCCATGATTTCATTAACCAGTTCAGATGATTGCGCCTCCCATCTCAGCGGCTCGAAATGTCCCTTGTTGTCTTGCCCGAACATCAGATCAATGGGCTGAGCTTTATGGTCTTTTTTAGCCCGTTCATGTATTTTGTCGTAATGACTAAAATGTTCAAACGACAACTCATTTAGTGCTGCTAATTGACTGGTAGTTGATTGTATATCTGTTTTAATTCTTATTGCTTCCATGTGTATGGTTGATTTTTAAGTTTCAGTTTTCATTTATGAAGATTACAACTCTGTTTTGTTTCAGGATTTCTGTTAATTGTAATCAAAATCATCGATTTGAACCAGACGATAGCCATCCTCGGCCAGGATGTATCCTACTTCTACAGAGAAAGCGCGTTTTTTGTATTTAAAAAAGAGCTCTCCTTTACAAATCGTTATACCATCATCCCCTTCTATAGAATAAATGAAGTCCAGGTACTTGATTTTTCGCCATTCAATACCTTTACGGGCTGCATCTTTTCTCACTTCCATGTAATCATCAATAATTTCGCCGTGCCATTTTTTTTCTGTTAAACTCTGTATTTTGTTGCGTGCCCTCTCTTCTTTAACCAGTTGGTTATTTTTGGCTAACTGGTGAATTTCTTCAAGAGACATGATTTGTTTCAAATAAGTCTGAGTATCCCACTTGCTGAAGTTTTTTAGAATTTTGAAAGCGTGCTTACCCATTTCCTGTGGTTCAACAGCTTTGATGCTGGTCAGTGAAAAAAGGATGAATGCTATGGCCAACAGGTGTTTTTGTATGTTATTTCGCATTTTTATTTACTGTTAATTGTTATTTTTTAATTCTTCAGAATTGTTAATCGACGAAGTCAAATATGTGTATCTGCAAGTCTATTCCACATATAAACTGACTCTTTATTATTCATCAATTTACACCTTAAGTAGGCATTATTCGGATGACCCATTTTTTAAGATAAATGACTTTTCAAATACTGGTGTTTCCTCTTCATCCACTTCGTCTTCCCATACTTTGATGGTCCATTCGCCTTCCACCATTGATTTGGTTCTGTCCATTACCCATCCAATGAAAAGAGCCTGGTCGTCTGTCAGATCAAATGAGAAATCTTCTTCGGTGTCTTCTCCAAATAAGGATTTAATAGGCGGATGGTATACCATAGCTGCCAGACGTTTGCTGCCCAGTAGATTTTTAAAGTGGCACTTACATCCAAATACCATTCCTTCATCCAGGGTAAGGGTGTCGTCACTGTTGGCAAGTTCCAGTTTTTCAGCGGTCGGATAATTTGCGAAGAGCCTGAATTTCTCATCTGAAGTATACAGCCCTGAATCGATCAATTCAAACTCGGGTTCACCCACCGAATCAGGCGAGACAATTTCCAGTTCCTCTTCCATGATAACGGTGTTCAGTGCGGGATCTTTAATGCGGAATATCCACTTTCCTTCTGTTACCTCCTCTTCGTTGCTAAAGCGTTGGAAGAAACCAATACCATTACCATTATTCAATTTGAACTTACGGGTGGTTAGGGTAGTGAGTTCACCGGTGCTTAAATTGTGGAACGGCGGGTGCTCCATTTCCCCTTCAAGCTTATAAGGAGCTTCCAGGTCTTCACATTCAAATTTAAATTTTAATCCAAAGGAAATTCCGGGTTTTCCCATGATGGTGCGGCTTTCGCTAACCGGTGTCTGTGGTAAGGATTCATCGGAATACAAGCCGCAGAAGGTTTTATGGATTTTGTAATCCACCTTGGTAAATGGTCTTTCCACAGCAAATATCTTGCGGAACAGGTAAGTGCTGTCTTCCATGTTACTCACCTCAATCATCCAGGTGCCGGGTTTGAACTCTTGCTCATCTTTAAACTGCCAGCCGATGAATACCGGTTCGTTGTGGTTGATCTCCTGGTACCACTGGATAGATGAGATGTTTTCTCCTGTTTCGGAATCCTGGCGTTCGGGGAAGGATATTTTTACTTTTACATCGCAGAACTGCTGAAGACCTTTGGCCATTGGCAACAGCTTAACGCCCATGATCGTTCCCGGTTGTGGCACCAAGGCATTGCATTCGCGCAACAAAACGACATCTGAAAAAGTTTGTTTTTCACGACCTTCACATGCTTGGGCTGGCGAAATATTGGCCATGAACTCACCATGTTCGAGCTGTTGAAACTGTATTTTCTGAGTTTCGTTAATGAAGTTACTTTTAGCTTGCTCTATTCTGTGAATGAATGGGCCATCCATCATCAGCACACCGACTGTAGGGAAGTCTATCTCAAATTTTTCCAGTTCTTCATTAGGTGTTTTTGCCAAAATGGCTTTCAGGTCCCAAATATGCAGGTCATCGTTCAAAATGGAGCAGAACCAGTTGCCACACGGACTGAAGAAGCCGATGTCGCCGCCATGGGAATCTTCTTCGAAATAGATGGCACCTTCGTATTGACCGTTCTCTAAGCTGGTAAAGGCAAATGAAAACTCTGTGGATGCCGTTCCTCCCTGCATAGCCATCATTTGACTGTTGGACGAAATAAAGGGCTTACCAAAATCATAGGTTTGAAGGTTGGTAATAAAATCCATTTCCGGAAGGGAGAACATTCTCTTATCAGCGATCAGCTTTTTTTCGTCAGGTGTGATGTCTATATTCATAATCCCGTAATCACCAATGCCGGAATGACTCTTAACCACCTCGCCGGTCATCACATCCCTTTGAAGGAGGTCATTATTGCCAATTTCATCTTCCTCTCCGTTTACGGTAAACAGATATTTTCCGTCTGGTGTAAATGCAGGATCAACATAAGATTCGGTATTCAGCATCCAGCGGCTGATTTCCGTCAGTGAAGCTACATCGAAGCAAATAAAAGTACCTGCTTTTTCGTACCTCAGGTCGATATCGATTTTCTTACCATCGGTAATTGGTATTTCCTGGTAATCATTCTCTGCGTCTACGATAAATGCCAGCCTGGAGCCGTCTGCCGAGAGGAACAGTTTATCCACATTAGCCCGGATACGGAATTTATCTTTTGCCGAGGCCATGTGCCATCCCTGGATTAATCCGTTGGAGTAGGTCACAAAGTGTACCGGACTCTTATCGTGTGCATTTTTTGTGGTCAACAGGTGGATAACGGTTTCTTCATCCGTGGTTAATTCACGTACCGTAAATTGTTTTCGGTCCTGGAAGTCGATCAGACGAATCCAGCCCTCGTCGCAGGCAATCAGGAAGTCTTTATCTCTGAATTTCCAGAATGTGGCCTGGTCGGTATTGAAAATAACCGAGGCTGCGGGTGTCACCTCTTGTTCTTCCTCCCCTCTGTCGTTCAGTTTAACTCCGGTAATCTCGGCCAGGTCAGGTGGTAATACATTGATGATGGCACATTCAGGCTCGTCAATGGCCTCATCCATGGTATTAGTGTACAGCTCTTCCAGCTCGTCATATTCTTCTTTAGAGCAAACATGTTTAAGGTATTTACCCAGTCGGTTCTCTTCAAAATCTTCATCCCAATACCTCAGGTCAAGCTCATCGCGCAAATCTTCTCCACGCAGGTGTCGGCGCTCATAGCTGATGGCAATAGAGGCAGCCACGTCATCGGCAGCCAGGATCCGGATAAAGCGCTGACGGAAGTCTGGTTCATCCAGTTTCCGGAGGATCTTATCCTCAAATGTGTCGATTAACTCATAGTTGCCCAAAGCACGACCATAGGCAGCCGCATAGAGATAAATCATCTCATCGGCATCGGGATGCAGGTTTGGCAGCATCTCGTAGGCAATGCGCATGGCCGATACATCATGCCACTTGTCATAAACGGCATAGCAATCACAAAGTAATGGAATGTATTGAGAACTGTACTTTAATAAAGCCTGGATGGGTGATTCAAACACAATGCGCTGATCGGGGTAACGCATGTCGTCCTCACTGCCCAATGAATAATGAATGGCATTGATCAGGCGAAGGTATTCAACTACCTCTTCGCGCCATTGGTCATTTGCCACCAATGCATCGAACAGTTTCAACTCTGTTTTTTCATCATTTTGGTAAGAGATATATGAACCATCTTTCTGCTTTTCTTCAAAAAAGTAGTGGATACCTTCACCCGGATCCATTAAGGAATTATCAAAAAGGAAGTCGGTATCATCACCATAGAGATGGGTTATTTGATACCTTTTCTTTTGGTCAAACAGGTTGTTATACATTTTGTCAAACGCATCTTTCAGCGTTTGGGGGGTATCAAAGTCAAGCACCAGACGATGGATGTTATCCGGGCCATAATGATCATCCAGATGATTCAAAAGCTTGGCGCGAAAATCTTCTGCGTAAGTATCCTGTTCTACCAATTCGTGCAAACTATCATAGTAGCGAGGGAGCTGACCAATAACGCGGTTAAGGATGATGAAAAAGTGCTTCTGGTTACTCACTTTGTCACCTTCGGTCTCCATTTCACTTTTGGTTCGGATCAGCTGATACAATTGGGTGAACTTTTCCGTGTTGCATCCCGGCTGTTCTGATAGCTCATTAAACAGTTGTACGTATTGTGGTGTCTCTTTCATATGTTTGATGTTTTAAATCTATTGTTGGGTCTTGAATCTGCAGCAAATGTATTTCTCATATGAGAGAGAAATGGTACGGGATTTATAAGCGTTGGGGAAGAATTGATAATTGTAGGAAGATGCGTTTTTAAAAAAAAAGTGTTACACGGAGAGCGCAAAGTTCAGGAAAAGGAAACGGTCACAGAGCCTTTTAAATATAATTAATCCATTTAGATTCACCACTTAAAGGGTTCGACACCCAGCCAATTAAACCGCCGAGACGCCAAGACGCCAAGGAAAAATGT
>JAEINY010000312.1 GCA_016342595.1 Marinilabiliaceae bacterium
ATCAAAACAAAGGTGATCCGGGCCGGCAAAGCGAATATGTTCCTCAGTCCGGTATTCCGTCAAACACTGGCAAATGTATCGGGTTCCACCATTGAGCTTTATGAAACCGATGGGGCACTGGGAGCAGCCAGGGGCGCAGCTTTTGGTGCGGGATTGTATAATTCACTGGAGGAAGCCTTTTCTTCACTGAAGAAATCAGAAGTGATTGAACCCGATAAAACGGTAAGTCAAAACCTTGCCGAACATTATACCAACTGGAAACAACATATCAATAACTTATAATTTAAGGCACCATGAAACATCTTATTGTACTCACTATTATTATCATGACCCACTTCACTTTGCATGGGCAGAACAATGAATTCCTGTTTCAGGATCCTTGTCTACCCATGGAGCAGCGTGTGAATGATTTAGTGAATCGCATGACTCTGGAAGAGAAAGCATCACAAATGCTGGATGTAGCTCCCGCCATTGACCGCTTAGGAATACCTGAATACAATTGGTGGAACGAGAGTTTGCATGGCGTGGCGCGTGCCGGTTCAGCCACATCTTTCCCTCAGGCCATTGGATTAGCGGCCACCTGGAATCCGGCTCTCATTCAGCAGATGGCCGATGTCATCAGTACGGAAGCACGGGCCAAGTTTAACCAGAGCATCCAAAATGGTCAAAGAGGTCGCTACCAGGGGCTCACCATGTGGTCGCCCAACATCAATATCTTTCGTGATCCACGTTGGGGCCGCGGCCAGGAGACCTATGGCGAAGATCCTTACCTGACATCCCGTGTGGGCGTGGCTTTTATCAAAGGATTACAAGGAGATGATCCCAACTACCTGAAGGTGGTTGCCACTCCCAAGCATTATGCCGTTCACAGCGGACCGGAACCAGACCGTCACCGCTTTGATGCTTATACCAATCCTAAGGATCTTTGGGAAACGTACCTGCCGGCATTTGAAGCGACCATTAAAGAGGCCAATGCCCAATCGGTCATGTCGGCCTATAATCGTTATTTAGGTGAATCAGCTACTGCCAGTCCTTTCTTATTGACAGAAATCCTCCGGGAGAAGTGGGGTTTTAATGGTTATGTGGTTTCCGATTGCGGTGCCGTGTATGACATCTATAAGTTCCACAACATAGTGCCTACAGCAGAGGAAGCTGCAGCATTAGCTGTTAAAGCCGGATGCGATTTAAACTGCGGTTCTGTCTACAGTCATCTTCCTAAGGCCGTTGAACAAGGCTTAATCAGTGAAGAAGAAATTGATACTGCTTTAAAACGCCTCTTCATGGCACGTTTTAAATTAGGATTGTTTGATCCCATCAGCCAGGTACCATTTTCCGAATTGGGTCCAAAACAACTGGAAACAAAAGAACATCAGCAGCTGGCTTTAGAAGTAGCGCGTCAATCCATGGTACTGTTAAAAAACGACCAAAACAGATTGCCATTATCTACATCAATCAAAAAAATTGCTGTAATCGGACCACATGCCAACGACCGTCAATACATGATGGGCAACTATTTTGGAACGCCCAGTTACAGATCCACAATACTGGAAGGTATCCGTGAAACGGTATCCAAACATACCCAGGTATACTATCATAAAGGCTGCAACCTGGCTGATAACAGTATACTATGGGATGGTCTGCCGTCCTCCGTATTTGGCAAGAAAGGTGTGAAAGCCGAATACTTCAACAATCCGGATCTAAATGGTTCACCACTGGTGACTCAAACCGTTTCCTATATTGACTTTGACTGGGGCGGAGCTGCACCTCATCCCTTATTACCTGAAAAGGACTGGTCGGTTCGTTATTCGGCTACCTTAACACCTGCAGAATCTGCTACCTTCCATTTTGATGCCCTGACAGTTGGCGGATTTGCGAAAGTAGCGATTGACGGTAAAGTTATCTATGACGGTCAGGATAAAGCAACTAAAGACAAACCAAAGGAAATAGCTTTACAAAAGGGTAAAAAATATCGGCTGAAAGTGGAATATAGTTGCCACAACGAGTGGATCTCTTCCTGCCAGTTAAGATGGAGCTCTCCTACCCTGCGTGATACGGATAGATTATTGGAAGAAGTTTCTTCTTCAGATGTTATCGTATTTGTGGGTGGAATTTCACCCCGGTTGGAAGGCGAAGAGATGCCGGTAGAAGTGGATGGTTTCAAGGGCGGTGACCGGACACATCTGAAACTGCCCCAGGTACAACTTGAACTTCTGAAAAAACTAAAAGCGACCGGTAAACCAGTAATATTTGTATCGACCAGCGGTAGTGCCATGTCTTACAATTGGTGTGACAATAACCTGGATGCCATTTTACAAGCATGGTACCCCGGACAGGCAGGCGGACAAGCTGTTGCAGATGTTCTTTTTGGGAAATATAATCCGGGCGGTAAGTTGCCGGTGACTTTTTATCAATCGGTGGATGACCTCCCTCCTTTCGAAGATTACCACATGGAAGGTCGCACCTACCGCTATTTCCGTAAAGAGCCACTCTATCCTTTCGGCCATGGTTTAAGCTATGCCGATATCAAGTATAGTCAGCCAGAAACAGCAAAAAAAAGTTACACTTCAAGTGAAAAGATTGAAGTTAAAGTAACGGTATCGAACAATAGCTCCATACCCGCCAACGAAGTCGTACAGCTCTACATCAAGGACAAGGAAGCCAGTGTACCGGTACCCATTAAAAGTTTAAAACACTTCCGGCGCATTAAGTTTAAAGCCGGTGAATCACAGCAGATCTCCTTTGAGCTGACCAAAGATGATCTTTCCCTCATTGATATGGACGGCAACAAACGCTTGGAAAAAGGTGAATTCGACATCTTCATTGACGGCACATCTGATACAGACAATTACACAACCATAACAATTTTATAAACACACTACAATGACAAAATCTTCAATAAAAAATGAGTATTTCCCTGGTATCGGGAAAATTGAATACGAAGGAAGGGAATCTAAAAATCCATTGGCCTTTAGATGGTATAATCCGGAGCAGGTCATTGCCGGCAAAACCATGAAAGAACACCTGCGTTTTGCAATTGCCTATTGGCACACTTTCTGCGGCGAAGGTGGCGATCCGTTTGGACCGGGAACTAAAGTATTTCCCTGGGATAAAGGCAGTACTCAATTAGATAAGGCCAAAGCCAGAATGGATGCCGCATTCGAATTCTTCACAAAGATTGGTGCCCCCTATTACTGTTTTCATGACACTGACCTGGTAGGTGATGGATCGGTATTTGAAATTGAAGAGCGTCTGTCTCAAATTATCCCCATCGCCCAGCAATATCAAAAAGAGACCGGTGTAAAACTACTATGGGGTACCGCTAATGTGTTTTCTAACCCACGTTACATGAATGGCGCCTCCACCAATCCTGATTTCAATGTATTGGCACATGCGGGCACACAGGTTAAGAACGCGCTTGATACAACCATCGCCCTGGGTGGGGAAAACTATGTCTTCTGGGGAGGACGTGAAGGTTACATGTCACTGCTCAACACCAACATGAAGCAGGAAAAAGAGAACATGGCCCAATTCCTGACCATGGCACGTGACTATGCCCGTAAGAATGGTTTTAAAGGTAACTTCTTCATTGAACCTAAGCCGATGGAGCCATCCAAGCATCAATATGATGTAGATGCCGAAACAGTGATCGGTTTCTTACGTCATTATGGCTTGGATAAAGATTTCAAACTGAATATTGAAGTCAACCATGCTACCCTGGCTCAACACACCTTTGAACATGAGTTGCAATGTGCTGCCGATGCCAACATGCTGGGCAGTATTGATGCCAACAAAGGGGATTATCAAAACGGATGGGATACCGATGAATTCCCTACCAATATCTACGAAACGGCACAGGCCATGATGGTAATTATCCAGGCAGGCGGCTTTCAAGGTGGCGGTATTAACTTCGATGCTAAAACCCGTCGAAACTCAACCGATCTGGAAGATATTTTCATTGCCCATGTATCGGGGATGGACACATTTGCCCGTTCCCTGCTGATTGCCAATGACATTCTGACCAACAGCAATTACCTGAAATTGAAAGAGACGCGCTATGCCTCGTTCTCGGCTGGCAAAGGGTCTGAATTTGCAGCAGGTAAACTTTCTCTGGAAGATTTAAGAACCATCGCCAAAGAATCAGGAGAACCACTTTTGACGAGCGGTAAGCAAGAACTTTTCGAACAGTTAATCAATCTATACATCTAATCAAACTATTCCCGGAGGCCCCTTCAAACTTCAAACACACCAGCAGAACTTTATCAATAGGCAGTCTCCGGGAGTATTTTATTTAGATCATAAAACAAAACTAATAGTACTATAGGTTTCTATTCCTTTGTGGAACGGAGCTCTTAATTCCGGATTTATGAAAAATCAACAAAGTCTAGGTTACATCATGTTGCTCACCCTAGTGGCCACCTTAGGAGGCTTACTATTCGGCTATGACACAGCAGTTATTTCAGGGGCAGAAAAATCCATTCAAGCCTTTCTCATTGATAGTTTAAACTTAAGCTCGCTGGCACATGGCGCTACCGTTTCCAGTGCCTTAATCGGATGTATTATCGGAGGGGCCATATCAGGTCTTTTTGCATCACGACTGGGGCGAAAAAAATCCTTGATCGTGGCTGCCGTCCTGTTCTTCATCTCTGCGTTGGGATCCGGCCAACCAGAATTTCTCTTTTTCACTAAAGGGAAGGTAACACTGGGCCTACTCTATACATTTAATTTATATCGAATCATTGGAGGTATCGGTGTGGGATTAGCTTCAGCCATCAGTCCAATGTACATTAGCGAGATCGCTCCGGCACATATTCGCGGACGGCTCATTTCCTTCAACCAGTTTGCCATCATCTTTGGTATGCTGGTGGTTTATTTTGTAAACTGGTCCATCGCCAAGGGGCAATCCATGGAGTGGATTAACTCTATCGGCTGGCGTTACATGTTTATGTCGGAAGCCATTCCGGCTTCTATTTTTGGCCTACTCCTCTTTTTTGTGCCCGAAACACCACGTTACCTGGCCATGCACAATCAAAACGAGAAAGCCCTTTCCATCCTGGAGCGTATCAATGGAGTAGAACGGGCCCAAACCATCCTAAATGACATTAAAACAACCGTGCAACAATCATCAGGTAAACTGCTTTCTTATGGTTGGAAGGTGATCGTGATTGGTATCCTGCTGTCCGTGTTCCAACAGTTTGTTGGTATTAACGTGGCCTTATACTACGCACCCCGCATCTTTGAAAGTATGGGGGCTGCCAAAGACGCATCCATGCTTCAAACCATTGTGATGGGACTTATAAATGTGGTCTTCACCGTGGTTGCCATTCTGACAGTGGACAAATGGGGCCGTAAACCTCTTTTAATCACCGGATCCATCGGTATGGCATTTGGAATGATTGCCATTGGCATGCTGTCCTTCTTTAATATCATTGGTATCAGTACGCTGGTTTTTATCATCATCTACACGGCCTCTTTTATGATGAGCTGGGGCCCAATTTGCTGGGTATTAATCGGCGAAATTTTCCCCAATAAAATCAGGGGAAGGGCTATTGCCATAGCAGTTGCAGTGCAGTGGGCCGCCAACTATTTTATTTCATCTACCTATCCGGCGATGATGGAGTTCAGCGGCGGACTCACCTACCTCTTTTACGGTGTGATGAGTATCCTATCTGCCCTCTTCGTTTGGAAAATGATTCCCGAAACCAAAGGAAAGACACTGGAAGAAATGGAAGATCTTTTCAAAAAAAATTAAATAATTTTTCATCACCACAAAACACTCATATTCTTAATATTGCCCGTAAACACTGAGCTACAAAGGGAATTTTCTCCAAATTAAATTTGGAAGATAACAAGAAAATTCCCTATATTTGCACCGCATTTGAGTCACGATAGCAATCGCGAAGTGGTTCACAAACAACACGGTTCCGTAGCTTAATTGGATAGAGCACTGCGTTACGGCCGCAGAGGTTAGGGGTTCGAGTCCCTTCGGGATCACACTTTAAGATTCAAAGAGTATCAAAAACCTGTAAATCGTTTGATTTACAGGTTTTTTCATTTTGAGCCATACCGAATAAAAGCAGGCTAAAGCAC
>JAEINY010000313.1 GCA_016342595.1 Marinilabiliaceae bacterium
AAGTTGGGTTTGTGTTTCAGTCCTACTACCTCATGCCTTACCTTACTGTGGCTGAGAATATCTTAATATCAAACCAATTGAAGGGCGTTTCTTTTAGTAATGATGAAGTGCAGCAGGTGGCCAAACGGTTAAAAATCGATCATCGCTTACACCATAAACCATCTGAATTGTCTGTTGGTGAGAAGCAACGTACTTGTCTGGCGCGTGCCATGATTGTTAAGCCTGAGGTTATTTTGGCTGATGAGCCAACAGGTAATCTGGATCCGGAGAATGCTGCTGAAGTATTGCGTTACCTCAATGAGTTTAAAGCTGAAGGAGGAACTGTGGTGATGGTAACGCATGGGCCCGAAGCTGATACTTTTGCTACGCGTCAAATTGAAATGAAAGAAGGTCGAATTATATAAATCTATTAGATGAAATCTCTCTGCAATACACTGAAGTTAAAGGCTGGTAAACTACCATGGATGAGCGGGCTGATTGCTGTGATATTGGTTGTTATGAATGGCTGTACCAGTAAAGAAGCCACACCAAACGATTGGCCACAATTTAAAAATGATAACTTCCGCAGTGGTACTTCGGTGGTTGAACTGGACTTAGAAAAACTGGAGTTGAACTGGACTTATGAAGCTCCACAAGAACCGGTTCCTGCATGGTACGGGCCAGCTAAAGAAGATAGTTATGCCCGAAGCGGACCACTTCCGTCCATGCGTGATTACGACCTGGCTTATTACCCCATTGTGGTTGGCAATAACTTGTATTACTCATCGTCAGCAGATGATGCCGTACATTGTATAAATACAAGCAATGGAAAAGAGAAGTGGAGCTTTACTACAGGCGGTCCTGTGCGTGTTTCACCGGTGTTCTATAGAGGTCGGCTCTATTTTGGCTCAGATGATGGGTTTGTCTATTGTATAGATGCGGATAATGCCAAACTGAAATGGAAATACTCACCGGTGCCTGATCAGGAGCGATTAGTTTTGAATGATGGTCGGTTAATCTCTTTCTGGCCCGTTCGAACAGGTGTGTTGGTGGAAGATGAAAAAGTGTATTTTGGCGCTTCATTGCTACCCTGGAAGAAGAGTTATTTCTGTGCCATCAACCTGGAAAATGGGAAACCGGAAGGTGAAGGTTGTTATGTGAAGGAATTGGAAAATATGACAATGGAAGGGGCCATGGCTTCTACCGGAACGATGTTGATTCAACCGCAAGGGAGGATTGCTCCTGTGTTTTTTAATAAACCGGATGGTGAGAAAAGAGGGAGTCTGCCTGGGACAGGTGGTTGTTTTGTGTTGGTGACACCAGATAAACACATCATACATCCGCAAACATCCAGACACAAAAGTATTAAAGAGTATGTGAATGAGGAGGAACCTGAATACATGACGTTTAAAGGAGGTAAGGAGATGGTGATCAAAGGGGATACCAGTTTTATTCTTACCGATAACTCATTGTCGGCCTATCATCGCAAAAGTAAAAAACTATTGTGGTTACGACGCGGTTACCAGGCACATCGGTTGATTATGAGCGGTAGTGCTTTGTATGTTGGGGCAACAGATACGGTTTATGCGGTAAGCCCCGAGAATGGATTACCTCTCTGGAAAGGAAATGTGGAAGGAACCGTGTATGCTTTAGCAGTAGCTGATAATGCATTATATGTGTCTACCAATGAGGGTAAAATAAGTTGCTTCAAGCCGGGGACGAAAAAAAATAGACTCTTTGCACAAAATATAGATAAAGCCTCTGCCATTGAGGAAAAAGCGGATGAAGCAGAGCCAGAAAATATTGCGAAGAAATTGCAATTGAAATCCGGTCCATTCGTAAGAGCAATTTCCGTTGATTCGGTGGAGTTAATCTTTGAAACGGCTTATCCTGTTGGTGTGAAGGTAAATTGGAGTTCAGCCGGTTTTAGTACGCATGAAAAAATCCTGGAACCTCATAAGAAGCAGACCGTTAAATTTCCGGTCCGGAAAGACTTCATCTATACCTACCAGTTAACGACTGATGATGGATATATTGCCCGGTTCGAGTACGATAATTTATTTAACTATAAGCGCAAATCAATCGATTTTACAGAGCTTGGCTCAACTCATCAAAAATCAGGATCTATAATTAACGAGCTGATAAATGAGGCAGATATTAAAACAGGGTTGGCCTTTGTAGTTGGTCTTGAGAATGAAAACTTACCGGTTGAATTAGCGAGGTATTCAGCAATGGATGTAATTGCTTTTGGGGATCAAAAAAGATCGGTACGTCAAAGTCAGGAAAAGTGGCAGGCAGCAGGTGTCTATGGAAAAAAACTAAGTATTGAGGAAGTAGATGATTTAAATGATTTGCCAGTCGCATCTGAACTAGCTACCCTGGTCTGGGTTAATTCTGACGATGCAATTTCTGCGGATGAAATTATTCGTTTGATAGCTCCTCAAGGGATGGCGATCGTGGATGATGTAAATAATGAGTGGTTGGAAGATTCAAACCTGGATTGGCAGGTAGAGATTCATCAGTTGGATGATCACCGGTTGGTCTTAAAAAAGCTTCCTTTTGAAATAGCCGGTGATTGGACGCACCAATATGCACAAGCCGATAATAGTACTTTTGGTGGGGAGAGCTTTTGGGGGTCAACAAACTCTGAAGATTTTGAGATTCAGTGGATGGGCCGTCCGGGACCACGCTTTCAAACAGATAGAAACGGACGTAAACCATCTCCTTTAGCGGTCGGCGGGCGTATGTTTATGCAAGGCAATGAACGGGTAGCAGCACTGGATGTATACAATGGTACTATTTTGTGGTCAAGAGATTTTTCAGGATTTCGCCGAATGAATATACACCGTGACTGTTCCAACTGGGCGGCCGGACAGCAATATTTATACATGGTAATAAAACATAACCTGGTGAAAGTCGATCAGCTTATGGGTGATATTGCGGCCATTATTCCGCTTGCCAAAGAGCAACGTGATTGGGGATATATTGCAGTGATAAATGATAAAATTATTGGGACGTCTATTCCAGAAGGGGCCTCTTATACGAACTTTCATGGAGGGGGCAGCGAAGGATGGTATGATGCTCAAACAGGCGAAAATACCAATAAAGTATTGAGTTACGATCTGTTTGCCAAAGATACAAAGGGAGAAACACAACTTTGGAGTTATCAGCCCCGGGGTTATATTATCAATTCAACAATTACACATTATGACAAGGCTATTTATTTTGTGGAGACATCAAATGTGAAGCTGTCGGAATTGCATAGAGGAGGAGATGATATTTTTAAGAAGATATGGCTGGTTGCTATTAATGAGGAAACAGGTGAAAGGCTGTGGCGACGCAAAATAAATAACAGGCCTGGAATATCTATGTATTCAATGGCTGCCGGCTCTGACAGACTGGTTATTGTATCTTCTTATGATGGGAAATATAAGGTATATACTTACGATACGAATAGTGGAGATTTGCTTTGGGAGAAAGAGCAGAAATGGTTTCATGGCAACCATGGTGGTCATTTCTCTCGTCCTGCCATTGTGAAAAACAGGCTGGTTGTTAAACCTGTTATTTATAATTTGAATTCCGGTGAAGTGCAAGATATCAATGTGCCAAAATCTGGTCATGGTTGTGCATCGTATGCGTTAACAGAACAATCAATTTTCTATCGGGGCGGAAGTGTCACCCAGTTCAATTTTGATACCCGTGAATTTTCCAGGTGGGAGCGCCTGCGACCTGATTGTTGGTTGAGTACGATACCCGCTCAGGGAATGGTGCTTTCGCCCGAAGCAGGTGGCGGATGTAGTTGTGGTAACTGGTTGGAAACATCCATGGTGATGGCTCCTGTGTCAAGAGCTCCAATCACAATTAATACCATTGGTGAAAATAAACCGGATTATAAACAAGAGACTTACGGAACGTACACGCACGAGTATCGCTTCAATGAGTTTATCGATTCCTTGCAGGTGTCTATTGCGGTTAAGCCAGGTGTTCAGGGAACAGTGCGTTACACCATTGATGGTACAGAGCCAGATGAAACATCTGAGACGTACACTGATCCTATTCTTTTAACTCAAACGACGGAGTTGAAGGCTGCCATTTTTATGAAAAAGAATGGTCGCATCCGAAAGTTTAGCCGGAACAGGCAATTCATTCGTCTGCGCCCTGTTCCAACAATTGAACGCCAGGTGGAGATAAAGGATGGTGCCGTTCAGGTTAAATTCGGTAAAAGGGGAAATACAGGTACTATTTATTATACGACTGACGGGACTGATCCCAATGGTCATTCCCGGAATGGAGAAACCCCGCTGGTGATTGCCGGAAAAACCATGGTTAAAGCCTGTACCATTTGGATGGAAGCGGGCAAAGAGTATAAAAGTGAGGTGGTGATTGAAGAATTAGATTTTCCTGAATTGAAAAAGGGGGCTGATAAGCCCAAAAATCAGGGAGTGCGATTTGAGTATTTTGAAGGGAGATGGAAAGAACTCCCGGATTTTGATGCCTTAGAAGTGGTCGATAGTGGCGTGGCCGGTAGTTTTAGTTTGGATCAGCGGAAAAGAGATCACTGGTATGGTTTTCGTTTCAATGGTTTTATTTATATTCCTGCAGATGGATTCTATACCTTCTCAACAACAAGTGATGATGCCAGTGCGATTTATTTACATGATGAGATTTTGGTGGATAACAATGGGAGTCACGGTGCCAGAGAGATGAGAAATGAAATAGCCCTGGAGGCCGGTTATCATCCAATCGAGGTGTTGTATTATCAGAATAATAAAAAGAACATGTTGACAGTAGAGATCGAGGGGCCTGGGGTAGTTAAGCAGGTAGTAACACCTGGAATGCTGTATCATGATTAAGATAATATGGTGAAGATTGATTGCACGAAATAAGCTGCTTATGCCTTTCAGAGCCAGATGCAGATGTGCAAGATAGTTCTTCATGAGGCTGTTAATTATTTGCCACAAAGTCACAAGCCCGATAGCCATCGGGCCACGAAGGCTTCACGAAGGCTTCACGAAGAGTTAACTTGAAGAAGTTTAATTTTTTGTGTATTCTTTGGGGCTTGGTGGCTTGGTGGCTTTGTGGCGAATTATGCATTTAATGCCTTTTGAGACAGCCTCATGTTTTTGCTTAAACCCTTTTGGGGTAAAATAAATGTAAATAGGATAGTATGAAGAGTCTGAAAAATAGTGTTGTCATCGGTTTAGGTATGTTGCTGTTTGCCTGCAACACCCCTGTTGATCAGGGAAAATCTACTGACACATGGCATTCCTATATGCACGATCAGCAAAATACAGGTGTTTCCGGTGAAGAGTTAACCTTCCCTTTACAATTAACCTGGGAGAGAGCGTTTCAAAATCCGCCGCAACCAGCCTGGCCAGCCCCTGCGAAACAGGATTATTACAATGGAAAAAGAAAACTGGAACCATTAGTCACTTACGATAGAGTTTTTCAGCCGGTGGTGGTAGGTAACAGGTTGTTTTTGGCTTCTTCAGCCAATAATTCAATCGCCTGTTACGATGTGTTGAATGGTGAATTGATCTGGAAATTTTATTCAGGGGCACCGAATCGGGTGGCGCCACTCTGGTATAAAGGTAAGCTTTTCGTGGGTTCGGACGATGGACATATCTATTGTCTCAATGCAGAAAATGGGGAGCTTCAATGGAAGAGATCTTTTGGCGGTGATCGCAAAATGATGGGTAATGGGCGTATCATTTCTTCCGTTCCCGTTCGGACCGGCATCGTAGCAAAGGGTGATACTATTTTTGTAGCTGCTGGCTTGTTACCTGAGGAGAATGTTTCTGTAAATGCCTGTAAGGCTTCTACCGGGGATGTGATATGGAGCCGTCAGTTAACAGAATTGGCGCCACAGGGGTATCCGGTTCTGATGGATAGTTTGTGGTATGTCCCCAATAGCCGGGTTCAGCCAATGGTTTTTTCAACGCGTAATGGTGAATTATCTCATCGGCTGAAAGGGGATGGTGGTGATAATGTATCGGTCATTGACGGACGGATCGTGTCTGGTGTGGATTGGAAAGGGGAATTGAACGCTAAGCGTCTGTTAGAGTC
>JAEINY010000314.1 GCA_016342595.1 Marinilabiliaceae bacterium
CGATCGTGGTGACGTCGCCAATAAATAGAAGGTGTAATACGAACTTTTGTGCCGGAACTCATTTTCAGCGCTGCAAAAGTTGTTTTGTTTTGTTCGTATTGATCCGGATACTTAGGGGTGTAAAAGGCATTGGCACCAAAGCTTTTATCCGTATGTCCCACCTGAAGTGACAGGTATTCATTATCAAAATTCAATTGCCCCTGGTAAAACAGGTTGAGTGTTTCATAATCTGTATTACGCATATAACCATCACTCTTACCGTAACTTGCAGCCACATAATTACGATAGTTTCCGGCATTCAAAGTATTATTTACCGATCCGTTTACTAATCCATATTCACCGGCTGAAACAGATCCTGAAATGTTGTTTATCGTTTTTGTTCCGGTAATAAAATTGATGGCACCACTAAAGGCATTGGGCCCATAAATACGCGCTCCCGGACCTTCCAACACTTCAATTCGTTCAATACTTTGCAGATCAACCGGGAGATTCAAATTTAAATGCCCGGATTGAGGATCCGTCACATTGACCCCATTTAATAAAATCATCACCTGATCAAAGGAGCCTCCCCTCATACTAATATCAGCTTGTACCCCATTAGCGCCACGTTGTCTAACATCCACATTCACCAGGTAATTCAATAAATCCTGAACACTGGACACTGGTAATGCTTCAATCTCTTTCCGGGGAATGACGTGTATGACTCGTCCCACTTCAGAGTAAAGAGCAGGTGCGCGGCGAGCTGACACCTGAACTTCTTCAATATTAATTTTTTTCGTTACAGCGGTTGAATCTGATTGTGCTTTAACTTGCTGTACTCCCCATAGACAAACATACACAGTTAAAAGGGTACCTATTTTTAAATGCGTATGCATACTCATGAATAGAGCCATTGAATGCCGCATCCAGCGCTTAAAGCAGATGATTGTATTGGGCTTGAAATTTCGTTCCAACATTGTATCCTTATTTAGATTTAATAAAATTAGATGGCAAAAATAACACATTTATTGGTTCCCGAAACAGTTCATAGCCTACTATTAGTAAGGCTTAGATTTTAAAAGCCGTGCTATTTTAGTTAATTTAGCCACGTTAACCAACTATAAATATGAATAGACAATTACTTATCAATACCATAGCAAGCATTTTGGTTTTCACCACGGTGCTTACAAATCTTCATGCTCAAACAGATGAAGAATCTGGCTTTGGCCGGAAAGAGCATATCGAGCTTGCTGCAAAAGCCATTAAGACACTAAAAATAACAAATAAACATGGCAACATTTCAATTATCGGATGGGATCGTGATTCCATTTCAATTGAAACTTTAATCAACGTGAATTCAGACGGGCCTAAAGCTGCAGATGAAGTACTGAACTTTATCTCTATTAAAAGATCCAACCTCGGTGATCAACTTCTGTTTCGCACACAGTTTAATTCTGAGTTTTTCTCCAATTATCCGTTTTCAATTAGTTATACCATCCATGCACCCAAATACATGAATCTGGACATAAGCAATAGTATTGGAAATGTACTTATCCATGAAATAGACGGACAAGTTGATATGAACCAGGCATACGGAAACATGCATCTCAATCAACTAGGTGCTCCTCCCTCAATTCAACACCATTTAAATTTAAGTTTTGTGGAAGGAAAAATTGAAGGTATTGGAGCCATAACCCCTCTACTTTTAAACTCCAATTTATCCGTTAAAAACCTGACTTCATGTAAAGGAGAAACTAAGTATTCGCTTTTAGAAATTGATAACTGTCAATCTATTCAGCTAAAATCAACCACTGACCGCATTACTATTAATCAAGCAGATAGCGTGTCTATTAATGGTATTCAGGTTTTAGCCAAAGTAAATGATTTGTCTGAATTTGGTTTCTTTGAAATTGAAGAAGGTCACTTAACTGTTCAAGCTAATAATCAAGTTCAACACCTTTCCATCGGTAACCATTCGACGCATACCACTATTGGCTTACCGTCAAATTTTACTTACCTTTTAAATGGTGAAGTAACAGATGGGCTATTTACCCATCCTCAAAAGAATCAACTGCAATTAATCAACGAAGAGGAGAAAGTCTCTTTTTCAGGTAAAGTAGGACCTTCACCGCAAGCATCTGCAGAGATTATTGTATTTAATAGTAGTTCAGAATTAACTTTTCAAACATATTAATATGTCAGTATCAGATCGTTTATTCAAGCTTAGAAGTACACTGGCAACATTAGCCGTTGACGCCTATATCATAACAGGAGCAGATCCTCATTTAAGTGAGTATCTGGCTGAACATTGGAAATTCAGAGAGTACATGTCGAATTTTACAGGTTCGGCCGGGACAGTGGTCATCACGGGGGAAGAAGCCGGTTTATGGACCGATTCCCGCTACTTTTTGCAGGCTGAAAAGGAATTACAGGATTCTGGTATAGACTTATACCGCATGGGTGAGGCTGATACACCGGATTATAAAGACTGGCTTATTTCCAATCTCGCGCCGGGCAGTGTGATCGGAGTTAATGGAAAAACCATGTCGTTGGATGAATACCGTAATTTATCCGGAAAGTTGAAAAAGGCAGATATTCGTTTGGATACAAAATTGTTTCTGGAAGATGATGTTTGGGAAGGCCGTATTCCTGTTCCGAACGATGAAATATTTGAACTTTCAACTGAATATGCCGGGCTTTCACGAGTTGAGAAAATTGAGATTGTCCGTCAGGAAATGAAAAAAAACAACGCTACCCATTATGTGGTGGGCGCTTTGGATGAAATTGCCTGGTTTCTGAATTTACGAGGCCAGGACATTGATTACAATCCGGTTTTTCATGCCTACCTGGTGATCTCTCAAAATAACGTGAATCTTTTTGTCAATCCTCATAAACTGACATCTACTATTGGTAAACAGTTATCAAAAGACGATATCAAGGTTTTCCTGTATGATGATTTCTATGATTTCTTAAAAGATATTCCGGCACTGTCTACTGTTTATATTGATCCCCAAAGGACCAATAGTAGTATATACAATTTCCTGCCCTCACAAACCACTAAAGTTGAAAAAACCGGTATCATCACCAGTTTAAAAGGTCAAAAGAACACTACCGAAATTCAGAACATCAAAAAAGCGATGGTGAAAGATGGTATCGCTATGGTGAAGTTTCTTCATTGGCTAACAAAAGAGGTTGGACAAAGCTCGTTAACCGAATTATCGGCCGCCAATAAATTGCGTGAATACCGGGCTGAACAAGACCATTATAAAGGCGATTCATTTAATACCATTAGCGGATATGGCCCCAATGGAGCCATTGTTCATTATGCTGTTTCTGAAGAGTCGGCACTGCCTTTACAGCCCAAAGGTTTGTTTTTAGTTGACTCCGGTGGTCAATATTACGAAGGCACCACAGATATTACCCGAACGATTGCTTTAGGCCCATTGACTGAAGAAGAAAAGCGCGATTTTACCCTTGTTTTGAAAGGGCATATTGGCTTAGCACTTGCAAAATTTCCACACGGAACGCGTGGCGCACATTTGGATATTCTGGCGCGTCAGGCACTATGGAATGAAGGATTGAATTATGGACATGGAACCGGTCACGGCATCGGTCATTTCCTCAACGTACACGAAGGTCCTCAAAGCATTCGGCCGCAAGACAATGGGGTTGTGATGGAAGAAGGGATGATTTCGTCCAATGAACCGGGCTTATACCGTTCCGGCAAACACGGCATCCGTATTGAAAACCTGATTCTGACCATTAAAGATCAGGAAACAGAATTTGGTGATTTTCTGAAGTTTGAAACCTTAACCCTATGTCCAATAGATCTGAATGCCATTGATGCAACACTTCTCTCTACTAAGGAAAAAGAGTGGTTAAATAACTATCATCAAGAAGTATTTAAGGTGTTGGAAGGTGGTTTAAATGCTGCTGAGACAGCTTGGTTAAAAGAAAATACTAAACAGATATAACACTAATGATTTCCATTTGTACACCAGTTTACAATGTAGTGGTTGTAGATCTTGTAAAAAAACTAATAGCTCAATCTATTCGAGAAAAAATTAAAATTGAAATATTGGTATTTGATGATGGATCATATTCTCACGTCAAGGAAAAAAACCGTACGATTAAACGATATGCAAATGTAAATTATACAGAGTCTATTACTAATATTGGTAGTGCTGCTATCCGAAATAAAATGGGAAAAGCTGCGAAGTATGATCATCTTCTTTACATTGATAGTGATTCAGATATTGGCGATCAATACCTGAAAAATTATGCAGCCATCCTCAATCAACACCATATTTCATGCGGCGGTCGTATTCATCCGGTTAAGCTGCCTTCTCATGAATATTCATTACGTTGGAAAGTAGGTAAAGTCAGAGAAGACTATAACGCTTTGGAGCGCTCTAAAATTCCAAATAAAAGCTTCATGTCAAATAATTTTCTTGTGAAAAGAAGTTTTTTCGATGAAATTACTTTTAATGAAGAAATAAAAAAGTCTGGTCATGAGGATACTATGATGGGAATACGAATGGAAGAAAAAAACATCTTGATACATCACATTGATAACCCGGTCATCCACATTGGCCTTGAAACCAATGATGAGTTTCTTCTTAAAACCAGACAAAGACTGGATACATTAGCGCTTATATACCAAAGAGATGAGAATACAGCATTAATGCGAAAAAGAATTACTTTACTAAAATACTTTCACATTGTAGAGCAACTTCGATTTGCTCTACTTATTGGTATTATTTTTGATTTTACAAAAAAAAGACTGGAGAGGAATCTTGCATCATTAGAACCTAGCATGTTTTTGTACGATTGTTATAAAATAGGGTATTTTTCTAAAATATATAAGCAGTCAGGATCAAAATAATTAATGACAGGTAAGTATTTTTACCTTTTGATAGGGTATTTTATCACTGGAATAATTAGTGATAATGATACATGGAACAAACTTAAAAACGAATTAAGGCGAAATGATATGAAATTACAGCATCTAAAACTTTTGTTTACTTTTTCTTTTATTCTTTGTCTAAATGGGATAATTGCCCAATCCCATCAAATTAATGTAACCGTTGAAGGACTAAAAGATACGTCTCTTATTCTCGGGTACTATTTCAACAAGCAAATTTTTGTTCAGGATACCGCCTATGCATCCCCGGGCTCAGATAAGTACGTTTTCAAAGGAGATAAATCACTAAAACAAGGTGTTTACGTGGTGTATTTACCCGACAAAACCTATTTTGACCTACTGATAGGTGAAGATCAAAAATTTGAAGTTAAGACGCCACAAACGGATTTTATTCAGCACTTGAAAATATCCGGAAGCCCGGAATCTCAATCTTTTCTGAATTACCAACGCTTTTTATCCCAAAAGCAAAGTGAAGCTAAAGTTATTCAGGAAAAGATGCAGGCTTCAAAAGAGAATAAAGAGGAGACCGAAAAATATAGACACGAATTACAAGCTTTATCGAAAGAGGTTCAGTCGATTTGGTTAAAAATATATGAACAACACCCCAATAGTTTCCTGGCAGCCTTTTTAAAAGCGCTTCAAGAGGTTGAAGTGCCTATATTTGAAGCCCCTACAGGCAGTCAAAACCCGGATTCTGTTGTTCAACACAAGCGGTATCAATACTACAAAGATCATTACTTCGATAATATAGATTTAACAGATGACCGCTTATTAAGAACTCCATTCTTCACGAATAAACTGGAACGTTTCTTTACTAAAACGTTAATTCAAATACCGGACACATTATCAAAAGAAGCGCATAAGGTCATTACAAAATCTGAGCCCAATGAGGATATGTATAAGTACCTGGTTCAGTATTTGTTTAACATGGCCAATGACAGCAAGGTTATGGGAATGGATGCCATGATGGTTGATTTGGGTGAAACGTATTATTTGTCAGGTAAAGCAAGTTGGGCAGATTCTACTTTTTTAAGCAAATTGGAGGAGCGCGTAATCAAACTAAAACCCAATTTACTGGGTAATGTGGCTCCCGATTTTAAAATGCCCTCCTACAACGGTGAGTTTTTCAG
>JAEINY010000315.1 GCA_016342595.1 Marinilabiliaceae bacterium
AAAACACTATTTATTTTGATGTTTACTGTGTTGAATAATCGAAGCCCCTAAAGGCTGCACAAAGGTAGAGAGAACACTTTTCAGGAAAAGCCCGGAGGCACGGTTAATAGTGGAATAATGTTTTAATTGGTGGGTGATTTTATAGAACTCATCAGCTGATCTTCTGTAAGGGTAAGGGATCATCCGATAATCACCTTATTAATCCTCTACAATTCATCACGCATCATCAAAGGTCCTGGAAACAAGAATTAGTCTTTTGAATTTGTGTAAAAAACCACTGACTACTGCCCCATATCCCACAGACAAATCTAAAAAACATTGCTATTTTTGCATCAAACAATAGACGCATGGCCAAGAAAAAGAAATGGAAAACGCTGGATGGAATGGTCTTTTCCACCAATCCGGATTATGAATTCCAACACCATACCGGCGAAGAAGATGAAACACTTCCTCCACAACAGCAGGATTTACGCGTGATGTTAGACAAGAAACAACGCGGCGGTAAAAAAGTAACGCTGGTGACTGGTTTTGTAGGTTCGGATGCTGACCTGAAGGAACTGGGCAAAAAACTCAAGAGTAAATGTGGCGTGGGTGGTTCGGTGAAAGAAGGTGAAATCATGGTGCAAGGTGATTTCCGCGATAAAGTGGTGGACTTGCTTAAAGGCGATGGTTATAAGGTGAAGAAGGCAGGGGGGTGAATTATTAATTATTAGTTGTTAATGGTGAATGATTAATTGTTAATGGTGTTTGATGGATACTATAAAATACGATTTACACTCAGGGAAATTGCTTTTAAACAAATAACCACCTCCCCACTCATCCTTCGCGGTACTCCTTCCCGATAAAAGATCTGGACAGGCTCTTGAAAAAAGGAGGAGAAACTTCTCTCGGTCACGCTTTTCCCATCCTTTTTTCAAGGAGGGGTGCCGAAGGCGGGGTGGTTATTAAATAAAAGTTAAAAGCAATTGTCCTGTATTTACACCACCACTTAGCTAAAATCCCACTCCTATACCCACACTATAAAAGGGTTCACTGCTTTTGTAAGGAGATTTATCGCTTTAAATGAATAATCACAATTCACGTAAATCATTCTAATTTCTTATGAATAAGCAATATATTTAAATAAAAGTAATATTTCCAGTTTCGTTTATATGCGCAAGGACTTATCTCTCTCCGTTCGTTATATTGATGAAGCACACACGCACGGGTGGTTCGGCACACACCACTAAGTTTTTCAAATCAACTCCCTCTCCCCCTTTTATCCTGATTTGAAAAATTGTACCTTCTATTCCTGAACCAAAAACACGGAATATGTCTGAACTATCCAACCATACCAATGAACATAGTCATCAGCTTTTTCTCCTGACAAAAGGATTTCTGGATGGGGAACCTGGTGAAGAACTGGTTAAAGATCACCAGACCATCATCAATACAGCTACACCGTTAGAGATTATACTTGCTTTTGATGAAATCATGAAAGAGGATTATCCCATTACAGAAGTTAAAAAGGCGGTGAACAAGGTCATGAATCTTTTGAACAAAAGCATCAGCCAAAAAGAATCGCCAAAATTACCGCCAGACAGCTACCTGGATATATTTATTCGTAATAATGCCATCCTGGCCAAAAAACTGGATACCATCCGCCCTTTAATCCGGCCCTTTAACAATGATCCCACCAACGAAACAGTGAAACATCAATTGCTAATTGGCATCCGCGAACTGCAGCTGTTCAAAAAACAATATACCATCAAAGAGAACATCCTCTTCCCCATTATTGAAAAACACCTGCCACAACACCGGTGCCTTCGCATCATGTGGTCGTTTCATGACGATATCATCCACAATCTGAAACGACTGGATGAAGAACTTATGCTGTCCATTCCCGATGTCAGAAAGATCAACCAACTACTGGGACTTGTGTTTTTTAACATGCTAGCCATTAAATTCAGGGAAGAGAAAGTTCTGTTTCCGGTTATCCTATCCTATGTGCCGGAACAAGAGTTGGAACAATTGATGCCCGAAAGCCTCGAACTGGATTTCCCCTATTACACGCCGGAAGCAGCTATTCCAGAAAAAGAAGAAGAGATGGCTATACCCAATGGAATGTTTAATTTGGATACCGGAACTCTTTCATTGGATCAGATCAAACTCATCTTTAACCACCTCCCCGTCGACATCACTTTTGTAGATGAGCACGACCGCGTGCAGTTCTTCTCCACACCACCTAAACGTATCTTTCCCCGCTCCAAAGCCATCATCGGTCGCCTGGTTCAAAACTGTCATCCCCACGAAAGTATAGAAGTGGTCAACCGCATTGTGGCATCCTTTAAATCAGGTGAAAAAAGCCAGGCTGATTTCTGGATCAAGATGAAAGATCAGATGTTCCTGATTCAATACTTCGCGGTGCGGGATGAACAGAAGCAATACCGGGGAGTCATCGAAGTCAGCCAGGAAATAGATGCCATACGCGCTCTGGAAGGTGAACGACGGCTATTGGACTGGTAGCATATAATTTTTAATTGGTATCACTCCGGTTATCCTCTACCTTTTAGGCACGCCCCTTCACTATTCACTGTTTAACGATTTCATTAAGGCATGAATTTCGTGGTTATCAGCAGCCCCCATCCATTGATCTCTAAATTCTCTTTGACGTACAATATTGATAATGCGGGATAGGGCGTGAAGCTGATAATTCCATTCGTCCGCCGAGAAAATAATGATAAAAAGGCCATTAATCAAGGATACATCATTTGCCAAAGAACAACCTTTATTACATCTCACCATTAACAACTCAAATTTCCGCCGTCCCGGAATTTTTATGGCAATACAAGCAGTGCCGGGAGTGACAATGCTATCCGCATCCTTCAGACGGGTTGATAGCTGTTGATACATCTTCTGCCGGGGTAGTTTCAGCTTTTTGGTCAGCTGTTTCGATGCACGATCGGCCACCTCATCAGCCGAAGTCGGCGTCTTGAAATCGATGACCGGGACTTGTTCTATCAAGAGCTCAAACCATTCCCTGTTAATCTCATCCCGCTCAATCAATATTTCCCTCAGCTCTTCTTCCAACAGACGATCGGTGTATCTGATACCAGTAATTCTTTCAACAATATGCAAAATCGCATATTCTCTTTTTATCTTGCCATGCGCATACAAAAAATACCAGCCGATGCCGCTCATGATAAAAACAGTCACCATAATCAGGGGAACGGTCCCCATTTGAAACAGGAGCAACAGGTAACTGCCAATACCAATGATCTGGGCCCAGGGATAGAATGGTGCAATGTATTTGGGACGGTAATGGTGAATATTAGCTTCCCGCATAAAGATTAAAGAAAGATTAGCGATAATAAACAGAACCAGTTTCATGGCCGAAGCCGTCTTCACAAAAGTCTCCAGATCGAGAAACAAGATCACGGCTATCATCATACCGGAGGTAATAAGGATGGCGATGGCCGGTGTACCCTTGGCTGATATTTTACTGAAAAATGCCGGTAACAGATCGTCCCGTCCCATGGCCATGGGATTGCGCGAAGCGGCCAATAAACCGGCATTACCTGTTGAAATAAAAGCCAACAATGCCGCTAAAGTCATGATGACCAGGCCAAATTGCCCCATTATTTTACCACCTCCCACCGAAATTGGCGTAAAGGTGTTACTCAATTCCAGCGGATCGAGTATCCCAACGGTAACAAATACCACCATCACATATAATACGGATACAATGCCCCAGGAATAAAAAATGCCCAATGGCAGGTTACGACCGGGATTCTTAACTTCGCCGGCAATAGTCGTGACTTTAGTCGTGCCCGCGAAGGCAATAAAAATGAAGCCGGCGGTTGTAAAAACAGAACCGGTTCCCATGGGCGCAAATGGGAAATATCGTTCAACCTCAATGGATGAGGCGCCAATCACCACATAAACCAACAGAAACAATACCAACACCAAAACCGCCAAGGTTTGAAAGCGACTTGAAAACTTAACACCTTTGATATTGATGTAGGTAAAAAACAGACACCATAACACACCAATCATTTTAATCTGAAGATCCGGCACATCGGGCTTCAGGAGCAGTACAAATATTCCCATTGCCAGCAGCGAAAAGGCGGATTTAAAAGCCAGCGAAATCCAGGCTGTCAGTCCACCAATAGTACCCATTAAAGGACCCATGCTGCGATCGGCAAAAACATATATCCCACCTGTCACCGGCATGGCAGTGACCAATTCTGATATTGTTAAAACCGTTGGAACCATCAATAAACTTGCAATGGCATACGAAAGAATCATGGCAGCCCCGGTCTTGGTAAAAGCGATGGCCGGTAAAATGAATAAGCCGGAACTGATCATGACACCCGCCGAAACGCAGATAACCTCCAGAAGGCTTAACTCCCTTTTTAATTGCTTTGCCATGACCTCCGTCTAATTAAACATTTTCGCAATCCTCTTTACCAAGGATGCGTGCTATTAATTTACGCATAAACGCCATAAAAAGCCAGTCTTAGTTGATCCACCAGTAATTTGCACCAGCGTTAACTTGTCCGCCTGGATAAAATAATTGCATCAAATAACAGGCATCCCTTGAATGTGAAATAAAGATTCCGTAACTTTTTTATACCAAACAGATGAAGGCTGAAAAACAGCCGCGCTCCTAGAATTCAGTAACCACATATCCAGTTGCAAATGAACTAAACAAAACCGTTATAGACATTCAAATTATTAACCTTAAAACGATAGTTATGTCGATAAAATATAAGAACATAGAAAAAGGACAACCCGGAGTAGTGGGTGGAGGCGAAAAGAAACACTATGCCAGTGTGGTCTAGGCCGGTGAAGTAACCGTAGACGACCTGGTGCAGGAGATTGAGAAATTCAGCGCCTTGTCGGAATCCGACATCAAGGGTGTGATCATTGCCCTTGAAAATGTGGTACAAACCAAGCTCTCGCAAAGTAACATTATACGTTTGGAGAAGCTGGGTACCCTCTATCCGGCCATCAGCAGCCGAGGTGAAGAGGAAGCCAAAAAGGTAACCCCTAACTCCATTAGAAGAGTGAGTGTGATTTACCGGCCTGGCGCACGCATTCTGAAGGCCATGAAAGATGCCGGTTTCAGCAAACAATAGAAACAAGGGGAGCAGCTACTGTTTTTTAGGTTTTGTTTACAGTGCTGCCAACCCCTAAATAATCTACCAAAATGAAAACCCTTTGTACAGGAAGGATTTTTTTTACTTTTGCCATGAAACGGCGTTGGGTATCTTGCTCCCAGCGCCGTTTCTCTTTATCCCATCACAAGTGCTTTACTCCATTGTGATGTGTGACATGAACAGAAATCACACGTGGTTTGGATCGAGATCACACGTGGTTTATAATGGGGGCACCTGTGATCTCATCTGAAAGGACACGTCATTGGCTTGCAGATGAGCTGTGACTACATCTTCTTCCACAAATCCCCGGCATACTGGATATCCTCCACTTTCACCTTGTCATCGTTAAGCCAGGGGGGTAGATCGTCCTGGTGTGTCAAGCGCTCCCGCTCGGCATCCTGCTCCTCTTCGCTGTAAGCGTAAACTAAACGGGCGCAATTACGAAGGGCATCTTTTCAATCTCTATCAGTTTGGCCATCTCTTCGCCGGTATTGGCCCCTTCGATGGTGACGATGATATTGCCGTTTTCATAGAGGTGGAACTCACACAATTTGCCTTCTTCTATTTGCTCAATAACGGCTTCGGCGTTATCGGGTAATACGTTGATGACTGCGCTGCTGATGTTATATGCCCCAAGCTAAAGCTTGGGGTTAAGCTGTCTTCTGCGTCTTTGCGGAGGATCTAATAGGTGGATAATGCCTTTATCAATGCAGGCTAAAGCCTGCGACTATCATAACCTTTATAGAAGGTAAGTTAATCTTCCTTTGCGTCTCCGCGTCTTTGCGGTAAATTCTCACTTACACTCCTTCATCAATGCGTTTATTGAGATCGGATGCCTCCAAACCAAACTCATTGCGAAACTCCGGTTTATCCAATTTAAGT
>JAEINY010000316.1 GCA_016342595.1 Marinilabiliaceae bacterium
TATTATTGTTAATAAATTTTGATCCATGAAGATAATCGACCTGCATGCCCACTCTTCTTTACAGCCTTATGGGCAGATGTTTAAAAAGAACCCTTCCAAAAGGGATCTAAGCCGTATGAGCCTCTGGTTTTACAATCCGCCGAAATTTCTCAAGGGATTAGGGGAGAAATTAGGACTCTCGGCCTATTCGCAAGCTAACTTTTTTTCGGCCGGCCGCGGGCATGTCCGGGTGGTAGGGGTCTCTTTATACCCACCGGAAGTGGCTTTTTTTAAGAACAAGCTGCCCTCGTTTCCCGGTAATGGCCTCGAAAATATGATTACCCGTTACAGTGCCGACCGCATTGAGGAAATTGAAAACGGGCAGTATGACTATTTCGAAGATATAGCGGGCCAGTATGAATTCATGCAACGTTTTAACCAGTCTGATTCGCCTAATAACAATTACAATTGTGTGATTGCAAAGAGTTTTGAAGATATCAAAACAGCAGCTTCGCAAAAGGATACTTATACCATTGTGGGGGTTTTAAACATTGAAGGGGGCCATGCTTTGGGATGTGGTTATCCCAGACAGGAGAAACAGGAGCTTACGGCTGCTCAACAAAAGGAAATCATCGGGCATGTCAGAACCATTAAGAATTGGCAATACCCCATCTTTTATCTCACCTTTTGCCATCATTTTTATAATCAGTTGTGTGGCCACAGCAAGAGCTTACCCGATAAACTGTCTAAGGTCATTGATCAATCTTATGGTGAGAATTTGCCACTGACACCATTTGGTGAGGTGGTGATTGAGATGCTGCTGAATAAAAAGGAAGGGAAGCGTATCCTGATCGATATTAAACACATGAGCATTGATGGGCGTAAACGTTACCTGGAAATGCTGGCGGACATCAAGGCACAAACCGGCGAAGTGATTCCAATTATCTACAGTCATGGAGGTGCCAATAGCCGTAAAGATTATGAATCGGCTATCAGTGCGGCACAAAATTCGAACCTCAATCCGGCTGATTTGGGATTGTTTGATACTGAAATAGTGGCCATTGCCGATAGTGACGGTATCATTGGGTTGAATGTGGATCAACGGGTGATGAGCAGCGAGGCCTACGCGAAAGAAGTAAAGCGCAAGGTGAAGTTCAAAAAGAAAGATACCCGTAAGAAATTGTGGTCATCCATTATCTGGAACAATATTCAATACATTGCAGAGGTCTTGCACCGGAATGGACGCAAACCCTGGGATACCATGGCTATAGGTAGTGATTTTGACGGGGCCATCAACCCGGTTAATTATTTCCTTCAGTTATCTGATATGCCTGAACTGGCCAACTATCTGCAACAGCATTTGGAGGATTATTACCAAAGTTCGGAATGCATTTTTGCAGTGGAAGACCGGCTGGATGCAGCTACCGTCATTGAAAAGATCGGCTTTAATAATGCCGGTGGTTTTATGGAGCGACATTTTCAATGACGGCATTAGTACTCTAAAAAACAAGAGCTTGTCTAAAAGGGTACTAAGCAGGTGATTCGCCACTAAGTCACCAAGTCTCAAAGAATATACTAGAAACTATACTTCTTCAAGTTAGATCTTTGTGTAGTCTTCGTGGCCCGATAACTATCGGGCTTGTGACTTTGTGGCATTTATTTGGCTGATGAGTAGTTAAGCGGATTATCCGACTTTATCGAATGACTTTAAACGAGCTGAAGGTATTGCCCGATTTCAGCACTACCAGATAGAGGCCCTTTCCCAATCCGCTGATGTTAATATCACCAGTTGGATGGGTTTCGAGTAATACTTGGGCTCCGGTCATACTGTGGATGATTAGTTCGGTAATGGGCGCTTTCGACTTGCAAATCAGCCGGTCATTGGATGCATAAACTTTACTGTCATCCAATTCGGTTTTAGCAACAGCATTCGCCAGTGGGAAAAATTCAATGTCATCGATGTAAACATCAACAGCTGTCGTTCTGGGATCAGAAAAATCAGGCATAATGACCAGGCGGGAATAACTGCTGCCAGTTAGTGCACTAAAATCAAAATCCATAACTTCCCAGGCGTTCACCAATTTATTTTCTTGTTTCAACTCCAATGCCGCACCACTTCCCGAATCGCCGGCTTGCACTTTCACACCCACGTTGCTGCTAACCGGTTTGTATATTTTGATTCTGATCAAGCCATTGGTGTAATGAATTAAAAAATGATAGCGGCAAATATCTCTGATATCAGACAAGAGGCATTTTTTTTAACCCATATACAATTTACACAGATCGGGAAATCACCTCAATAAAACCTATACAGGGGTGTTTTAATTGCTGAGGTAGAAAAGAATAGGTGTATGAAAATTGTTGTTTAGCAAAGGCCTTAATGGTTGTGTGTTCCAATAGAATGATGGCCATTAAAGCCAATTTGGCAACTCTGGAGCTTGAATTTCCAATGGCAACCAAGGGGTCATTTCTTTTTTTAACTACATTTAACCAGCAGAATAAACGCATCGGCTTTTTTGATGGAGCTTCAGGCGATGATTTCAAGGGTTAACAGGTATCTGTTTTAAGATACCAATAAAATGAACAAGCAACTTAAGATGGGGGTGTTTAAGACGATTATTGTGGTGGTTTTGCTGTTTGTGCTGAATAATTTATTGGCCACAAATGCGATGTATGTGAAATATATATCCAAAGAACAATACCAGGGATATAGTAAAAACTGGTGTATCACCCACGATGAAAAAGGCATTATTTACGTAGGTAATGATGCCGGCTTATTACGTTTCAATGGCATTGACTGGCAGTTATACCAATTGCCGCAGAATAAAAACATTCGCTCCATAAAGATTGGAACCGATAAGAAAATCTACACCGGATCGTATGAGGAGTTCGGATTTTGGGAGCAAGATCTGTTCGGTCAAATTTCATACGTCTCCTTAAGTGAGCAATTGAGTGGTTTTCACTTCAACAGTGAGGAGATCTGGAAGATTGTGGAAGATTCAAATGGAAATATTTTATTTCAATCCTTTTCATATATCTTCAAATACAATGGTCAACAAGTTGAGCCCATTAAACTGGATGAGTCGATTCTCTTTTTGCTGCAAGCCGATGAAAAAATGATTGCCCAAACCTTTAACCGGGGATTGGTTGAATATATCGATGGAAAAGAAGTGCCTATTCCCGGAGGTGAATTGTTTAAAGGGTTTGACATTAAGGTGTTTTTACCTTTTGGAGATGACAAGTATCTTTTAGGGGATCGTGATAAGGGCTTGTACATCTGGGATGAAAATGGATTTTCTAAATGGGATTGCCCGGTACAAGAATTACTGGCGAACGTTGAAATTGACAATGGATTATTTGATGGTCGGCATTATTATATTGGTACACATCGAGATGGTATTTTTGTGATCACGCACAATGGTCAGTTAGTATCCCATTTGAATACCGATAACTATTTGAAAAGTAACACGGTTTTAAGTATGGATGTGGATGCCGGTGGCCGGTTGTGGGTAGGCCAAAACAAGGGCCTTTGTTACATTGACTTTAATTATCCCTTCACATTTGTGGTACGTGAAGACAATCCTATTGGTATCGTTCATACAGCAGCATTCAGGAATGATCATCTGTACCTGGGTACCAACCAGGGTGTGTTTTTCTCAAAAGTGAAGGATGAAAATTTTGAAGCACTCTCATTAGACGATTTTCAATTGGTGGAAGGGACATCTGGTCAAACGTGGGAATTGAAAGTGATCGATGATCAATTTTTGTGCGGGCATTCTAACGGTACTTTTCGGTTGGAGGGGGGACAGGCCTCTTTGGTTTCGGGATATAACGGTACCATGGTGTTTCAAAAGTTGAAAACTGACAATAAGGATCTGGTGATACAGAGTACCTTTAATATTTTAGTCTTATTGGATAAAGATAAAAACGGATACTGGAAATTTGAGTCTAAAATCCCTGTTTTCAATAATGCGGTGAGTTCTATTGAGGAAGACTTTTATCAAAACATCTGGTTGTGTCATTTTCAGAAGAAAGGATTTTTCAAAATGAAGATGGACCATCGCACTAACAGGCCCATGTACATTAAATCCTATGGCTCTAATAAAGGCCTCCCGACCGATTTTGGCAATGGGGTTTATAATATCGATAATAAGATTGTTTTTGCTACAGATAGTGGATTTTATGCGTATGAACATTTGCGGGATACCATATTTAGTTATACTTCGCTTAATCGTCAATTGGGTGATTTTGCCTGCTCTAAAAAAGTAGTGGCAGGTGATCAGGCTACCTACTGGTTTATAAAACCACCTGCAATAGCCCTTTACAAAAAGCAGGATGAAGCCTTTGTCAGGCAGGTTCAATATACTTTTGATGGAGGGGTGAGTTTAGTGGAACGCTTTGAAAATATTGTGCCCCTGACACCTGGCGTTTCACTCATCTGTCTGGAAAACGGATTTGCCATCTATCGAAACGATTCCGTGGGGCCTGACACACAGAAGGGCTGGGGCAAGGTATTTATTGATGAGGTAGAGATGGAAAATGATGAACAAATCATAACGCCATTACCCATTACTCCTTCTCAAGAGCTGCTCGCCTTACCTTATCCGGTTAATCGCTTAAAGTTTAAATTTAGTAATAGTCAAACACCCGGCGAGAAAACGGTGTTTCACTCTAAGTTAAATGCCCAAGGTGGATGGGTGACGGATTATTCAAATACCAGGGAGTTTTACCTGTTACCTGTGGGGAGTTATGAGTTGGAGGTTTTTGCAGAGGATAAATTTGGGAGATATTCGGAGATCACGACCTATCGGTTTGTCATAAACCCGCCCTGGTACGCTACCCGGTGGGCCATCGTTTTATTTATCCTGTCAGCCCTGATCCTGGTAGGATTGGGTTTGAAATTTCTACAGCTATTTTTGAAGGGACATCAACGAACCTTAAAACTTCAACAGATTAAAGCCATGCGGGATAAGCACCGCAAGGAGTTGATGTTGCTGGAGAAGAATATTATGACGCTGAAGAATGAAAATCTTGAAAAGGAAATCATTCATAAGAGTAGTGATTTGGCAAATTCAACCATGGCCATTATTCGCAAGAATGAAATTTTTCAGAAGCTGAAGGAAGAAATTTTAATTACAGATAATTCCATCCGAAGTGCCGAAGCGCATCGCCATGTGAAGCGAATCATTAAGCTTATTGACAGTCATATCAATGTGGACGACGACTGGCAGGTGTTTGAAATCCATTTTGACAGGGCTCACGTCGATTTCTTTAAACGATTAAAAGCGGCATTTCCTGCCTTGACCCCAAAAGATTTAAGGCTTTGTGCGTATCTCAAGATGAACTTATCATCCAAAGAAATAGCCCCCTTATTGAATATTTCCACCCGCAGTGTGGAAGTGCACCGTTACCGGATCAGGAAGAAAATTGAACTTAATCCCGATCAAAGTCTGGCGGAGTTTATGATTAAGTTTTAGATAATGATGTCATATTCCAGGGTAAAGTTAATGACATGTTGTTTTTAATTTAAATTCATACTTTATCTACTTCATATTCTCCTCCTTTTTTCAAGGAGGAGTACCGCGAAGAATGAGTGGGGAGGTGGTTTTTTAATAAAACCAACTTCCCCGGAAGGGATATAGAACTGGCTACCGGCCAAAAGTGATTTTTAATGGAGGATTGAAATAATTCTAATCTTGTCCCCAACAACAGCTTCATACCTTCATGCAGTAAACAATCAAGTGAGATCTTTCTCCCGAAAATGAGAGAAGGTTATGGGGTTGGTTTATTTTCTAATGGTCATTGCGACAGTGGTGTGTATTGACTTGTATAGGTAGTATTGAGGTGCTGATTAAAGAAAATTTAACAAATTGAGATCTAATTGAGGTGCTATTTTTTTAAGCGGGAAAGCAATACCATAGTTTTGTTATCAGCATAAAAACAAAAGTCCAGCTTTATGAAAAAAATTGTTTATTTATTCTTTCTAG
>JAEINY010000317.1 GCA_016342595.1 Marinilabiliaceae bacterium
GAGCGTTTGGTGTTGCGGGATAAGTTTTGGTTATTGGAATATATTTTGTTAATGTCGTTTTGATCAAATGAACTGGTGGAGAAATTAACGCTGGCCGAAAAAGTTTGAAAGGGATTGGCTTTCGAGTCCTGTCGGTGCGTCCAGTTTATTGCAAAATCTTTTGACTTTTGATAATCAGGTAAGCCTTCTTCACTTCTGATATTTGTGATGTATTGGAGATTGAAATTGCCGCCAAATTTATATCGTCTCTTGTATTTCGATTGGAATCGGGTAGCCCAAGACCCGTTGGTGAAAACATCACCTTTGGCGGTAAAATCAAAATATTCACTGGCAGCCCAGTAATATCCTCCTTCTGTTAAGCCAAATCCTCTGATTTGTTCATCGGCATAGGATGGAAAAATAAATCCTGAACTATAAGAAGAGGTGCTGGGTATGATCGCAAAAGGTAAAACTATCGGAAGCTTAACATCTTCAACAACCAGATAAGCAGGACCTGTTACAGTTTTTTTTCCGGGTATTACTTTTGCTTTGGTTAGGTTAAGGTAAAAGTGGGGGTGGTCATGGTTGTCGCATGTTGTGTATTGTGCATCTTTCATGCAATATGCATCATCTTCAATCTTTTTGGCACGATTTCCAACAACAAAACCCTCTCCTTGCTCTGTAACGATGTGTTCGATGATCGCTTTTTCTGATTCAAAATTGTACTTCATGTACCGCATTGTGTATTCACCACTCTTGTCTTTAAAAACAGGCAAGCCTACTTCTTGTCCCAATGAGTCCACGGTTCCGAATGCTGTTGCGGTACTGCTATCCATGTCCAGGATAATGGTATGTGCTGTTAACAGAATATCCTGGTAGCTTACTTCAGCATCACCATATAGATAGGTAAGCTGCTTAATCAGGTCGGTGTCGATGGAATCCTTGGCTTTATATTTAATCTCGGCATCAATCATAAATGAACCACTGGTTTCGGAGGTCGAATCTTGCTCAGTAGTTTTCTCTTCATCATTGATTATTTCTTCATCAAATCGAACAGGAGGAATGGTATCTCTTTCGTGTTGTGAAAAAGATTCTTGTTCCATTCGGTGAGGAAGGGTACTTTCTTGTTCAAGTCTAAGGGGTGGATGTGTGACTTCCTGCGCCTCAATAGTGAATGAAAACAATGATTGCATGGCTATCATCGCGATGTATAACAATGATTTGCGTGTTTTGTATGGTGTAGCTTTCAGATGTGTCAATGTAAATGTTTTTTTCAAGCGTCCACAAAAATAATTAAAAATTACTCATTCGTTGGGTATGCTTCTAAAATAGTGCCTTCCTTAACTTTTTTTATCTCTCTTTAAATTTCTATTTTTGACCATCGAATGTTATAAAAGGGAGTACACTATATAGTATGACAAATTATCGAACAGGTACACGGCGTCTTTTTATCTTATGTTTTTTGTTTGTGTTGAGTTTATGCATGGGCAAAGAATTGACGAGCGCACAGGAGTCTATTAGATTTAAAACAGTGGTGATTGATGCAGGTCATGGAGGTCGAGATCCTGGTGCTGTAGGTAAAAATTGCAAGGAAAAGGATATCGTGTTGAGTGTGGCATTAAAGTTGGGTGAATATATCCATAAATATCTTCCTGAAGTGAAGGTTGTTTATACACGTAAGACGGATATGTTTGTGCCTTTAGACAGGCGTGCTGAGATTGCCAATGAAAATGAAGCAGATCTATTTGTCTCCATTCATGCCAATTATATTGGCGTGAGTAATATCTATGGGGCAGAAACGTTTGTTTTGGGTTTACACCGGACGAAAGAAAATCTTGAAGTGGCCAAGAAGGAGAATGCTGTTATTACCCTGGAGGAGGATTATACGACCAAATATGAGGGATTTGACCCTAATTCAACGGAATCGTATATTATCTTTGAATTGATGCAGAATGTTTATCTGGATCAGAGTATTCATATGGCTTCATTGGTGCAGGATCAGTTTCATCATCGGGTTGGTCGAAGGGATAGAGGTGTTAAGCAGGCCGGTTTTTTGGTTTTGCGGAAAACGGCAATGCCGGGTATTTTGGTGGAGCTTGGATTTATAAGCAATCGAAATGAAGAGAAATTCATGATCTCTGAAAAGGGTCAATCCTATCTGGCCTCGGCTTTGTTTAGATCTGTGAGGGATTACAAAAATGAATTTGAGGCAAAGAGTCAATTGTTGGATGAAGGGGTGAGGGTGGCCAAGGAACAGGCAGTAGTTGATAATAAAGATATAAGTTTTCGTATTCAGGTGGCATCTTCTAAAAGAGAGTTAAATGAGCAGGCGCGTGTTCTGAAGTCATTTAATGATATTTGGATGTTTAAGGAGGGTAATCGATATAAATACACTACAGGGCTTGCTTCGGATTACAATGAAATTCTATCCTTAATGAAGGAAGTGAAAAAAGTAGTTGCCGATTGTTTTGTTGTGGCCTTCCAAAACGAAAAACGTATTCGTGTGGATGAAGCGTTGAAGCTTTTGAAAAACTAAATGATTGAATTTGGTAGTTAAGTCATAGAGGATTAATGAGAGGTGTGGCAAGTAGTGGGCGTATAAATTTTCAAATGCGTAAAAAAACAATTACTTTTGTTTGACATAAGAATATCGCGTTTGAAAGAAAAATTAAATACATGAAAAAAGAAATAAAGATTGGTCTTGTCGTCATGGTTGGTTTTGCCATATTAATATGGGGAGTCAACTTTTTAAAGGGGCGTAATATTTTTTCTTTTGGTGATGAATATTATGGCGTATATGGGCGGCTTGATGGGTTGGCTAAAGCTAGTCCGGTTGCTTTCCGTGGATTTAAAATAGGATCCGTTCAGAATATTGAGTTTCACCCTACTTTACCAAATAAGTTTGTAGTGACCTTTTCGCTTGATACAGAACTTGAGCTTCCCAAAGATACCAGGGCCCAGATCTATAGTTTGGATTTAATGGGATCAAAAGGGGTGCAATTTATACCCGGTAAAGAAACAGTTTATTTGGCGGCCGGAGACACAATGGTAACTTCGGTGATGGGTGATCTCAAAGATCAGGTGAGTATGGAGGTGTTGCCCTTAAAAGATAAGGCCGAACGCTTGATTGTAAAACTGGATTCGGTGCTTACCAATGTGGGCCGCGTTTTTAGTGAAGATAACCAATCCAATTTGTCGGCTAGTATTGAGAATTTTAACAGATCCATGCGTAATTTTGAACGCTTATCTTCGAACCTCGCTCGCAAAGTAGATGATGATGGGGATGTTACGATGATGGTGAAGCGAATGGATTCCGTGATGATGATGGTAGCCGCTCAGCGTCCGTATATCGATACAACATTCAGAAACCTGGCTGGTTTTTCATCTCAACTGGAGCAGGCGCAGTTCGATGAAGTGTTGGGTTCATTGAAGAGTACCCTTGAGAATACAACCTTGCTTCTCAATAATTTAAATGAAGGGAATGGTAGTTTGGGGCTTCTTTTGTCAGATAAAGAGCTCTATTATTCCCTGACAGAAGCATCAGCCAGTTTGAATCATTTGTTAATTGATGTGCGTCATAATCCGGATCGATATGTTAATTTTTCAGCGGTGAACCTGGGTAAAAAGGTGTATGTAACCGATGGGGCCTATGGTGTAAAAGGCGTGTTTTATCAGGTTGAGTTAATTCAATCCCCTAAACCGCTTAATATGGATTCGGTGTTGATAAAAGATAAGTATAAGGTGTTTGAAGACTATAGAGAGGGTGACTATGTTTATTCTATTGGGCAGGCCAGGAATTACGATGAGATTTTAAAAATACATGAAGAAGTAAAAGCGGATTATGAAAATTCAAGGGTTGTGGCCTTTGAAAATGGAGAAGTGATATCTATAAAAAAAGCACTTAGAAAGACAAAATAAAAAAAATATTATGTGGTTAAGTAATGAAGGGGCTGTTTTTTTTGCCCCTTTTTTATTTTTTTCAGTGAAAATGGCTCAATGGGTTTAAAAACAGTGGTTTTGGAGTGTTGATGTGAAGTTGAGATGTATTGATAAAAGCTAGGTTCACAGTTAATTGCGTGCTTTATCTGTAATTGCTTGATATATAAGTTATCAATATTTTCACAACAAAAGCAAGGGTTGTGATGTTTTTTTTTCATTTTTTTTTTCACAACTTTTGTATGGAGATATTCAATGTGATCTAACATAACTCAATAAAGAAAATCAAGGAATGAAAGCTGACTATGCACTCGCGTGGAGTAACTGTTTACGTATTATTAAAGACAATATACCGCAAATCAGTTACCAAACCTGGTTCGAACCAATTGTTCCGGTCAAGTTGGAACGAGATATTTTGACCATTCAGGTGCCAAGTCTTTTTTTCTATGAGTACCTTGAGGAGCAATACATCGATTTGCTCAGTAAAACACTTCGCAAAGAATTGGGCGGGACAGCTAAATTAGAGTATAGTGTGGTGATGGATAATGCACACATGGCTAATCGTCAACCTTATACTTTGAATTTTCCCACCAGTAATAAAACCGATTTACGTAATCGTCCGGTTAATGTTCAGCATCATCAAGAACGTCCGACTATTAAAAATCCGTTCGTAATTCCTGGAATTAAGAAGCTAAATGTTGATCCTCAGTTAAATATTGATTACTGTTTTGATAATTTTGTTGAAGGGGAGTGTAACCGGTTAGCACGTTCAGCTGGTATGGCAGTGGCTAAAAATCCTGGTAAAACGGCTTTCAACCCTTTGTTTTTATATGGCAATTCCGGTCTGGGAAAAACCCATTTGGCCCAATCCATTGGTATTGAGGTAAAGAAATCAACACCAGAGAAAACAGTGCTTTATGTGAATGCCAATAAGTTTCAAACACAATTCACCGAATCGGTGCGTAATAATACTCAAAATGATTTCCTGAATTTCTATCAAATGATTGATGTATTAATCATTGATGATGTGCAGGAGTTCGCGGGTAAGACGAAAACTCAAAATACTTTTTTCCATATTTTTAATCACTTACATCAATCGGGTAAGCAGTTGATTCTAACATGTGATAAAGCGCCTGTTGAATTGCAGGGAATGGAAGATAGGCTGTTGTCACGTTTTAAATGGGGATTATCTACCGATTTGCAAATCCCTGATTTCGAGACTCGTGTCTCTATTCTGAATCGGAAAATCTATAATGATGGATTGGATGTGCCGGAAGATGTGGTGTATTACATTGCTTCCAATGTGGTGAATAACGTTAGGGAGTTAGAAGGGGCATTGATTTCATTATTGGCTCAGGCTACCTTGAATAAGAAAGAGATTACTTTCGATTCAGCTAAAGCGATAATCGATAAATTGGTGAAGAAAACAACCAAAGAAGTATCTATCGATATGATCTCGCAAACGGTATGTGATTACTTTGGATTGGAGATGGATATTTTGCACTCTAAAACACGTAAACGAGAGATCGTTCAGGCTCGCCAAATAGCGATGTATTTCAGTAAAAGTATGACCAATTCATCTTTATCCACCATTGGAGCTAAAATTGGCAAGAAGGATCATGCCACTGTTTTACATGCATGTAAAGCTGTTAATAACTTGCTTGAAACAAATAAAGATTTTAAAACGCAGGTGAAAGAAATTGAAGCAAAGATTAAGTCTTAAGATATAAGCCTTGTTTATTAAGAAATAGGACATTCGATTGCTGAATGTCCTTTTCTTTTTTATGAGAATTCCTTCCGATTCGTTGGTATTTCACCTTGATGAGTTTTTTCTTCAACTATCCTAGGACTGTTTTGAGATGTTCTGTGATCATTATTTTTGTATTTTTGTTATAAATTTTTAGAGTGTCAATATGCGAGTTTTTCCTGCTGAATGGGAGCCACAAAGTGGTGTTCAATTAACATGGCCTGATAGCTGTACCGACTGGTCGGATATATTAGAGGAAGTGATCCCGGTTTATCAACTCGTGGCTAAA
>JAEINY010000318.1 GCA_016342595.1 Marinilabiliaceae bacterium
AAAGAACTACCCAAATGTAGCTTTTTGAAATTGGAGTAGAAACCGGTTAAAACAATAAGTCCGACAGGCTGCTAGATTCATTTTCTTCTTTGAATCCACGTTGTTTGAAAGTAGCAGAAGAATGTTCCAGTTTATTAAGTAAGGAGTCATTCACAAAATTTCCTATTTGTTTGTTTTGACGAGGAAAACGTTTTTTAATAAAAGTATCTACGTAAGAATATAGTTCCGTATTATTAAAATCGTGTTGCTTACCTATATAATTGACATGAGAATAATGTGATTGAAATTTTTTTTGATTGCTTTCAGACTGTTTGAGATACTTTGTAGAAAAACCTATGCTAAAACCATTACATTCATCGCCATATCCTCTCCACTGGCTTAGTAAGTCGGGAATATCGCTGAAGCAAACGACATGATTATGAAGAGCTATATCTCTCATTTCTGATATTATTGTTTTTAGTCTAAAGTGCTCCTGAGTTTCGGGAGTAATTTTTTTTTCTTCAGCGTATTTTTGTATACACTCGAGTAAAATTTTTCCTTCCTTATAATCATTTGAGAACATTGAATTAGATAATCTAATTTTTCCTTGGTTTATTATCGAAAGGAAAGCATTTGCTGAACAGTAGTGGTAAACAGTTTCTTCCATAGTGTATTGATTTGCAATTTAAAAACTTGAGTAAAAGAATTACTCGGGAATAGTATTATACTTATGAATAAATTTAGCTTGTTAAAAGGTTATTTGCAAATCAGAAATATAGCAATATCAAAATTAACTATCTCTTAAAGCATTCATCCTAACCACAAACTCACCCCTCCTTTTTTTGAAGTTATCACGAAGCCAATATGGTTGCAATTTCCAGCCGTTAAATCGGTTAGTCTTGTCTTTTATGTATGTTAGGTAAGGACGTGACATATTGCTTTGCTGGATTCCTTTACTCATTGTCTTGCATGAAAATAGCCTGGAACTTCGTTTCAATTTCTTTTATTTCATCTTCCTGCAAAGTACTAAATTCTTTAGTTTTGGCCCTTTGGGACAGTTGTCCTTTGTTTTGTTCCAGGAAGCGTACCAGCATTGCCACTATTTTATCGGGCATCTCAAATTTATTGTCCAGAAATCGCTTTATTTCATCATATCGGTTTAGATAGTTGACTTCATAGCGTCGATGTTTGTTACTAATTAAAGCTAAAGAAGAAGGCAGCGGGATGGCTAAATTAAAGGTATGGATAAGGGCACCGTAACCGACCTGGGTTTCTTCTTCAGGAGCGACACGTCCATGAAAAACGGTTACTTTTCATGAAAAGTAGGTAATATTTGATGTGTTTCATGAAAAACAGTTATTTTAAAGGAGGGGATTATTCAATTCAGTAGTGAGACCTGAACAAGAGGCAAATTACTCTGTTGTGATGAACCGGTGCTTTTCTTTACCCAATTGCTTACGGATCTTCTTTAATAAGCGGCGACCTGATTTCTCACTTTTCCCGGTGATGCGTTGCACATCCTTAGGATATATGCAAATTCGGTTCAATTTGACTTTTACCATACTGTATCCCTACCACAACTATACTGTTGCTATACTTTATGCCTACTACTAATATAGCTAATCCTGGCTTTATAATTCCCATAAATATACATAATGGACCATTTTGGACAGAATGGCCAGGCTGATTTGGATTCTGTTTATTATGAACTTAATTTTCTGTTATTAACTCAATTTTATTTGTTATGGCAAGGCAGAAAGGAGTAATCAAACTGGAAGGACGAGTTGGGGACTTGTCTTTCTACAAAAGCGGGAGTGGTTATTATGCCCGCATGAAAGGTGGCGTGGATGGTGATCGGATAAAAAATGATCCGGCTTATGCACGCACCCGTGAGAATGGAGCCGAATTCGGACGTGCCGGTAAGGCCGGTAAGTTGCTGCGCAATGCACTGAAAGTGCCAATTTCCAAGTCGGCGGATAAGCGGGTGGCCAGCCGTTTGTCGAAGCAAATGTTGGAGGTGATTCATGCGGATGCCACGAACTTGCGTGGTGAACGCACAGTAGTGGACGGTGATATTTCCTTAATGGATGCATTCGAGTTTAATAAGGCTATTGGCTTAGAATCGGTAGTTGGTTTGCCTTATATCGTTACTTTTAATCGGGCAGGTGGAGATGCAAGCATTCAAATTCCTGAATTTACACCAACACTGGAGATTGAGGAAGTGGAAGGAGCAACACATTTTAAGTTCATTGCCGGTGTGACGGCCATTGATTTTGAGAATCAAAGTTATGAAGTGGATGTTGCTGAGAGTTCAGATGTGCCTTATGTGACCCAAAGTCAGTTGGCTTTTAGCTTAACACCTACCATTAATGCTGATTCAACATTTCCTGTTTTTGTAGTGTTTGGTGTTGAGTATTATCAGGAGGTGAACGGGCAGATGTATCCTTTGAATAATAAGGAGTCTAACCCGCTGGCTATGGTGTTGGTGGATTTACCGTAGAAAAGTTATAAGTTTCAGGTTGCACCCCGATTGAAATCGGGGCAAGTATCAAGAACAGGTACCCCTCCGCCCTTTGGCCATCCCGCCTTGCGGGACAGGCTCTCCTCTTAAAAAAGGGAGGAAAACATTGATAACTTCTAACTGAAAGGATTCATGACTGAACAACATGTCAATACTGGTGGTAAGGCTGGTTTTTTAGGTGGCAGCCTTGTGAGTGTGTTTATGAGTATCTCGTTTGGTGGTATTCTGGAAACAATCTTTTATGCCATATTGGGTACGGTTGTCAGTTTTTTGGTTTCACTTTTATTGAAGAAGTTATTTCGAAGATATTTTTTTTCGCCCAAGGGTTAGGCGTTTGGTTGTGGTTTGTGATGGGAAGCCTCTGGATTAGTCTGGGGGCTTTTTTCAATTTAGGAAGTAGGCAGAAGGCGGAGGGAACAAGTCCGTTGTATAAAGTCCGATGTCCGGGTTTTACTGCCAGCGAGTGAATATTTATCGTCGTTTAAAATTATCGTCATGAAATTAATTCAAAGAATAGGTGAATTCTTAACTGGATCCGGAACGAACATTTTGGATTCGTTATCGGATGTGGTGGATCGGTTTATTACCAATCCGGATGAGAAAAAGGCTTTTGAATTGGAGATTAAACGGATTGAAGAGCAACATCGTCAGAATCAACGTCAGTTTTTGACGGAGATGGAGCACCTCACTCAAAAACGGGAGAGTGAGATTGAGTTGACCATCCGGGCTGAGCTGAAAGCCCAGGAGAATATCCTGGTGGCAGAATTGCAGCAGGGGGATCGCTATACCAAACGGGCCCGCCCTACTGTAATTTATGTGGGCTTGTTTTTTATTTTGTTGGAGTTATTCGGGATCCGACATGTTGTATTGGAACAGCTGGAACTGGGAGAAAATGCATTAAGTATCATACAGGGATCGGATGCTATTTTTAAGACTTTCCTGGCAGCCTGGGCCGGTGTGGTTGGTGTGTATGCGGTTGGACGTTCTATGGAGAAACGAGGTACACGTCAACTATGGAATCAAACTTCACCAGCTAGTTTATCACTTAATGATAAAAAAGGAAATCAAAAGTTTTCGGAAAGAAATGATCATTCTTTAAATTCGATCCAATGGTAAAGGTTGTATTACATTGTTCGGACTCGTCTTTTGGGAATGCGGCTTTGATATCCAAATGGCATTCATTGCCGGCACAGGAAGTGATTCAAAATGGTAAACATTATCAAGGACGGGGGTGGTCCGGTATTGGTTATCATTATGTGATTCTGAATGGTTGGATTGCATCTAATCTGTATCATCGAGATTTTAATGGTCATGTTGAGACAGGTCGGCCGCTGGATGATGATCCGTTTGTGTCGGGTAAAGAGGTTGGTGCTCATGTTAAGGGATTTAACAGTCATTCCATCGGAGTGTGTTTGATCGGGAAGTCGGGGAAGTTTACTCATGAGCAGTTGAATGCTTCGTTGAAGTTGGTTAATCGATTAGAGAAGCAGTATCATGAAATTGAAGTGCTTCAACACAGTGACCTGGACAAGGGAAAGCCGTTTTGTGCGGGACTGGATATGGTAGTTTGGAGAAGGAATTATAGGTACTTTGTTAGTAGGTGGTAGTTTGTGGTCAGTAGTTAAGAAATCGTAGGCAGTTGTTAGGCTGAAATAAGAGGAGTTTGAATGCGCATTGTTTTACTCGATATAAAGGTTTTTGAGTAAGATAGTGCGCATTTTATATGGATTGTCTTTTTAAACGGCGTAAACATCCACCTCATCAGGAGCGGTAAAAGAAGTCAAGGCTTTCGGGCGGTTTATTTTGATTCCAAAAGTAAATACCGCTTATCATTCAAACTGTTCTTAACGTTCGTTGCACTCCTTTAAGACCTTTGAATGTATAGCGGCACTAACTTACAGCTATATTAAGAGGTGAAAGTTTAGCACCTCATCAAAAAAAATCGGTTGAAACCCGGAGGGCTCGGCCTTTACTCGTTACCGTGAGTGTGTACCTTTTGGATGCCGATTTAAATAATGGCTAATGATTAATGTGATGAATGGCTAATGAAAGAACAGTGACTTGGGATATTTGAGATTGGCTGTTTGAAGCACAAGGGTGCGGCGGACTATATGAAGTACATATTAATGGGTAATGGTGAATGATTAATTTGTTGGGAATGCCCGGCGGCACTCTTGCTTTTTGTGAAGATGTTTTTGTCAAAATACCCCTCAGTCTGATAAATCAGACAGCTCCCCTTAAAAAAGGGAGCAAAAGGCTTGAATGGACTTTGCCGGAATTGACAATGGGCTAGAAATTGACACGCATTGGCATGGAGGGAAAGTTTCATTTGTGCCTGGCTTCATAATTATGAATGGTCAATGATAAATTATTAATTCGTTCGAGATGGTCAATATAAATAGACGGAAGGGACAGACTGCAAGAAAGCGAAGCGGTTTGCGGACTGGCCCTGGAGAGGCGCGAGCCGACTGTGAGTGGAGCAAGGGTGACAGGCCGGGAATGGTGAGGGACGAACCGTGGGGGCTGGCATATGTAGTGGCATGTGGATGGCGGGATTTTTGCTTTTTCTGCAAAAGGCATGACAGGCACAGGTCAACTACACGAGGTTGCCGTTGATAAAAGCCAGAGCGCAGCGGAGGCAAATTAAATAACATCAACCGAAGCCCGCAGCGACGAGCAGGCGAGCCAAATATGGGCAGTGGTTGTGCTTTTTAGAGGCTGAAGAGAGGGACGAACGGAAGCGTCTAAAAACACAAGGGAGCTGCCATGACGAAGAGGAGGGAGCGCAAGAGTTGTGCCAGGCTGGCGATTGGGAGAAAATGAGTAACAAGATGTGAGGATACCAGGCTAATGGGTTTTGATTTGAAAATATGCTGATGGGATAATTTGATTATTCACCGAATGACACTTTCACTATTTTGTTAGTCATCCGATGAAATGGAGAGGAGCCACCTTTGGCTTTGCAGCTTTTATTTTACCTTATAAATAGACCTGAAATAAATGCTGCAAAGGCCTGGCACAGCTGTTGCTGACTGACGTGTGAGGAATGCCGATGGACCTGTTTTTTGACTTTGCTGTATGAGATGTGTTGTCAATAAGTGAAAATAGTTTGCTGGTTTTGCGTTAGGGATTGGAGCTTTGTTTGAGCTCTTTTTCTTTTCATCAGATGTCAACGGATGAAAAGAAAAAAGCGAGTGCGGAAAACCCGACCGGAGGGAACGCCTAAGTTGCTGAAAAAAATAACTTAATAAATTGGGCACATTATTCTTAAATTAGCCATCTCCCCAAACTCACCACCAATAACTCACAAAGCCTTGATATTACGTGGTATTTAGAGGGTGTAAA
>JAEINY010000319.1 GCA_016342595.1 Marinilabiliaceae bacterium
GATGTCAAAGACCTCAGTAAATATACAATTTGAAAGCAATTCACAACAATTTGGTATGAAAAATAACAGTACATTTGAGTATTAGAATTTTGCATATGAAACAAATACCCTTTAATGTAGACGAAGATTTGTTTGACCAAACTAATGAAATTGTAAGTTCATTAGGTGTGAGTAGGAACACCTATTTACGTGAAGCGCTTTTAAATTATAACAGGATGAATAAAGAAAAAAGGATGAAAGAGGTTGCGATATCCTTAAAAGGAATTGATGTTGAATTGAATAGTGAGTTTGAAAATGTTTATGTAATTTTAGCATGAGAAAGTTTGAAATTTGAAATGCAGATTAAAACTCACGTGTAAAATTTGAACAAGGTAAAGTTAGGCCTGTTATAATAGTTTAAGTTAATTGGTTGAACGAAATTGACCCAGATACGTATATTGTAATTCCCTATCCCGGTGCGATGATGAAAACTTACAATTTTACATAATGAGTACATTTTATCCTTTACCACGTTCGTAGTTATATAAGATTTGCTAAATTTATAAGTCATGATTGAACTGTTTTAAAAATACACTTTAATCGCTCATAATCATGCCTGATAATCCAAAAATATTCATCGCCTACTGCCGGGACAATAAAAACAAAGCCGATGAAATCGATAACGACTTCAAAAAAGTGGGTATTTCATTGACCAGGGATATCAGAGATGCGGAGCAAAAGACCAACTTAAAGGAGTATCTGAGCAGTGTGAGAGTGCAAGACTATATGCTCATGCTTATTAGTGATTCATTCCTTAAGTCGGTGAGCTGCATGTTTGAATTATTGGAAGTCTTTAAGGAGAAAGGTTTTAAAAACCGGATACTTCAGATTATACTGGGCAATGCAGATATTTTTACATTAAAAGGTAAATTGAGCTATATTCAGTTTTGGGAAAATGAGTATGCCGAACTTAGCATTCTTGCCCGGAATAGCTCCCCTAAGAATCTCGGCGCAATCACCAATAAACTAAAGGAACTGGATTTTCTTTGTAAGCAAATAGGAGAATTTCTTGAATTCTTATCTAATGAATTATCCGTTTCTTTCCCACTATTAAAGATGAAGAATTATAAACATATACTGGACTTTGTCGATTATTCTGATTCTTCAAAGAAAGAGGAACTACTACGCATTACTTCTATTGAGGATGAAGAGGTACAGGATATTGCTATAGAAGAATATATAGAGACCTATCCTGACCATGCAGATGGATATTTTGTGAAAGGATATATTGACTATGATAGAAAAAAGTATTTAAAATCGATTAGAAGCTATACTAAAGCATTGGAAATAAACCCGAAAGATTCACAGGTGTATTACAGACGGGGTAATGTTTATAGGGCCAAAGGAGAAATAGATAAGGCCATTGGAGACTACAGTAAAGTATTAGAAATAAATTCGAAAGATTCACAGGCATATTACAGCCGGGGAAATGCTTTTAAGGCCAAAGAGGAAATAGAAAATGCCATTGATGACTATACCAGAGCATTAGAAATAAACCCGATTGATGTACGGGCATATAACAGCCGGGGCAATGCTTTTATGGTTAAGGGGGAAATGGAAAATGCCATTGAGGACTATACCAGAGCATTAGAAATAAATTCAAAAAATTCAGAGGTCTATTTTAACAGGGGAAATGCTTTTAAGGCTAAAGGGGAATTAGAAAAAGCCATTGGGGATTACACTAAAGCACTTGAATTAAATCCGGAGAACGTTGATGCCTATTACCACCGGGGTAATATTTTTTCTGCCAAAGGGGTATTAGAAAAAGCCATTGCGGACTACACTATAGCACTGGAAATAAACCCTAAATTTACCCCGGCATACTACTGCCGGGGACTTGCTTTTAGGTCCAAAGGTGAAAAAGAAAAAGCGAGGCATGATCGTAAAAAATATGTTATGCTGAAAGGTGCGAAATAAATCTATTGGATTTGCAACAATTAACTAGACAGGATTGTAAGGTCAAAATACTGATTAGTTCACTTTACAAATAATAAATAGTCTCGTAAAACCCACATAGATTTGTACATGAAGTAATACAGTAAAATTTGGGATGCAGCCAAGTCAAAAGTGTCCTCTACCCATATTCATACTACCACATATAGAATATTTCAGAAATTTAATTAGAAATATTCTGGTTTTGATATAATAAATCTATATTTATGCAAAGCATAATTATTGATCATATAGCTTATGTCGCTATTTTCAAATCTTTATAATCATAAATAACTCATTAATGAAGCTTTCTATCTTTTCACTTTTAATTTTGTTTTGCGCTCACCTTTTGGTAGCTCAAAACAAGGTACATACAACAGATTTCTCCAACGAGTGCTATGATTCCTATGGCAGTCAGAATCTTCAGAGAATGGATGAAAACCACTTTATGCTCTTATCATATCCGAATACAAAAGAGATCCGAATAGTTAAGTGTGATCGACAATTAAAGGAATTATTTGAAATCAAAATAAATCGACAAAAAAGTAACGCTAAAGTCAGGTGTGAGTATATAAAGAAGAGCAACCGGATTATTGTAACCATACTCTTGTCTGATTTTGTGAGGTCATTCGTGTATGATGGGGATACGGGCAAAGAGCTGATCAGAAAAGACATTGATGATTATAAAGGTGAAAAAGTCTATGTTAAGTTCTGTAAAAATCGAAACTATCTTTTGGTCTATCCACAATCAAGTAAAAGTACAGTAGAGGAAAAATTTGAATCCACTATTTATGATTGCTGTACATTAACACGATTGGGTCAAATTGAAAAACCAACGAATACCCGGAATTCAACATCAATGATATCTATATTGATTAATATCACCAATCAAGGTGATATTATTCTGTGCAAAGAATTATGGGATCATCTTGAATTCGTATTTTATGACAAAACGGGAGCTTTTATAACATCACAAAAACACAATTATGAAGGTTCGTACTATGATTACCTGTATAGGGAAAAATCAGCCGGCATAGCTCAGATTATTTTAAGACATAAGAATCCTGTAGAACGCATTGAGGCGTGGTCAATCGATTATATCAATCACACTACTGAGCACAACTTTTCCTTTCAGCTCGATCGTAATTTCCTAAAAAAGAAGCTCAGCAAACACATGTATGGAAAAATGTCGGATAAGCCAACTTTAAAACCTTATAAACAAGGAAATGTGCGTCAACCTAATTATTTTGCAGCCAAACTCAGCTTTGTGGATGCACTGTACGATGTTTATGGAAATATTTTTATTGTCCTGCAAAACGCCGGATCCAGCACTCAGACCAAAACAGGTAGTGTTATGAGTTTCTCACAATATTTTTCCAACGAAATGGTAATATTATGTCTGGATCCACAAGGTCAATTAAGATGGAGTGTCTTAGTTGATAAAGTTGCTAACGCAAGATATGATTGCCCTTATCGTCCCAATATAACTGGTGTCACTCCCATCGTCGAAATGGGTGACTCAAGCATTCAGGTAGTCAACTGTGAACAAAAGGGATGGATTAGTACAAACCATGTAGCCTACCGAAGATTTTGCCTGGAAACCGGTAAGATGGTTGAGGCCCGGCCGTTGGTGAATGAAAAAGGAGTAGCATTAAGCATCTTCTATTTTGATTGGTTAAGTTCCAACATGTTTGCTTTTATAAATATGAAAGATGTATTTTCCCAATACTCCAAAGGCAAAATGTCCTTACAAGTAGTGGAGTTTGATAAGTCATATTAATCAGTCAACAGATCTTTCAACCTTACAGACAGAAATAATGATTACTGGATTTACAACAAAAAACTGGACAGAGATTAAATTTCAATAGTCTCAAATAATCCAGATATAAAAATGCCCCGCCATTTAGAATAGCGGGGCACTTATTACCAATCCTCTGGTTTAACAATGTTAATTAAGTATCTCTTCTGTTTGTGTCAGGTTTCCGGGTATATCGGTTGCTTTCACAACGATTTTACTTCCCGAAACCTGTGGATTGTCTTGGGTAGCAGTATATATCCAGGATAATCCGGTCTCATCAATAATGGCATCTCCCTGCTCGATCAGTGTGCCTTCATGACTATAAATCTCAAAACTAACCGTTTCAACCTTAAAGTCATCAATAACACGGGCTTTCATTTTACTTCCTGTTGCACCCGTATATTCATTTAAATTAATATTTTTAATTCTGGGTGCATTTAAGAAGTCCGAAACAGCTACCAGGTAGCTATTTCTAGAGGGTGTGGTATCTGCTTTTTCCTGGTAAAGCTTACGTTTGGTTTCATCTTTTAATATGTTTTTGGCAAAAATGGTTGCCATCAGAAACGTTTCGCGTACTTCTTCTTGTTTTTCAGTTACTACACCGGAGTGTTCAGGGGAGACTGCAACAATGGTCTCATCTCCTCTGTTGCGGAAAACCATATTACTTCCTACGGAACCGCTCAAACCTTGAGTAAACATATTGCGTTTAACTCTAGCCATAATGTAAAATTTTATGAGGATTGAGTAATGTATAATAAAAGTTAAGACGGAAAATCCAGAAAATCAAAACAAATAAGTAATTTTTTTATTTTTCGCATTGTTTTGGAGCTGTAGAATTGGCTTATAACTTAAACCCTGTAACAGGAGTCTTGAAACTTGAATGCTTGCTTTCTTGCAACCTTGAACTTATTTAATGCTCCAATTGAACCTGATAGTTTTGCCGATTGGTTGTTACCCATTCCCGGATCGTTGCGAGTGCTTGTTCGTAATTATCGGTTTCCAAATCGCCGGAAGCATCTACCCGAATGGGGAAATTCTGTACGTATGGTGCCACTGCTTCGGCCAGGCGATAACCACAATCAATGGCTACCTCGTGATCGGGATCGGCCGAGGTGCAATGACTGTTTTCAATCAGGAGCTGATCCAGTAGAAAATCAATCACCAGTTTGTGGTTTAAATAAAGCAGGTCGGGTAACAGACGGTAAATCACTTCATCGTTCATGCCTATGCGTGCTACTTGCGCGATGCAATAACTCACCTGCTCCTGGTCGCCCATTCGGCCCAATGTTAGGTGCAGGTTCCATTGGGTGGACCGGTTCAGAGTTGTGTCGTTATTGAGTATAGAGCTGTAGTAGGGGATGAGCTGGTCCATTTGTAAGCGGCCTGATAAGCGAACCATCGATTTGAAATGGGGTGGCCTGGAGGTCAGCGTGCCGGCCAGACTGTTTTTTGTTTGGGCGTCGAAGCAATCAACAGGCAAGCTTTCCAGGTAATTAATCGTTCTGAATATAATAGTTGCAGAGGGGTCTCGTAAACCCTTATTGACCAATTGGTAGGTGGCCTTATGTTTGATTCTGTCGTTATTGGTCTGTTGCGCTATTTTGTAGATGAGCTTGACAGCCATTTGTCGGTTGGTTTCTTCCTCCGAATTTAAGTAGTAGATGCAGTTATCCAATATAAATTGGGGTTCGAGGCTGCTAAATAAACTCTTAATCTCACTGTAAGTGGATCTTCCTTGTTGGTGAGCCTGGAAAATATCATGGATAGCTGCATGTGGTTGTGCAGCTGTAGGCGACCAATGGGCACACCAAATGGCGATAAGCAATACCCAGAATGGCTTCTTCATGGCGATATGATTAATTTGTACTCTTTTAAAGTATGGCGATTGTTATCGGAATGGTTCCAATTAATATTTAAGTTACAACACTTTAATCTGAATTGCCACAAAGCTTCAATTTTTTGTTTTTAAATTAATCGGCTATAAAACAGCTTTAGCACCATCCATAAAGGCTGTGCTGTACTTTTAACAATCAAT
>JAEINY010000320.1 GCA_016342595.1 Marinilabiliaceae bacterium
TGAACACAAACAAAGATAATCCGACATATGAAAATACTAATAACATCATTTCTTATAACCGTCCTATCTATCTCTCAAACACTGGCCTGCACCACCGCAGTGATTTCCGGTAAATACACCAAGAACGGTCGGGCCATGATTTGGAAGCTGCGTGATACCGAGACTTTCGAAAATAAAATGCATTATTTCACCGATGGGCAGTTTGATTATGTGGGTTTGATCAACTCCAACGATGCGAAGGGTGAGCAGGTATGGGGCGGCTCCAATGCGGTGGGGTTTGCCATCATGAACAGTGCCTCTTTTAATGTGAACATGCAGGATACTACTTCCTTCAAAGACCGGGAAGGTTACTTCATGAAGTTGGCGCTGCAAACTTGTCAAACATTGGAAGATTTTGAAGCCCTCTTGAAGAAAACACCCAAACCCATGGGACTGGCCGCGCATTTTGGGGTGATTGATGCCAAGGGAGGTGCTGCTTTTTATGAAGTGAACAATCAGACCTTCACCAAATTTGATACCAACGATGCGGCTCAGGCTCCCAATGGTTACATCCTGCGTACCAACTATTCTTTCACCGGTAAGAAGGACATTGGTTATGGATTTATTCGCTTTCAAACGGCTCAGGACCTGTTTTACCAGGCCGATGCCATGGGGAAACTCAATGCACAAACCATTTGTCAGGAATTTTCCAGGTGTCTGAAGCACGCCGTTCTCAACAAAGACTTTCGGCAGGAGTACCAGCAAGTGCCGGCTGGTGAGCATTTCATCAATTCAGGTGATATGATTACCCGTCATGGCTCTTCCTCCATGATACTCATCGAAGGTGTGACCGCTATCGATCCTGCTGATCTTTCTACCATCTGGACCATGGTGGGTTTCCCAAATACGTGTGTGACTCTGCCTGTATGGGTGAGAGGCGGAAAGAAATTGCCTGCTGTGCTGACGGCTTCCGATACCTTAAACTGCCGCCTGAATGAATGGGCATTAAACCTCAAGCAACAATGTTACCCCATTGTGCGCTCAGCCGGTTACAAATACCTCAATGTGTCCAGGCTGATCAATGCTGAGGGGACGGGATTTATTCAGCAACTGGAACAGGTGGAGCAGGAGGTATTCCTACAAACAAATGCCAAACTGAAACAATGGCAACAACAACCACCCAAATCCGGTGAAATAGAAGCCTTTTATCAGTGGTTGGATAATTTGATTGAAGTTACTTATTCAAAATTGAATTAAGGTTAATCGACCTATCAAATTGCACTTTTAAATAAATTTAAACACAGAGATATAGAGTGGCTTCAAATTAAAGGAGCCACTTTACTTTTTCATATAAGTAGCGTAATTTTAATCATACAGGTCTGTAAGAGGGAAATCGAAATCGTTGAATAGAGAGTGGGTGTATAAGCATTAAATACAGCAGAAATTTATTCACACTCATTAAGTTTGGCTATATTAAATATTAGTTTAATTCATATAGAGTAATCATGTATTTTTAGGAGGTTTTAACAGATGAAACAAATATTTTCACTAGGAATTCTTCTAGTTTCTTTGATCATTAAAGCTCAGGAAATAAACAAGTATGGCCATTTCATTAATAATACTGATAGTATACTTAGTTATACTATTCTGCATCAGGAAGGAGATTATTTGATAAATCAAAATGACCAACTTCTAAAAGGAAATTGTCTTTTTCAATCCAATGATAAAAAAATAACAATCACTTCAATTGAAGAAACAACATCGTCTACTTTAAGAGTTTATGATAATCACGCAGAACTACTTTATGAGGAACAATTCTCGCAAATTATTAATCCTGATCTTTCAATTAATAAAGCCTTCTTTTCTTTTTATTGCAAAGGAATGTTGTATGTGGTCGATTTAGAGGCCATGATAATTGAGAAATTCAAAAGTTCAATTATTTATTATATTGATTCTTTCGGAAAACCTGTTATTTTTAATGACAGAACCATAACATACAATAGAAAATCTTATAAAATAAATGTTCTACCCACAAAAATTCTTCAATTTAAAGGCCAAACAATATTCTTCACAAGAAATAGTCTTTATTCAATAAATAATAATGAGGTAAATAAAACAATCGATTTTAGGGGGGCATTCTTTGATGTGATAATCAAAAACGATTTTCTTTACTATGTGTTGAAAAATAGAACTGAACATGGATTTAAATTTACTGTATTCAAAACGGTGGATATTAAACAATTTAAAGAAATTGAAGCAAGGGATTATTCTATACCAAAGTCAATAGAAAATAATAAACTTAAATCACCAACATCAAGCAGTCATGAAGATATTCGAGGACCCTTGAATTACTACGATAACAACGTGAGTTATGATATTGGTAATAGTTATGGAGAATTTCAACAATATAGAGGTAATCCTTATTTACATCCTGGAGTCGATTTTTTAGGCAATCCAAATCAGGAGGTTTACGCTGTTAAGACTGGTGTATTAAAAGGAATTCTGACAACTGGTGGAGATTTATACTGGAGAATTGGGATTGCCAATGAAGATATAACCGATGAATCAATTGGATATCTATATGCCCACCTTAATCAAGCCTCAATACCATACACTTATGGAGATTCAATATATCAAGGAGAACTTGTTGGCACACTTGTACCATGGCCAGTAACAGGTTTTGATCATTTACATTTTGCCAGAATAAAAGCATCAGGAGATGTTTGGGATGGCAGTTGGTGGACTCTAAATAATCCATTAATTGATGTAATTAATCTTAATGACACGATCAAACCTGTTATAGAAAACTCTACCAATGAACTCTTTGCTTTTAGAGACTTTAATGGTAATTATCTTTCTCCTGACAGCCTCTATGGAGATTTTGATATCATTTCCAAAATATATGACAACTGTAATTCAGCATACAATATAGACGTTTATGAGATAAACTATAACCTTTCTTCAATTGAATCGCCAGGAAATTATATTTTTAATAAACTCGCATTTCGGTTCGACATGCCACTTGATCTTTATACGGGTAATAGAGATTATTCGACACTCTTAATAAATACGATATATTCTTACGATCAAACCTGTTATTCACAAGGTAATTATAATCTCAGAGAATTTTATCACATAATAACAAACTCAAGTGGCGAAGATACTATTACCAATGAAAGTCAAAAATTATGTTTTAATTCATTGGATTATCAAGATGGGAAATATTATCTTAAGGTTATAGCAAAAGATGCAAAATTGAATGTAACTATGGATTCAATGATTGTTACCATTAAAAATGGTATTTCTTCATCTTACAACAATCAACATAAAAAGCAGGATATTGAATTATACCCAAATCCAGTTTGTAATTATATCCAATTAAACACAAATAAGGATATTTTATTTGAAATATATTCAGTTAATGGAATTATTCAGTTAAAGGGAAAATGTAATAGGAAAATTGGTGTGTCGTCATTGGATAAAGGATTGTATTTAGTTAAAACAATCGATATCAATAATGGATATATAGTGAATTATTACAAAATAAGGAAACAATAAACGTTTTGTCACAAACCCACTTCAATATGCGACATAAACCGGAATCAATGCTCCCGACATAATCAATAATTGCCCTTTGAGTATGTATTTACTCACTGTCAGTTGGTTTTAAATCCAATTTAACTATTTTTGAATAGGGTTAAATAAAAGAATTAGAGGTTGGAGGAACAACTGAACATTCTTGCCTGACCAAATCGCTAACTTAAATTATGAATACATGAAAAGAATATTTTTTGCCACAGTGTTTATAGGAATTATGTCCCAAATCGGATTTGCTCAACACTTTGACAAAACCAAGTTAGATAATTACTTTAATGCGCTTGAAACAAACAATCGGTTTATGGGAAGTGTGGCTGTTTCCCAAAATGGAAAAATCATCTACTCAAAATCCTTAGGCTATTCGGATCTTGAGAACAAGGTCAAAGCGGATGAAGTTACAAAATACAGGATTGGCTCAATATCAAAAACTTTCACTTCGGTTTTGGTATTGAATGCAGTAGAAGATGGGAAATTAGATTTAAATCAAACGATTGAGAAATATTTTCCGACGATCAAAAATGCCAGGAAAATATCCATAAAGCAGTTGCTTAACCACCGAAGTGGAATACATAATTTCACGGATGATGAAAGCTACCTGACCTGGAACACACAACCCATGACGGAAAGCGAAATGGTTGCAATTATTGCTAAAGCGGGAAGTGATTTTGAACCTGACAGTAAAGCACAGTACAGTAATTCAAACTTTGTGCTCTTAACCTATATTCTTGAAAAGAGTTACAAGAGAACGTATGCCGACTTGTTAAAAGAATATATCTCTCAACCTCTTGGATTTAAAAACACATATTTTGGCGATAAAATTAATTTGGCCGAAAATGAATGTAAATCATATAAGTTTATTGAAACCTGGGAAGTTGAACCAGAAACAGACATGTCCATTCCTTTAGGAGCCGGGGGGATTGTATCTACACCAAATGACTTAGTGAAATTCAGTGATGCTTTATTTGGAGGAGAACTCTTAAAAGCAGAAAGTCTTGAGAGAATGAAAACGATTAGAGATCAATATGGAATTGGCCTATTTCAAATTCCTTTTTACGACAAAATAGGTTACGGACACACTGGAGGTATAGATGGATTTAGTTCTGTTTTTTCACATTTTCCAGATGGAAATATTTCTTATGCTCTGACCTCTAATGGAACCAACTTCAATAACAATAATATCTCAATTGCTGTTTTAAGTGCTATTTACAATAAACCGTTTGATATTCCTGAGTTTTCCACTTATGATGTAAGTTCAGAAGATTTGGAAAAGTATTTGGGAATTTATTCTTCACAACAAATTGCTTTGAAAATTACAATTTCAAAGGATAATAAAACCTTAATTGCACAGGCTACAGGACAACCTTCTTTTCATCTTGAAGCAACGAATAAAGATCAGTTTAAATTTGACCAGGCAGGAGTTGTTTTGGAATTTAATCCGTCAGAGAAAACAATGTTACTCAAACAAGGGGGTGGGCAATTCACATTTACAAAAGAATAAAAACTGCACACAATAAATAGGCCTTCAGACGGTGCACAGCATCCAGGCATGAATGCCCTATTGAATTAAATCCCTCAGACAAAAGCATCAGAGCTATTGGAGTGGTTGTTGATTTTATCTAAGCAATGAAAGTAAATCTATACTAATGAAAAAAGTACTATTACTATTAGCCAACGGATTTGAAGTGTTTGAAGCCAGTGTATTCATTGATGTCATTGGATGGAACCTGGTGGATGGCGACCATTCTACCGAATTGTTTTCATGTGGCCTTAAAAAGGAAACGAAGAGTGCGTTTAATCAACGGTTCATCGTGGATTATTTAATAGAAGATATCAATGTGAATGATTTTGATGCCTTAGCCATTCCCGGAGGATTTGAAAACTATAATTTTTATGAGGAGGCTTATGATGAACGCTTCCTTAATGTGATACGTGAATTTAAAAAGCAAAACAAAATCATTGCATCCATCTGTGTGGCGGCTTTGGCATTGGGAAAGAGTGGTATTTTGAAAGGCAAAAAAGGAACCACTTATACCACACGGCATGATCGATTGAAAGCATTCGATGTGAATGTAATCAACGAACCCATCGTGATGGAAGATAATGTCATCACATCCTGGAATCCATCAACGGCTGTTGAGGTGGCACTGATGTTATTGGAAGGGCTAACCACAACCGAAAATGCGGATTACATACGGGAGATTATGGGGTTTGAAAA
>JAEINY010000007.1 GCA_016342595.1 Marinilabiliaceae bacterium
CTACAAAGGGATTTCTTTAAAGATGGCATTTGATATTCGCATGGGTGGTGAATTGTATTCGATGACAAACCTGCGTTTGTATGAAACAGGTTTGCATAAAGGTACTTTGCCTGGCCGGGATGAATACAATGAGTGGTCAGCGCAACGTCGGGAGTGGGTTGAAAATAACCCAAGTGGTGATGTAGGTGACTGGGATGCGGCTAATCCGCGTCAGGGATATGTTGGTAAGGGAGTGGTAAATGTTGGGACTGAAGAAAATCCGGAATATGAAACCAATACCACTCAAGTTGCGCCAAGTGCTTACTGGGGTACGTATACCGGTTCGCCTGAGCCTTTTGTCTACGATGCGAGTTTTGTGAAACTTAGAAGTTTGTCCATTGGTTATACCTTGCCGCAATCGCTGTTACGTAACACGCCATTGGACAAAGTAACAGTTTCGGCAATTGGTACGAATCTTTGGACGCTTTATAAGAATGTGCCAAATATTGATCCCGAATCAGCTTACAATACCGGGAATGGACAAGGGTTGGAATATGGGTCTTTCCCGGGAAGAAGTTCCTATGGATTTAATATTAATGTGAAGTTTTAATTAGAAATAGTTTAGACATGAAATATATCAAGTACAATATATTGATCGCCCTGTTTTTAGGGATGATGGCTTCATGTGGATATGATCTTGAAGAATACAACATCAATCCTGAAGTGTCAACGAATGCAGATCCGGATTATCAGTTGAATTATGTTCAGATGGTGATGTTGGATAATCACCATGTGAATTGGCACATGAATCTTGGGATGTTGTCGGGTATTGCGCAACATTTAGCCGGTCCTTGGGAGATGGGGGCGGCCCGTGCTGTTTGGGTAGACCATGATTATTCTTATGTGGACTGGTGGGAGAACTCCTGGTTGGCAACCTATAAGAATGTGGTTGATTTAGTGGAGCGGACAAAAGATGATCCTGAGTTGGTAAACGTGAATAGTGCAGCCCGGATACTTAAAGTATTTACTTTTGCCAGGCTAACCGATGCCTATGGTGATGTACCCTATTTTAATGCTGGAAAAGCTTATTATACAGGTGAGTTAAATTCGCCTTACGATTTGCAAAAGGAGATATATGATGATTTTTTCTCTGAGTTAGATGCGGCTGTCAAGGCCTTTGATGCGTCAAAAAAATCAATTGATGTGGATGCCATGTTTAACGGAAATCTGAATCAATGGAAAAAATTTGGAAACTCCTTGCGTTTAAGATTGGGGATGCGTTTGGTGAAAGTAAATATTGCTAAGGCTGAACAAGAAGTTAAAGCTGCCATTGGGGCAAATGGTGGTGTGATGGAAAGTAATGCTGATATTGCAATGATCAATCACATGAACATTGCTGCGGAGGATATTCGTAATAATCCGGTTTCTGAAGTGCTGGAGCGTTCCGGTTTTTCTGATTTTGGTATTTGTGCCACATTCTCCGATAAGTTGGTGGATACAGATGATCCGCGTTTGGATATTTTATTAGCCTCTTATGCTAACAACGACAAGAGTGAGCCGAATCATGTGGATGTGGTGGGGTACAATGGGCTGGTTCCGGCTTCATATGCCTGGGATGCGCCAGCTTTAGAAGGGACTGACGGCGTAGAGAGAGGCTTTTATGAAGGAGGCTATTTGGTGCCACATAAACAACTGGTCGATAAAGATGATCCGTCGTTCTTGTTAGGGTATGCCGAAGTGCAATTTTATTTGGCTGAAGCTGCGCAAAGAGGTTGGGTGGCCGGCAATGCTGCTGATTATTATAATCAGGGCGTGGAGGCTGCAATGAAGCAATTGTCATTGTATACCTTAGAGGAGGCTATTTCAGACGATCAGATTGGTGAATATCTTACAGCGAATCCTTATTTGGAAGCGGAGGGATTGAAATTGATCAATGAGCAATTGTGGATTCATTATTTCTTGAACGGACACGAAGCATATTCGAATTGGAGACGTTCAGGATATCCGGAATTGGAAACACCGCCGGCTGTTGATTGGGAGCCTCAATTATATGATGGAATTGCAAGACGTTTACCGTATTTGGATGAAGAGTTGGATCGTAATTTTGACAATGTTAATGCTGCTGTTCAACGATTGGAAGCACAGGGTGCTACGGCCGCTGCTCGTCATATGGATGGACGTGTTTGGTGGGATGTTGAATAATATTTACAATACTTTTCAGGGTGCAAGTTAGGGCTTGCACCCTGTTTTTCAGGATCCACTGTAATATAATAAAGAGTGAGCTTTTTCTTGATATTTTAGTATAAAGTTGTTTTTTGCTTTCTTTGTAAATCATAATTCAATCTTTTAACATTTGTTTAAATGTCAAAGTCCGATAAAAAAGGCGAAATAACCATCAATGATATTGCCAAAGCGCTGAATATTGCGGCTTCAACAGTGTCCAGGGCACTGAATGATAGTGCAAAGATCAGTGATAAAACCAAGCAAAAAGTGCGATTGGCAGCCCGGGAAATGGGGTATGAGTTGAATTTGGTGGCGTCTAGTTTATCGAAGAACAAAACTAATTTGATTGGGGTGATTTTGCCCAAATTGAGTAGTCAGTTTTTTGCCAAGGCGCTTAGTGGGATTGAGGAAGTAGCCCAGACGGCAGGTTATAAAATCATTATTTGTCAAACCAATGAAAGCTATCAGCAGGAAATTGAAATGACCAAAGTGATGAATTCAGCACGTGTCGATGGCGTGATCACCTGTTTATCCATGGAGACGCAAAAGGTAGATCATTTCGATGTCTTCCTGCGTAAGGAAGTGCCGGTGGCTATGTTTGACAGGGTTAATTTTAACATCCCTGGTCCTAAAGTAGTGGTGGATAATTATGAAGGGGCTTATAAGGCGACTGAACATCTGATTAATGTGGGTTGTAAGCGCATTGCACATTTGGGCGGTCCGCAAAGTTGCAAAGTGTTCGAAGATCGAGCTAGAGGTTTTAGTGAGGCTTTAAAACATCAGGATTTACCACTTTTGCCGCAATTTTTATTGGCCAGTGACTTGAATGAGAAGGATGCCCGTGATGCCATGCAATTGTGGATGAGCCTGGATGAAAAGCCGGATGCCATTTTAACCGCCAGTGCTACAACGGGATTAATCATTACGTCAATTGCTAAAAACTACGGCGTGAAAATACCAGAGGAATTATCCATTATATCCTTTGGAAATGAGCCATGTAATGAGTTTATGGTACCTTCTTTGTCGGCCGTGGATATGCCCGGTCTGGATATGGGAAAAGCTGTCGCCACCCATTTAATTGAGTGCATTGAAACAAAAAGCATGGATAGTCCTTTGGTTTTAAAACCCCTTCAGTTGCTCATCAGGAATTCTTCATTTGTTATGCGTTAGTTGAAAGTCCTTTGTAATTGGGAGTTGAATTATCCTATGAGAAACTTAATATCACCCACACGAAGTTTACAGGTCAGGGTAAGGGTTTTTACCAGCTAACGAACAATCTTGTGCTGACTCCGACATCAGCAACGTAGTTCGGGACCCACTTCCTGGAGTTGATGTGAAGGCAGAAAGCTGTTTGAGCGCGGTTTAGAACTTGTAGGAATTTGTGTACCAAATTCCACATGGTTCTTAATCGGGTGAGTTCTTTCTGTCTCATCAACTATAGGATTAGTGGGTGAACGAGTGGTGTAGTCGGCGGACTCTTTGTTTCCTTTCTCGACTGTAGGAGAAAGGAAAAGCCTCCACGGCTTGAGTGGAAAATGGAAGTGATTAACTATTGTTCTGGGGATATCATTCTTAAAAGGGGTTTCCTTATTTATAGGGATGTTATTACGAATCTCAATTTAAACAACAATTTTGTAAAGATTATCCCCTCAATAGCTAAATCACGAACTTAGTAATCTCTATTATTTCAATTTATTGCACGATGTAGAAATGTTTGTACAATATAAAGGCAAACGGTTGCATTAAATCTTTTTTTTAACCACTTTTGTCCCAAACTCAAAACCAATCATGATGAAGCTACCTATATTAATGCATTTATTTGCAGCAATGATGTGCCTGTCGCTCTTGGCCTGTACTGGGCCGGTAGAGAAAATTCAGCCGGTTACCGAGCTGAATGACAATTGGCAAATTCAATCTTCAGCTGAAATATCTGTTGCCGGAGATCAGCTTTCCTTACCTGATCACCCGATTCAAAATTGGTACAGGGGCAATATCCCGGCTACTGTGATGTCCATTTTGCGACAAAACAAGGATTTTGGAAATCTGTTTATGGGAAAGAACATCGAAGAGATCGATACCAAACAATTTGAAGTGCCCTGGTGGTATCGAAAAACCTTTGAAATTGAAAACGTAGATGATAAGGCTGTTTATCGCTTGTATTTCGAAGGCTTAAATTACAAGGCGAATGTGTGGGTCAATGGGAAACTAATTGCCGATGCCAAAACCATTGAAGGAGCTTTTGGAATGTGGGATCTGAATATTTCTGAGGCTGTGCAGGAAGGCACAAACGCTGTTGCCATTGAAATCATTCCACCCCTTAAAGGTGATTTAACCATTGGATTTGTGGATTGGAACCCCAAAGCACCAGACCAGAACATGGGTTTGTGGCGTGGTGTGAAGTTGATTAAGACAGGTGCCGTATCTCTGCAATCACCCTTTGTAGTGTCTGATGTGGATACGGAAACTTTGAAAAACGCTAAACTAACGATTTCATCTCGGGTGAAAAACCATAGCCAGGAAGAACAGAATGTAACGGTTCAGGCGAACATCGAAGGGATTGGTATAGTGGAGCAGATGGTGGTATTGGCAGCCGGCCAGGAAAGGGACGTCGTGTTCGAAGCACACAACTATCCTGTTTTGAATGTACAGAACCCCAAATTATGGTGGCCCGTGAATCTGGGAAATCCCGATTTGTATACTATTTCCATGACTGTTATAAATGAAGGCAAGTCCTCCGATCAGGCGGATTCCCGGTTTGGCATCCGTGAGGTGGAGGAATACCTCACAAAAGACGGTCATAAAGGCTGGAAAGTAAATGGTAAGAAAATCACCATCAAAGGGGGTGGTTGGGTGGACGATATGATGTTGGCTGATAGTGATGATAAAGTCATTTCACAAGTGGAGTATACGCGTCATATGAATTTGAATTGTATCCGGTTGGAAGGATTCTGGGGCCGTAATAAAACCTTATATGAAGCCTGTGACGAGAATGGTATTTTATTAATGATTGGCTGGAGTTGTCATTGGGAATGGGAGTCTTATTGTGGTCGGCCTGATACACACTTTTTAGGCATTACCGGTGAGGAAGAGATTGAGCGTCATGCGCAGTCTTATCGCGATCAGGTGTTGTATCTGCGTAATCACCCCAGTGTTTTCTTGTGGGTGTTCGGAAGTGATAAATTGCCCCTTCCCGGATTGGAGCGTAAGTTGAATACCTGCATCAAAGCCGTAGATAATTCACGTCCAATCCTGGCAAGTTGTAAGTACCAGGATTTCGGCACCGATCATTATAATAATAGTGAAGTGAGTGGTCCTACTGGTGTGAAGATGTTAGGCCCTTACGGTTATGTACCACCCGTTTATTGGTACATTGATACCATCGCCGGTGGTGCCTATGGATTTAATACCGAAACAGGTCCCGGCCCGCAGGTGCCGCCCATGGAGAGTATCCGTAAAATGATCCCCGAAGATAGTTTATGGCCCATTGATGAAGTGTGGGATTTCCATTGTAACCGTCATCAGTTTGGATCACTGGATCGATACCTGCGCGCCTTCAATGGACGTTATGGCAAAGCCAAAGATGTGGAAGAATTTGCCTTTAAATCGCAAATTTCTAACTACGAGGCCATCCGTCCCATGTTTGAAGCCTTCCAGGTGAATAAGACGAATTCAACAGGTGTAATCCAGTGGATGTTAAATTCAGCCTGGCCTGCCATGTTCTGGCAATTGTATGACTATTACATGTTACCCAACGGTGCTTTTTATGGTACTAAAAAGGCGTGTCAGCCAATAAATGCCGTGTATAATTATAAGGACAATAACATCTACCTGGTCAACGATTATAACCACGATGTGGAATATCTAAAGATAAAAGTCAGTGTCCTGGATATCCAGTCCAAAGTACTTTTCTCAAAGGAGAAGATCGTCACGGCAAAGGAGATCAGCTCAGCTAAAGTGATTGAAATTCCGGAACTGAAAGGTCTTTCTAAAACCTATTTCATCGACCTCAGAATCGAGGATAAAGCAGCTAAAGAAGTGGCCAATAATTTCTATTGGTTGTCTACCAAAGATGATGTGATGGAGTTTGAAAAAACAACCTGGGTATATACACCAACCAAATCATTCGCTGACCTGAAAGGTATCAATACAATGCCTCAGGTCGATATCGAGAAAAAATATAACCGGGTGGAAGACGGTAATTATGTCCATTTCTCGTGTCAATTAACCAACCCTGCCGATCATTTGGCTTTCTTCATTGAAGTAGCAGTGACGGATAAAAAGAGCGGAGAGACCATTGTTCCGGTTTTCTGGAATGATAATTATGTATCTCTTTTGCCTGGAGAAACAAAAGTATTAACAGCTAAAATTCATAAAAAAAGATTATCGAATAAAGAAACGGCATTTAGAGTTAAGGGTTGGAATGTAAAATAATTCAGATCCTAAATTCAAAAGGCCACTACTGAGGAGCCGGATGAAATTTTCGAAGCCTGGAAACATTCTACATATACCCCTTAGGTTGGCTTCTCGCTTTTTAAAAATTTTACTAACTATGAAACGAAACTATTGGATTGTCTTGCTTGTAATGATGATATTTTTTGTCATCTCTTTTCTAACCAATATCATGGGACCATTAATCCCGGATATTATAAAAGACTTTAAAGTAAGCAATGGCATGGCCGCTTTGTTGCCTTTCTCATTTTTCATTGCCTACGGGGTAATGTCTATTCCGGCAGGTATTTTAACTGAGAAATTGAAAGAAAAAAAGATCATGGTCATTGCCTTTCTGTTTGCAGTGGCAGGTGCTGGTCTTTTTGCCTCCTTTCCTTATTTTGGTATCGCCTTGATTTCGCTTTTCCTCATTGGAATTGGAATGGCGATTTTGCAAGTGGCCATTAATCCCTTATTACGTGTGGCAGGTGGCGAAGAGAATTTTGCTTTTAACTCTGTGTTGGCACAGTTGTTTTTTGGCGGTGCATCATTTGTGAGCCCTTGGGTTTACATGTATTTGGTTGAGAATCTAAAAGATTATCAGGGCGGTGGCAATTTTGTCATCGATACACTATCGGGGATGGTGCCGGCTGATATGGCATGGGTGTCCTTGTATTGGATATTTGCGCTGGTGGCCTTAGTCATGGTGGTGGTGATCGCTATGATCAAACTGCCGCAGGTGGAACTCAAAGAGGATGAAAAAACCGGAGGAATAGAAGCTGTTAAACAGCTCTTAGCGGATCGGAAAGTACTACTTTTTTTCCTGGGGATATTCGCTTACGTGGGTACTGAACAAGGGGTGGCTAACTGGATCTCTGAGTTCCTGAAATCCTATCACGGCATGAATCCGGAGGTGGAAGGTGCAAAAGCGGTGTCCTATTTTTGGGGATTGCTAACCGTGGGTTGTTTTCTCGGCTTAGGTCTGCTGAAGTTAATGGACAGTAAGCTCGTGTTACGCATTTTTACCATTGGAGCCATGGTAGCTTTATCCGCCGCATTACTGGGTGGACCTCAGGTGGCCTTTTATAGCTTCATAGCAGTTGGATTTTCGGCTTCCGTTATGTGGTCGGTCATCTTTTCGTTGGCATTGAATTCAGTGAAGAGTCACCATGGTACTTTTGCCGGCATTTTGTGTACCGGAATCATGGGTGGCGCCATTGTACCACTGATTGTTGGCGGTCTGGCCGATGTGTTTGGGCTTAAAATCGGGATGACTTTTCTGTATATCACCTTAGGGTATATCTTGAGTATTTCGTTCTGGGCAAAGCCATTAATCCGGAATAAAACGATTTTCGATAAGTAACGAATTAATATTAGAGAGTATAAGTGATGGAGAGCCTAAAAAACATAATAGGAGTGGATCTGGGTGGAACGAACATGCGGGCTGCGTTTGTGAAGTCGGGAGAAATCACCAATAAATCAGCACGCTTAGTCCCTAAAACAGACAATGCTGATGAAGTAACCAATGCTTTAATTCAAACCATTGCTGAGGTTTTTACACCTGAAGTAGAGGGGATTGGTGTGGGCGTGCCTAGTCTGGTCAAATCCGGCGAAGGCATTGTGTATGATGTACAGAACATTCCATCATGGAAGAAAATTCATCTGAAAGAAATTTTGGAGAAGGCGTTTAAATGTCCGGTGTATGTAAATAATGATGCCAACTGTTTCGCAGTAGGGGAACGGGTTTTTGGTACAGGTACACAATATGATGATTTTGTGGGGCTGATAACCGGAACGGGTTTAGGTGCCGGCATTATTAAGGGCGGGCATTTATTGCCGGATCAAAACTGTGGCGCGGGGGAATTTGGGATGATTCCCTATCTGGATGATAATTACGAAAGGTATTGCAGTGGCCAGTTTTTTAGCCGCCGCTTTCATGCCGATGGAGGCGAATTGGCCCAAAAGGCTGCGCATGGTGATCAAAGCGCACTGGCGGCCTTCGCTGAATATGGACAACATTTGGGTAAAGCCATTAAAACTGTTTTGTTGACGGTGGATCCGGGGGCTATTATTTTAGGTGGTTCGGTTTCTAAGTCCTTCGAGTTCTATAAAGAGGCGATGTGGCAGGAGATTTCGGATTATCCCTATGGGTTTGCCTTAGAAAATTTGAAGATTGTGCCGTCAGAAATGCAAGAAGTATCTATTTTAGGGGCTGCAGCTTTGTGCATGGATGCCTTAAGTTGAAATTAAACTGATTAAATAAGCGTTATGATACAGGATATGACCCTTCAGAACCAATGTGCAGTAGGTGTTTACCTAGGTGGTAAAATCCTGCGGGTGGGACGTGTGCGAAACAATACGGTGGAAGAATCTTTGGCCCTGGAAATTGATAACCTCGAACCGGAAGAAGTGATTCTCAAGGCGGTGATGGATGCCATTGATAAAGTGATGACACCCGATGTGGGCGGTATCGGTATTGGTGTTCCCAGCCTGGTGGATATTTCCAAAGGGGTGGTTTACAACGTGGAACACATTCCTTCCTGGCGCGAAGTGCATTTGGGCGATTTATTAAGCGATCGGTATAAAGTATCGGTTTACGTGAATAATGATGCCAATTGCTTTACCATTGGGGAGAAATATTTTGGGAAAGCTAAGAAATATGCCAATGTGGTGGGGATAATGACGGGTGTGGGCTTAGGTTGTGGCGTGATTACCAATAATCGGCTCTATTCGGGTACCAATTGCGGGGCGGGTGAGTTTGGCAGTATTCCCTATAGAGATCATAATTACGAGTTTTATTGTACAACCAGTTATTTTGAGCACAAATATGGGCTCAAGCCCGATGCCTTATATAGCCGGGCTAAGAAAGGGGATAAAATTGCACTGGCCGTCTTGGAGCAATTTGGTTTTGACTTTGGATACGCCATTAAAACAATTTTATACGCCTATGATCCTGAATGTATTGTTATCGGAGGGAATATTTCTCGCTTTGTTCCATTCTTTGAACCACATATGTGGAAGATCATTCGGTCTTTTCAATATGAAAAGACTGTGGAGAAATTAAAGATTGAAGTAAGTGACCACTCTGATATCACAGTACTGGGTGCTGCCGCCTTGTATTACGATGCATTGGCTAAGAATTAGTGAGTAATGACTCTCTTCGAATAAGCTTGGATAACGATTTGTTCTGTGCATCTAAGGGAACAAATTGTTATCTGAATTAATTGCCTCCCAGGGTAATCGCTTTTATTACTCAATTGCAATCTTGTTTAGATTCCGACATCAGTAACGTAGTTCGGGACCCACTTCCTGAAGTTGATGAAAAGACAGAAAGCTGTTTGAAGCGTAGCGAGTTCTTTCTGTCTCAGCAACAATGGAGTAGTGGGTGAACGAGTGCTGTAGGCGGCGGACTCTTTGCTTCCTTTCTCGACTGTAGGAGAAAGGAAGAGCCTCCACGGCTTGAGTGGAAAAAAAGGATCTAAAAGTATATTTAGGTGATATCATTTTAAAAGCGATTTCTCTGAAATGCCTCTCAAAGTGTTAGCTATTCCTGATAGGGACTGTCATTTATACCAATTAAATGTCAAATGCGAAAGCTATCGCATGCGCTGGTATAATGCCGATTCCTACGCTGAGCGAATATTTGAATGTTTGATTTGTAAGTATACATCTTAATATTTATCCCTTTAATCTCAAAAATAAACAGATGAACGATCATGTTTAAGTTTTAATCACACAAGAGAATGATTGAAAACACTCAGTGCCTTTGCGTCTCTGTGTTCATCAGTCTTGTGTCTTGGTACTTGAATCTTGATACTAAACTTTATACGTATGAAGAAGATCATTTTGAGTTGTAGTGTGGCACTCGGTATATTAGTGGGATGCCAGGTACCCAAAGAGATACCCGGACAGACTTTGGTGAACCACCTCGGGTATAGCAAATCTGGCGTTAAAAGATTTGTATTCCAAACTCCTTCAATGAGTAAGCCGAAATCATTTTCTGTCATTGATCAGGCAGGAAAAGTGGTTTTTGAAGGACTTTTCGAAAACCAAACAGGTAAGGTGGCAAATTGGAATACAGGTAATGCATACGCCGGTAACTTTAGCGATTTAAAGGCCAGCGGTCAATTCACAGTACGTGTTTTCATTGACGGAGTTGAAATCGATTCCGAACCATTTAATATAGCCGATCATCAGGTGGCTGAGCAATGTTTGCCTTTATTGGTAGATGCTTTTCATTCACAGAGATGTAAAGGGGAGTATAATGAAAAGGATAAAAAAATGTCCTTTTTCAGCGACCGGGATGATGTGGTTGATGTAAGTGGGGGATGGTATGATGCTTCTGGTGAAAAAGGAAAATACTTAACGCATCTGGCTTTCTCTAATTTCATGGTTCCTCAGCAAACACCCCAGATGATCTGGAATATGCTGGAAGCTTCTGATGTAGTGAAAAACGGGGTGTTGAAAAATACTGGTAATGTGTTGGAAGTATTATCAGCTGAAGCAGCCTATGGTGCCGATTATCTGGTGCGGGTGCAGGATCCGGAGGGGTATTTCTACGCAACGGTTTTTGCCAATTGGAGTAAAGATCCCGAAAGTCGTGAAATTTGTGCCTATGAGGGTATTGAGGGCCATCGCAATGAAAATTACCAGTGCGCTTTTCGTGAAGGGGGCGGGCTTTCCATTGCGGCTTTAGCCCGTATCAGTAAATTGGGATATGAAGGCGAATTTTCATCGGAAAAATACCTGGCTGCGGCCATTAAAGGCTTTGATCACCTGGTGAAAAATAACCACAGGTATGTGGATGATGGTAAAGAGAACATCATCGATGATTATTGTGCTTTATTGGCGGCGACTGAGTTGTTTTATGCCACCGGTGATAATGCCTATCTAAGTCATGCCCGACAAAGAGCCGAAAATCTGAAAAACAGACTGATCTCCGATACTAATCAAGCCAATTGGTTCAAAGCTGATGAAGCCGGCAAACGTCCGTTCTTTCACGCTGCTGAAGCTGGCTTGCCGGTTATTGCCTTATGCCGTTATTTGGAGATGGAGAACGATGAGGCGAAGCGAGAAGCCATTGTTGAGGTGATTCAGAAATCAGTGCAGTTTGAACTTGACATTACCAACGAAGTGAATAATCCTTATGGATATGCCCGTCAATATGTGAAAGCAGTGGATGCATCCGCACCTAAGGCCGCCTTTTTTATTCCTCATAATAATGAAACAGGATACTGGTGGCAAGGTGAGAATGCCCGTTTAGGTTCATTGGCCACGTCGGTTCAAAAGGCTTTGCCTTATTTAACGGATCAGCAAAGGGACATGGCCATCACCTATGCCAATAACCAAATTAATTGGGTCTTGGGCCTCAATCCTTACAATGCTTGTATGCTCGAAGGGGCAGGGCGTAACAATCCCGATTATGAAGAAGGTGGTATCCGCTATAATTACCGGGGAGGGGTTTGTAATGGCGTCACCTCCGGCGTGGAGGATGATACCGACATCGCCTTTAAGCCACTTCCTTATAATGATGATCCATCTTATACCTGGCGTTGGGGCGAACAATGGGTGCAGCATGGAGGCTGGTTAATACCGGCTTTAGCTTATACAACCGTTAATCAATAACCAAATTCCCATGAAAAAGTTACTACTAGGCTTATGTATTCTGCCGGTGATCATCTGTTGTTCTGCTGGAGAGGATGATAAAGAAAACAAGACACCGAAAGTTTTGGAGCCCCGGAAAGCATTTCCGCAAAATGTGGATTTTAAAAATTGTATTAAACCCAATCATGTTACCCAGGATGTGTTGAATAGCGATGTGAAAAGCTATTACACCTACTGGCGAAATAAATATGTGAAACCGTCCAATGGCGGCACACCTGGTGGTGGTTATTATGTGGAGATGACGGGCACCGGTGGGGATGGCAGTGAAATAACCACATCGGAGGCACATGGCTATGGGATGATCATATTTGCCTTGATGGCGGGTGCTGATCCACAAGCCAAACAGTATTACGATGGCATGTATAACATGTTTGATAAACACCGGAGTACCGGAAATCCCTATTGTATGTCGTGGGTCATTCACACTACCGAAAGCTCCGGCCATGATAAAGGCAGTGCCAGTGACGGGGATTTAGATGTGGCCTATTCGCTGGTATTAGCTGATCAGCAGTGGTCCTCTGATGGGCAAATGAAATACCTGGATGATGCCAGGGAGATGATTGAAAAGGGACTGAAGAAAAGTATTGTACATCCCGCTTCAAAACGCGTGATGTTAGGTGATTGGGATAGTAACCAGTACAGTACCCGCAGTTCGGATTGGATGGCCGGGCATTTTCGCGCTTTTCAGCAAGTCACGCAGGATGATTATTGGAAGGCAAGCGCCGATACAGTCTACAGTTTGGTGGAGTCATTGACCCAAAATTACACTTCTGAAAATGGTTTGATGCCCGATTTCATTGTCGGTCAAATGCCCCAGCCAGCACCAGAGAATTATCTGGATGAGTTTAAAGAAACGGATGAATATAATTGGAATGCTTGCCGCTATCCATGGCGAATAACTACTGATTATGCCCATTTTAATACGGCTAAGGCCAAAGCCGCCATGCATAAACTAAATACTTTTATTCGCCAGCAGACAAATGGGAACCCGGCACAAATAAAAGCCGGCTATTATTTGTCAGGTGAGCCCATGGTTGCCTATTCAGACGGTGCTTTCACCGCTCCGCTGGTGGCTTCCTGCATAGTGGACGAAGACGCCCAGGAATATCTGAATAAAGGCTGGGATATATTGAAGGAATCAAAAGGGGGGTATTATGATGATACCTTGTGTTTGTTGAATATGTTATTGATTTCCGGTAACTGGTGGAGTCCGGTGGAATTGTAAGAGCCGTTAACGGCCTGGTCGCTTCGGAATTGTGACAGAATAACCTGACTGTAATTGTTTGTTTTTTTTTAAAGTGTTACACTGAGAGCACAAAGTTCAGGAAATAAAACCGGTCACAGAGCCTTTGAAATTTAAAGAAGAAAATTACTTATACCTTACTAATAACAATATTGTCATTAATTGATTATCAAAAATCGTAATTCATAAAACAACTCAATCTGGTTGCCTGGGTCTCCTTTCCGGTGGTGAGAGAAGTGCTTCCGGTCGCTCGGGTGATTAGAGAAGAGCAATAAAATAACTTTTAAATCACAAATATCGCAAATGGACACAAATGAGTCAGACAAATGCTTCTAAGTAATGCATGGCGTGTAGTGGCTTATTATAATGCCCCTGCTGGTGATTACCGGTTATTCTTACCAGATAGTTCAGGCTGTCCCCAACATTATTCAGTCTTGCACCCTTTTTCTTTGTAGTGTACCCAACATCTTTGATGCCTGCACCTTTATATTTTGTACTTACGGCATTATTATTTTGCCTTACAGTATTATGATAGTAGCTTGCACCAACATCTTTTGTGTCTGAGCCATTATTATATATGTGCGCGACAATATCCATGAGGTCTACGCTAAAATATTTTAGTGTGTCGGTAACATCTTTTATCTCCGCACCATTATTATTTGTACCTAACACCTTTTTTCCTGGATTGTATTAAGAATTCATTTCGAATCTTTGTAAGATGCAGTATGTCAAGAGGTAGTTTGGATTTAGTAACAATAAAAAAGAGCTACCCCTTGGATAACTCTTTTTTATTGTTAGCAGGAAATGTCAAGTTTTGGGAACTAATACCAATTGTATTACAAATTGATTGATAAAGCAATTTGCTTGTAAAAAGTGGTAAATGCCGATACGCAATCACAGAGTGATTTTTTTATCACTCGTCTTGATTGGTAATCGGTATAACATCGTTTTTGCATTATCCGATGTGGATACTTGCTCTATGAATTCCCGGAAGGGTTCATAGGCCTCTTTGGGATATTCCCCTTTGTTTATTTGGAAATAGCGGTAGTAGATGATTTGATCATCTGCCAATTCGGCTTTGCAACGGTAGTGCCCGTATTCTGTTTCCAGGTCAATGGCTTTGGGTAAGGCTTCCACTTTTAAGTTTTCAGGTATCTCGAACCGGATGGTGTCACACTCACTGTAATTACGCTGAATGTAAACCGGATTTTTACGATTGCGCACAAAGCGAGGTACATAATCCGAAGCATTAAATACATTTAGTTTTAACAGGGTTTTATCGCCCATTTTTGTGCAGTAGTTAGTGGCTTCCAACTCCAGCTTTTTTGTGAATACCGGTGTAGATTCCCGGTTATCGATCAAATCGTAATTAATCAAGTTGAAATTGGCAATATCAATGCTGCTGATGATGCTTTTACGACGGTCCTTTTCGTCTCTGTACATCTGGTAATATTCATCACCATATTGAGCACCGGTATACTTAATCTCAGCATTGACCAATAAGCCGTTATCCGCATTTATTTGGACGGTTGAGTTGATTGCCTGGCGATTTTCCTCAGCACTGAACATTGGCGTTTTAATATATTCACCGCCGTTTTCAGTTACGACCAAGGCATATCGGTCATCGGTAAAATCCCCCATGTAACCACATGGTGCATGTGAGCTGGTGCACTCCAACCATACAGTATCCTTTTCGCAGGGAACGCAAAGAATGACGTGATTGAAAAAGTTCATGGAGAAATCTTTTGGTGCTGAATATGTTCTGCTACCCGCAAGAATTCGTGTATAGTGAGATTTAATTCCAACTGTTTTAAGCAAAGCTTTGGTGTAATTTGATAAAGCTTTACAGTCACCATAGGACAATCGGTCTACCGTCTCAGCCGGAAATGGTTGCCAGCCGCCTACCCCTTCTTGTATGCTGATGTATCGGTTTTTATTTTGGGAATATTGATAAATTTTTGCGATGACTTCTTTTTTATCTTCTATTCCTTCTACCAAAGCTTGAACTTCCTCAATGGTCTGTTGTGGCAGTTGGTCTCGATCTTTGATCAGTTGATTCATGAATAATCCGATGTCTTTCCAGGATTCAAGCGATCCTTTGATGCCATCCATCTCAAAGGATGAGGCCGCCAGGTCTACATTTGGAACCAATTCAATAATGTAGGGACTCATTGGTTCCGAAGCTAAAGCCTTGAAATTTTCAATGTTCCATTGGTAAGTCATTGTGTTTTCAGTAGTAGAATTGTCTTCTATATTTGCTTTAACGTGCGACTCACGATACCTTAGCTTATAGGAGCTCGGGCAGGTAACAGAGAAGCTGGATTTTTCCACTGAAACATTATAACCATTGTACGCACTCCAGGAAGGCATAAAGAATAGGGTATTGTAATCAGTGCTATAGGCATATTCAATGGTAAACGGATAATTGTAGTATTCCGGGTCGATGTACTTTACTCGATTATCTGAAAAGAGTGTAGCGCCGCTAATAGCACTGAAATCCTTTATCTCATCGTTCTTGATCTTTTTAACGCGTTTCCCTTGAGCATCATATATGGTGCCTTCAATATTTGAGACTTTTTTTAGCTTGTCATAAGTGAGTCTCAAGACAGATAAATTAACAGCACCTTCTTTCAGGATAGTTACCGCATATCTTGTTGATAGTTTCCCCTTGCTTGATGAGAGAACTTCAAAGGATAACTCTTCTGACCGAATCACCGCATTGGCATTTTTCTTCAATTCCGCAGGGATCTTATCCACCGCATAGTGGGGTGCATCTTTGGCCTCCAAATACAATGAAGAGAGGCCAAGGATACTTAGTAGGAATAATAGTTTATAAACTTGCAGCATCGTTTGTAGGCTTTAAGATAATTGGTTCGGCTTGTTTTTTTATGATTTGCTCATAAATGGCTTTGAGATACGCATACTCATCGGGCATAAATAACGTCTTCTTAATGGAATACTTATATATGCTCATGAGCTTGTTGCCTTGTGCCTGAAATTGAACTTTAACGCTCATTGATTTATCAGGCAGATTGATCACTATCGGTTTGGGTAATTCTGAAACCATATACCCCTCAGGAATAATAATGTTGGAGATAAGGTATTTGCTACGTTGATAAGCAAAGTCAACGGGGTATTGCCGTTCTTCCAGTTTAAAAGGGTTGTCGGTAATTTGTTCGAACAGGAAAGGATTAATGAGGATCATGTCATTGATCTGCTCCACTTTGTTTTTGATCTTAATATCATAGGAATCGCGAAGAGGTTCATTTAGATTATCCAGATTTTCAACAGCAAAGTTTTTGATGGTTAATCCGGGTTTTTCACTTTCGATAGACGTTAAATATTCCTCATCTCCCGCATATTCTTTATAGTCTTTTCTGAAATCGTAGGCCGCATAACCTGTACGGCTATAATTCATTTTTCCTTCCAGGTTCAGTTGATCGTCCAGTTTTAATTCGTAAAAGATGGTTTCTCTGTCCTTATAATTTGGTTTTATTTCCACCCATTTACCTTCTTCTTTATTTACTAAACGCCCCTGTTGGTTCAGGCATCGAACGGGAAGCATGCCAAACTCCAGCTCCTTTTCAGTGGCATCCAGCAGATACTCTTTTTCGTCAATAATGGCACAAACGAGGGTGTAATTTAATTTCCCATAGCTGGGGTAAAAAGGATTTAAGAGTCCATTTTTTCGTGTACTCATCACCACCGGATAAGCTTCTATGTCTAGTTTCTTTAATAAATGTAACAGCATGAAGTTAATGTCTGTACTGTTACCGCTACCATCTTTATAGATGGATTGTAAACCGACGCTTGAACTGTATTTATTGATATTGCCATTCCAATTCATCACTTTTATGGCAGAGAAAGCTGCTTTGGCACGTTCCAATGGCGGTAATTCCCGGGCTTTAATTTCTTTGGCCAAATCAGAGTGATAACCGGCTCCATTGGTAAGGGTACCTCCAAAGTTTGAATGATCTTTCAAACGTTTATTGACGGCTTCCCAGGTGGTTGTATATGATTTGTAGTAACCGGGAAAGGAAACACTTTGCAAATCAAATTCGAATTTTGTAATGTAGTTTTCCCGGGAGCTCATAAAGGCTTCAGATTTAAATGCCGGCATATTCTTACCCACAAAACGTCTGCCGTCAGAGATGGCTAATGGTTCGAAACCGACCATCTTTTTTCGGTAATCAATGTGAATGGATTCTTCCAGAATCAACTCACACCATTTGACCGGAATGGATCTTTGAAACGTGAATTTAGAAGGTAATCCCACAGAGGTTTGTTCCAATTCAAAGATGCTTCCTTCTTTCACATTGGGTAAAGCAATGCGGTATCTGTAATGATCATCGTATACACGTTCCTTGAAAATGGATTCGCGTTTTAATTTGGAAACAACCATCTCTCCGTTCTCCAGGTTATAGGTTTTTCCCCTAAAGGTAACGTCATCACCGCCCCATACAGTAAACACTGCATAATCGGCTCCTGATTTTTTCAATACTTTAATGCGCTCCAATTCATAGAATTTAAAATCCGTGCCATTGAATTTAGCGTATTTGCACAGTACAACGGCTGCCGCAGAAGTATCAGGTTCATAGGTGGTCATCTCAAGATCTTCCAGTGATACTTTACCGAATTTGATCGGTTGCTTTTCGGCATATACAAGAGTGGTTGCTGTTAAGGTGATTAACAACATTAAAAGTTTCCTTCGTTTCATTGGGATAAGGATAAATAAGTAATATGGTACAGTTGAAGTTTTATAGTAATCTCAAAAATAGGTTTTATCAATTAGAATTGAAAGAGATAAGCTGAAAGTTTTTATGAACAGTTGTATTGTAATGATAATTAGTCTCGGTGTAGTAAGTTATTCCTAAATAAATTATGTCGTTTTATAACAGTATGAAGGTGTCCAAAAATTGAGCAATATTTACTGCTAACCACTAAGTCTTAAAATTCTCTAAAGCCCACAAAGTATTGACTGTTTCAAAAATAACCTTCGAGTGTTCTTTGTGATTTAGACGCTTAGGGGATAACTTTTACCAACATGTTGTTCAAATTCAAAGTAACATCCCGCTTGTGGCTTCAATTAATAATTAAACATTAATAATTGATTTAGAGACTTGGTGGCAAGTTTTCCATTTATGAGATGAGGCTCACCTGGTGTATTAGATTTCAAAGGGCATTTCCTTCAAAATGGAAATCTCTTGTGGTGTCACTTTTACCATCAGGGGGATTACTTCAACACCTTGTTCAAGAGCTGTTTTTAATGTTTGAGCATAATTGGGATCGATCGCTTTGGCCGGCCCAAAGGTGTCCACATCGGTGCGTTGAATGATGTAAAGCATGACGGCCCGAATGCCTTCTTTTTTCAGAGTGATTAATTCATCCAGGTGTTTTTTGCCCCGCGTTGTAACCGAGTCGGGAAACAAGGCATAATTGCCTTCTTTCATGGTGACATTTTTTACTTCAATAAAACAGGTCTCTTGTGCATTCTGGGCCATTACATCAATGCGGCTATTCCCGGTTTTAACCTCTCTCACCACATGATCATAGCCTTTAAGTTGGGGGATATGCCCATTTTTGATGGCCTCAAAGGCAATCAGGTTCGGATGTGAGGTGTTCACTCCAACCCAGTCACCATTAATCTTAATCATTTCCCAGGTAAACTTCGTTTTTCGCTTAGGGTCTTTGGCCGGTGATAAATAAACCTCCGCGTTTTCTTCTATGCAGCTTTTCATGGAACCGCTGTTGGTACAATGGGCAATCACCACTGTACCATCATCCAGTTGCACATCGGCTAAAAAGCGTTTGTAGCGTTTTATTAAGCGACCGTGTATTAATGGTGTTTCAAATTTCATAAAAAGTTGATTTTTGGAATCTTTCTTTCTATGCGATTGCTGTATTTTATTTTTGGGTAGCCGATCAGAATGGCTGAATGAACCTGATGATGTGCCGGAATGTGCATGAGCTGCTTTAATTCTTTATTGCGTTTCACTGCATTTACCACAAACCCATTGATGCAGGTTCCCAGTTCCAGCAATTCGGCATATAGGGTTGCCATTCCTGTCCAGATATTGGCATCATGCACCGGCATGCCTGTGGGAGTAGAAGGTGTATGTATTAAGATCATCGCCGGTGCCTGATAGGTAATCATATCCGGAGCTATTTCTGCTTTGCTCAGAAATTTCCGTTTTGAGCGTTGCATGCTATTTAGGAATGATTGGCCCTTCAGAAGCTTTATTAATGGTTTAGTCCAAGGATTTATGCCTTTGTTAAAGGCCCTCGTCAGTGTTTGAATGGTAATGTCATTTATTTTCTGCAATAGTTCCTGATCCTGAATCACCGTAAACTCTAACGCTTGCGAGTTACTTGCCGTAGGGCTATAGCGCATGCGGCTTATAAATTCACTTAATACATCGGGCTCAATGGGAGTGGATTTAAACTGACGATATGAGCGGCGTTGTTGCATGAGTAACTCAAATTCTCGCGGTGAAATATTTATCTGGAAATAGGGCCCCGTTATATTGGATAGGTTTGTAATAGCATCAGCCGGACAAACCGACAAACAATGGTAACAGGCAATACAATCCTCAGCTGCTGTTTTTGCATCAATGTCAAGAGATTGTGCCGGACAAACCACTTCACATTTTTTACAGCGTATACATTTTTCTTCGTTTATTGTCATTCTGCAGTTTAATAATAGAGACCTGCAAATATAGCGGTTCAAACCATTCAATCATCAGACTTTCCTTTTGTCTGCACCTATATAATAATTATTTTTGCCTTGCTAAAAGCCATCTATCTATGAATCGTATTGTCGATATTTCTGATAAAAAGTTAATGATTGTCTCCGATCTTCATGGAAATCAATATGATTTCGATCGGGTGATGAATCGTTTCCAGCATTTTAAGTCGAACGGAGAGGTGGATCAGTTAGTTTTTATCGGTGATATTGTCCATTCTTTCAATTATAAAAAAGATGCTTCCATTGATATATTGAATACACTCATTGAACAGAGGGCTAATGAAGCGGGTAGTGAGATAGTGTGTTTGTTAGGGAATCATGAGTTGGTGCATTTATTTCATATCCCCTTACGAAAAGGGAATTGGGAATTTAATAAAGGATTGGAATGGAAAATGGCCAAAAACAGGGAGCAGTACCATCGTTTCTTCTGTAAGATGCCCATTGCTTTGCGAACTCAGGGAGGTGTGTTGATTAACCATTCAGGTGCCGGATCATTTTATAAAGAACAGCGTTTACAGGAACATGGACTTCATGAAGCTTTTCTGCGTGAGTGGAGTTTTGCAGAAATCACAAAACATCTTTTTGCGGATGATATGATTTCACAAATGAGCCATAAATACCTGCCTGAGTTGGGATGTAGTTTGATGGAAACAAAAAGCGGGGAAATATTATGGGAGACATTTATGAATGGGAATGAGCATCAATATGATGCCGTTCAATATGAGAAATTTGTGTTAGAACTACTTAATTATTATAGTTGGGATCGATTGGATAAACCGATGCAGATGGTTGTATCTGGCCACATTGGTGAAGAATGGGGAGCGTCTGTTGTGGGTGAAAAACAATTACGCATTTGTTCATCGGCAGGTTGTCCCCTCGATTTGGAGAAAAAGTTTTTGATTGTAGAGGCTCAAAAGGAGTATCTTTCAATAGATGAATTAAAGAAAGGTTTGAAGGCCGTATTTTGATTTTAGAAACACGATGAAGAAACTGGGTTCTTGGTTGTATCAACCCTATAAATGGTTGATCTTTTTACCACTTTTTATTGTAAACAGCTTGTTGTTTTCTTTTCTGGCTGCTTTGTTTTCGGTTGTGATTAGTCCCAAATCAGGCAGTTTTTTTGGGGCTGCATGGGCACGTATTTCAGCCTTTCTGACACCGATGTTTGTGACCGTTAAAGGGCGAGAGAATATCGATAAGAAGCAATCATACGTCATTGTGGCGAATCATCAAAGTGGTTATGATATTTTTGTGTTATATGGCTGGTTGGGTATCGATTTCAAATGGATAATGAAAAAGGAGCTGCGGCACGCTCCCGGTATTGGTTATGCCAGCCATAAAGTAGGGCATATCTTTCTCGATCGGTCTTCGCCACGTGCGGCAATGAATTCGATTGAAGAAGCCAAGCAAAAGTTGGTAAATGGCACCTCTGTTGTTGTTTTTCCCGAAGGTACCCGGAGTAGTGCTAATGAGATACGACGATTTAAAAAAGGGGCTTTTAAAATTGCTTTTGAGTTAGGATTGCCTATTTTACCGGTTACTTTAGTGGATACATATAGGATTCTGGGTAAAAATCCTTTCGATTTAAAGCCCGGGCGTACGCAAATGATTGTTCATGTACCCATTAAGACAGTAGATTACATGGATCGTCAGGAGGAACTGATGAGAAAAACCAAGGATACAATAAGTTCAGCCTTGCCTGTGCAGGGGTGAAAGAGTTAGGGTTTATCCTTAGCTTATACTATATAAAGGAGAGAGATGATAATGTTGAAGCAATTGTGTTTGAGTTTATTTATTTGTATGCCATTCCTGGTTTCCGGACAATCCGGACTATCCACGAAATCAAAGAAGGCGCAAGCCTTGTTTGTTTTGGCTGAGAATGTCTATCGAAAAGGAAAGCCTGAGGATGCATTAGTCCATTTGGATGAAGCCTTGAAAAAAGATAAACAGTTTTTGGAAGCTTACCTTTTGAAAGCGGATATTTATTTCAAAACGAAGCAATATAAAGCTGAAATAATGGAGTTGGAACAGGTATTAGCCATTGATAGTACTTTTTTTATTCCGACCTATTACAATATGGGGGTGGCTAAATACCATGTGGGAGACTTTGATGAGGTGGCGTATTGGATGGAGGCCTTTAAAAGCAAAAACAAGGGGCGCCGAACCAGATTACGACCCGATGACTGGGTGAATAGAGCTGTTTTTGCCAAAGATGCCGTGAGTAATCCGGTCCCCATTAATCCCGTCAACTTGGGATCTGAGGTTAATAGCGTTTATGATGAGTATTGGCCCAGCATCACTGCAGATGGTGAAAAATTGATTTTTACCGTGTTGGTACCTCGTGATACATTACGATTCAAACAGCAGGTTTTACCTAAAAATTCAGTGAATTTCAGAGAGGATTTTTATGGATCATCTGTTTCACAAGGGCAGTGGCAAGCCCGAGAACCAATATTATCCATTAATACGGATAGTAACGAAGGGGCACAGACCTTATCAGCCGATGGCAATTGGATGTTTTTTACGGCTTGTGGTCGAAGTGATACAAAAGGTAGTTGTGATATTTATTTTTCGAAACGGATACCAGGGGGATGGTCTAAACCTGTTAACTTGGGTGCACCTGTTAATTCACCATTTTGGGAATCACAACCTACTTTTTCGGCGGATGGTACAACCTTATATTTCATTAGTGGCCGGCCGGGTGGAGTTGGTAACAATGATATCTGGCAAGCTTCCATTGTCGGGTTTTTAAGGAATGGAACGCCTTTTTTCGGGGATTTAAAAAACCTTGGTAAATCAGTGAATAGTACCGCAGATGAAAGTTCTCCGTTTATTCATCATGATGGACAAACACTCTATTTTTCTTCTAATGGATGGATGGGAATGGGCGCCATGGATTTGTTTCTATCCCGTAAAGATTCTGCCGGACAATGGCAAGAGCCTCAAAATTTAGGGTATCCCATTAATTCAGGGAGCGATGAAACAGGATTAGTAATTAATGCCAAAGGCGATCGTGCCTATTTTTCTTCGGATGGATTGGGCGATAAAAATAATGGTAAGGACCTTTATATGTTTGAATTACCTGAAAAGATCAGGCCTATACCCGCAGCATATGTTAAAGGTCGTATTTTTGATAAGGAATCAAAACAGCAGTTAAAAGCGCGCCTGAAGGTTAAGGAAATTGATTCAGGAGAACAGATCGCCGCTGTTTACTCAACGGAATATTCCGGTGAGTACTTATTTTGTTTACCAGTTGGTAAAGATTATGGTCTCACGGTGCGCAAGACAGGTTATCTTTTTTATTCCGGATATTTTGATGTGGCGGATCAAAACAGTGTTGATAATCCGCAAGTAATAGATATCTACCTGAGTAAGATCAAACCGGGCGAACGTATTATTTTGCGTAACGTCTTTTTTCAGACTGATTCCTATGTGCTGAAATCTGAATCATCCGGTGAACTACAAGAGGTCATCGATCTGCTGGCTCAAAATAAAGAGATGAAAGTGGAAATTGGCGGGCATACTGATAATGTGGGATCGCAAAGCTATAATCAACAATTATCGCAAAAGCGAGCTAAATCTGTGTTGGATTTCCTGCTTTCGAAAGGCGTAAATGGGGAGCGATTGAAATTTAAAGGATACGGTTTTTCCCAACCCTTAGAGAGTAATGAGACAGAAGCAGGAAGAGCACGTAATCGTCGAACAGAGATTAAGGTAATAGAATAAAAAAAAACTGCCGAAAGGCAGTTTTTTTTATTTATTAAGATATTTTGATAATGTGTCCATCAATATCTGTAATCGTATGGGTTTAGCCAGATAATCATCACATCCGGCTTCCATGCATTTTTCGCGTTCACCAGACATCACGTGCGCTGTCTGTGCAATTACCGGGATATCCGCATTAATTACCTTTATCTCGCGAGTGGCTGTATAGCCATCCATTATTGGAAGCTGTAAATCCATCAATACCAGATCCACGACATTATCGCGAAACAAATCAATGGCTTCTTTTCCGTCTTTGGCCCAAAGTATGGTGGCTTTGGTTTTTCGCAGGGCAGCGTCGAAGAAGATTTTATTGGTATCAACATCTTCTACAACAAGTATTACTTTATCTCCCCAATTCTGTATTAGCGAGCTGTTAATTGAATCACTTACACTCATTATTCAAAGCTTAGGATTATCGACCTATTTCAGCATTCTAAAATAGAGCTTGTTTTCATATTTTCCAAGGATGCCACCTAAAAGATGCGCTATTTTCTTTATGTAGGGTCATAAACACCAGAATTGATGAAATTGTTCAGGCAGGTGTGTTTTTGTTCAGACGCCTCTTATTGATCGTAATTTTGCTTTGAATCCAATAGCCATTTAATTACATTCGCGATAATTGAAGCGGAAAGTTTTATGGGGTATAGATTTGGATTGGTCACACTCCTTTTAGTTGTGGTTACAGCGGTTAGAGGACAGGAAAATACGCGGCGTTTTAATGATGATTTGTCGATCGGGCAAAAGTTAGCGCAGCTTTTTATCACGGTTGATTCGCTTTATGATACATCTTATTCTTTTCAACCTGGTTTTTTAATTGAAACCAAAGGTAATGCCGGTGCCTTAAAGGATAAAAGTTTCCATAATGCATTTCCGGTTCTGGATGTGCGGCATGGCATTCAGGATCAATTGGGTTTACCTTTTCCTCAAACCATGGCTTTGCAATCCATAAACGATTCACTTTTTGTCGATTCACTGATTCAACATACGGTGTTATATAGTAAAAATATGGGCTATGGAGGATTGTTTGGTACTTTGCCCCTTTCACATCGGTCCCCTAAATTGGAAACGCATCTCCACTTCTCAGTGGATTCACCTGCTGTATCCAAAAAACTGAGAGTAGTTCCTTTTCCCGCAAATATATTGAAGCAAATTCAATACCTGGAATTGGATAAGGTGCAGATAAATGCAAACCTTCCACACTATCCATTCGAATGGCTGGGAATTCCATTCAGGGATGGGTATTGGTTAAATGGTACCGGAGCATTAGAGGTTTCATTTGAAGATATGCTCGATCAGAAAACGGTTTTTTATACAGATCAGTTTAGTGAAGATCATCAAAAATTGGTTCGTATCTATAAAAGCAGGTTAATGGATGCGGACTTGATTAATCAGCGCAGCGAAGAGTTGATAGCTCTCAAAACTTCTGCCGCCCTTGCAGCCGATTCTGTTTCGCTGGAAAACAGGCAGCGTGAACAAATGGTATTGCGTTTATTGGCCATGCGGAAGTCGGCCATTGCATTTGAGCGAAAAGCTTTGTTGCCCATTAAACGAGTCGATTCAGTTTCCATTTCGGTTTGGGATATTCGGTTGGCAAAGGATCGGACTTTTATGGAGAGAGCCAGGTTTTATCATCCCGGCATCGATTCATTACGGCAGGCTAAACCAACTGATTTAATCTTTGTTTTGAGTGATTCACCGTATCAATTGGAGGCAGCCGTCAATTCGCTTTCGTCCTCTTCTACAGCTATGGGAAGCCAAAAAATCCTGCTTGCTATAGGAACTGAGCATTTAGCTTGTGATGAGAATGTTCTTAAACAGTTTGATGCAATTATAGTGGTGCATGAAAAATGCCCTTATGAATGGTGTCTTTTAGCACAAACATTATTTGGTGGTGTAGCCATCGACGGTCAGTTGAAACCCACCAGTGTCTTGCAGAAATTAGGTTTTGTAGCCATTAATTCTCAAAAGACGCGCTTAGGCTTTAGTTTTCCGGAGTTTGTTGGGATGTCACAGGATACCTTGCTGTTGATTAATGATAAAATACGACAGGCCATTGGAAATAAAGCAATGCCAGGTGTACAGCTTTTAGTAGCCCGTAAGGGGGAAATAGTACTTAATCAGGGATATGGGCATCATAAATATAACGATAAGCAAGATGTAACAACAAGTGATCTATACGATTTGGCTTCCATTACGAAAATGGCTGTTACATTTCCTTTAGTAATGAAGTTGTATGAGGCGGGAAAAATAGATCTGGATCAACCCATCGGACCTTTTATTCCAAATTCCGACACGACCGATAAAAAGGATATTACACCCCGGGAGATATTGTTGCATCAGAGTGGATTAAAGAGTTACCTGGCTTTTCATTACACTGCTTTGGATACCAATTCGATTCATAAGCCCTTGTATAGCCGCCGGTATTCATCACAATATAATATAAGGTTGGACCGTCGCTTATATCAAAATAAAGATGCCCGTTTTCGAAAGGATGTTTTTCAACCGGCTCCCGACTCTCTGTTTTCAATCCGGGTTTCTGAAAAAATGTTCATGAACCGGCATTATGTCGATTCCATGTATACCCATATTTTAAAGAGTGAATTGGATCAGGACAAGGACTACCGATACAGTGACCTGGGGTATTTGCTATTGAAACGAGTGATTGAGAAGATCGAAAATAAGCCCATTGACCAGCTTTTTGCTGAGTACTATGCCAAACCTTTGGGAAGTGCGAAATTGTGCTTTAATCCATTGAATAAATTTAATAAAGACCTTATTGCCCCCACTGAAAATGATGTGGGCTTTCGAAAGGAATTGTTGCAAGGATATGTGCACGATCAGGCTGCTGCTATGCTTGGAGGAGTGGGTGCTCACGCGGGTCTGTTTTCCAACGCTGAGGATTTGGCTAAGATGGCCCAGATGTTGTTAAATGGCGGACAGTATGGGGGGCATCGCTATTTGCAAGCAAATACCATAAATAAATTCACATCAACTAATAATAATGGTAGCCGTCGGGGTATGGGGGTGGATAAACCGGAGTTTGATCCCGAAAAGAGTAGTCCGTCATCCCTAAAGGCATCACCTTCTTCATATGGTCATTCAGGTTTTACCGGTACCTTTATATGGATTGATCCGGAATTAGAATTAGTATATATTTTTCTATCCAATCGCGTTTATCCTCGTGCGTATAATAAAAAATTAATTGAATTAAACGTACGAACCGAAGTGCAAGATCTCATTTATAACGCCATTACGAATTAATCCAAAAGTGTTAAAAAATGAATCGAAAGGTTTCGGTAACTTTTAAATTACCTTAAAAAGGTTACTAAAACTTTGGAATTTATTTATTTTTAATCGTTATAAATTGTAAATTTGCGCCTGTTCTAAAACCAAAAATTCTTCAACAAAGTAGTTATGATAGTTAAATTTAATCAGAAAATTTCACCTGCCGGAAAGTTTAAGAATGAAGGGTACCATAACGACCCTTATTTACGTGCATTGATTACGAAACACGAAAAAATTTCAACTAAGCTTTATGGTTCTTCTACTGAAGGTTCTAAAGCTGTAGCTTCCGAGATTGCTTCCATTATAAAGATTAAAGAACTAGAGGGGAAGAAGTGTGTATTAGGATTGGCCGTAGGTTCAGCGCCAAGCGAAGTGTACGAGGAGTTAATCCGGATGCATAAAAAAGAAGGATTGAGCTTTAAAAATGTGATTGTATTTAATGTGATGGAGTATTATCCCATCTCAAGCAATGCCTTGCAAAGCTTTAATCGAAGCATTCGGGAGCAATTTTTTCAGCATGTTGATTTGCCACAAGATAACATCAACTACCTGGACAGTACCATTCCACAGGAGAAAATTTATGATTTCTGCCGTAGCTATGAGGAACGAATTGATAAGCTAGGCGGTATTGATATGCAGATATTGGGGATTGGCCGGACCGGGCATATCGGTTTAAATGAGCCGGGATCTTCCATCAATTCATTGACACGTATTGTGTCTCTGGATGATATTACCCGTACCGAGGCTGCTTCTGATTTCTTTAGTAAAGACAATTCTCCTCGTAAGGCCATTACAATGGGGATTAAGACCATCTTAAATGCCAAGCGGGTGCGCCTGTTAGCCTGGGGTGAAGGTAAAGCTGATGTGTTGAAGAAGACCATCGAAGGTGCTGTTACCGAGGAGATCCCAGCCTCTTTTCTTCAGAAGCATGAAAACTGCAAAGTGATCATTGATGAAGCAGCCAGTGCCGAATTAACGCGGGTAAAAACTCCATGGTTAATTGATAGTGTGGAGTGGGATGAACGTTTGATCAAGAAAGCGGTGGTTTGGTTATGTTTGAAAGTAAACAAGCCGATCCTGAAATTGACCGATCGTGATTACAACGATAATGGGATGGGTGATATTCTGGCTGAGAGAGGTTCGGCTTATCAAACGAATATTCGCATCTTTAATGAGTTGCAGCATACTATTACCGGCTGGCCGGGAGGTAAACCCAATGCGGACGATACCAACCGTCCGGAGCGCAAAGATCCTGCTAAGAAACGGGTGATTATCTTTAGCCCGCATCCCGATGACGATGTGATTTCAATGGGAGGTACCTTGTTACGTTTGGTGGACCAGGGACACGAAGTGCACGTGGCTTACCAGGTGTCGGGTAGTATTGCGGTATCTGATGATGATGTATTGCGTTACATTGACTTTATTGATGACTATACCATTGGTAAAAAAAGTGAAAATAAAGATCTGATTGCGACGCATGCCAAAATTCGTGAGTTTTTGGTGAATAAAAAGCCGGATCAGGTTGATATACCTGAAATTCGTCACATTAAAAGCTTAATTCGTGTGGGAGAGGCCAAAGCAGGGTGCCGGTATGCGAATGTGAAGGATGCAAATGTTCATTTCCTGAACTTGCCATTTTATGAGTCTGGTAGTGTAGAGAAGTTGCCGATGGGCAAGGCGGATGTTAAGATTGTAACAGACTTGATTAAGGAAGTGAAACCACATCAGATTTATGCAGCTGGAGACCTTTCGGATCCACATGGTACACACCGGGTGTGTCTGGATGCTATTTTCCAGTCCATTGATGTGTTGAAGAAAGAAGCGTGGATGAAAGATTGTTGGGTATGGCTGTATCGCGGTGCGTGGCATGAGTGGGAAATCCACAACATTGAAATGGCTGTGCCAATTAGTCCCGATGAGTTGTTGCGTAAGCGTAATGCCATCTTTAAGCACCAGTCGCAAAAAGATGGGGCGATGTTCCTGGGTGGTGATGATCGCGAATTCTGGCAACGGGCTGAAGATCGTAACCGTGGAACAGCCGATACCTATAACAATTTAGGGCTGGCTAGTTACGAGGCTTTTGAAGCGTTTGTACGTTACGAATTTTTATAATATAGTGTGGATTTAAGTTAGATTAATGTGTCAATGTCCGGGGCGAAAGCTTCGGGCATTTTTTGTATTAAAAAAGAAGGTCTCCAATTACTTGGAGACCTTATGGTTGTTATACCAAATGTATATCAAAATGATTGATAAAGCATTTTGCTTAATACAGTTGTTGTGCAATGAAGTTTATAAATTATAAAATGTTTCAAAAGCTTTGATCATATATAAATGATCTTTCACACCTCCCAGTTCGCGTACTGAATGCATGCCTAGCATGGGGTTACCTATATCTACGGTGCGAATGTCAATTTTTCCGGTCGATACATTTCCAAGGGTCGAGCCACCCACCATGTCTGAACGATTCACAAATTTCTGAACCGGTACATCAGCCATTTTACAGATGGTTTCGAAAACAGCGCTGCTATCGCCATCGGTGGTGTATTTTTGATTCGCATGTATCTTGATTACCGGACCACCGTTTATTACCGGATGTAAAACCGGATCATGTTTGTCAACCTGATTGGGATGAATGGAATGGGCCATGTCAGCTGAGATCATGAATGACTTGTAGATGGTACGATCCAGCTCTTCTTTGGTTTTGCCCAGTTTTTCCATGATGCGTTCGATAATGTTTCGCAACACCGGCGAACCAGCCCCTTGCTTAGTCACACTACCGACTTCTTCATTGTCGAAGATGCAAAGCATTTTGGTTGATTTGGTATCGGTAGTCGCCAGCAGCGATTTTAATCCTGCATGAACCATGGCTAAGTCATCCAGTTTACCAGAGGAGATAAATTCTTTTTCAGGCCCGATGATGCAGCCTTTTTCCCATTCATAAAGGAATACATCAAAATCAATGATCTCATCCGGATTCACTTGCAATTCTTTGGCCAGGAGTTTAACCAGGTAGTTGTCTTTTTCCAGATCAGCATTTACCGATTGAACTAATGGCAGCATGTCTTTTTGCTTGTTGAGTTCAATGCCATCATTCACGGCACGGTTCAGGTGGATAGCGATACTCGGGATAATGACCAATGGCTTGCGAAAATCCATAATCTTATGCGTCGGCTCCAGTGGATTACCGGACTTCAATAAAACGCGACCAGCCAATGATAATGGACGGTCTAACCAACTCATCAGGATCGGGCCTCCATATACTTCAGTGTTTAGCTTCAGGTATTTGCCATCGGCAATCATTTCCGGTTGCGGTTTCACTTTAAAACCGGGTGAGTCGGAGTGCGCACAAATAAATTTGATGCCTGTCTCTTCAGGTTGGTCTTCTCCAATTTGGAACGCAAAAATGGCGGTTCCGCTTTTGGTCGTGTAATATTTGCCACCTTTTTCAATGGTCCAGGCTTCTGTCAGATCTAATTTTTTAAATCCATTCTTTTCCAACTCACGTGCTGTATTTTCTACTGCATGAAAGGCTGTTGGGCTATGGTGAATAAAGTCTATTAATTCCTCTGCTAATTGGATTTCTTTAGTCATAGTTGTACAATTTTGTTTTCTGATGGGCAAGGTAACGAAAATGGTAAAAAATAATGATGAGAAAGCTCAGTAGTGAGGTGAAAGATTAGATGAAAAAAAGGCAGTGATATTTACATCACTGCCCAGGACAAAAATAATTTCCTTAAAATTTTATGTCTGTATTTTTCGTTAGTAAGGAATGGCAATGAAATAACATTTTTACCACAAATGGACACAGATGAATCAGTCAATAGCCTCGTTATTTCCTATATTGTTGTCCGCTAATTTCTCGAATTTAACTAATTTAAAATAGCTTAGCTGCATGGTGTTTTACAAAGGAAAACTAATTCGCTTAATTGGTGTAATTCGCGGATAAAAGAAAAAATAGAATAGGAATCCAAGCGAAAATTATTCAGTAAATATTAAAAGTTATTTTAATACGCTTCCTAAGGGATTAATAATTTGATTCATTAAAATTAAAAGATGAAAATCAGGATTCTGTTATTTTCATTGGTTCACCTGTCTCCACCGGATTGTTTGGGTCGATACTCCATTCATACCAACCACCATCAAATACCGATATTTTAGGCCATCCCATTAGCCAGGCGTTAAAAAAGGCTTCACTGCCTCGCCATCCGGTGCCGCAATAAAAAGCCAGGTGTTTGTTTGGAGTGATTCCCGCTTGTCGCCATATTTCGGCTATTTCATGGTATTCACGAGTCGTGTGATCCAGGTTCCGGTAGTTTTCCATGTGGTAGGCGTCACTCCCGCAATTGCCAAAAATAGCCCCTGGTATCCGGCCCTTTTTAGTGATGTAATTATAGCCGCTCACATCACCAATAAATTCACTCCAGCTACGAATGCTAACCAGTTCCCCGTCTTTTGCTGCCAGGAGTTTTTTCGCCTGTGGCACATCAACGGCTAATTGAGGGCATGCTGGAATAGTCGTTCCAAAATCAGTGGCAGCGATGGGATGACAGGGCTTATGACTCACTTCAAAGCCTGCGTTTCTCCAGGAAGAGATTCCGCCATTCAAAACTCTCACGTCCTTCACGCCTGCATAAAGCATGATAAATGCACAACGAATGGCGCCCAAATGACCGGCACTGCTGCCGGGGAATGGATCATCTTTATTGGGGTGCGAAAATCGCCCGTATAATACAACTGTTGTATTGCTGGTGATACCCAGTTCCAATAGATTTGTTTTGAGTTCTTCAGGTGTTCGCCTGTTCCAGGTCTCTGGAGATTCCAATAAGTTGGTATCAAGTGGAATGGCTCCTGGTATATGTCCTTCGGCGTAATCTTTTGGGTTTTGATAATGGGCATGGCAGATAACTACTTTCTTACCAGTATAGCTATGCTCGCGTGTTACCATCATTAACGAATAGAGCCATTGCGGAAAGACCAGTTTTTTGAAATTGTAGAGGTGTTCCATCGGCAATTCATCATTGGTCGACCATTCATCAATAAAATGGTAGTAGACATTGACGTGCTCATAGCCATTTTTGATCATTAGCCTGGCCATTTTATTAATTACCGATTCTTCATAGCCATAGATGGTAATGGAACGGTGGGGTAGGATATTTTTGGATTCCAATAACTCGTGCATCTCAAAAATAAAGTGGGTCCAGGCAAAGGGAAAGCTTTTAGCCCCTTTAATATGACCGCCGCGTGATTCTTGTTGAAGCGACCAGCCATTGTAAGCTTCCACAGGACGGATATCAAGAATGATTTCGTTGGCCTTATTTAATAAATTTTGAAGTTGGTGAGTGGTGATTTCAAAAGGTAGCTTACTCATGATTTTAGTTATTAAAATGATTCATTGGAGCTACCAATAAATTTATGCAGGAAAAATGAAAGGGTCAAGGGGTAAATGAAAAAAGCCATCCTTGAACGGGATGGCTTTCGATATCTTAAATGCGAAACGTATAAATTATGCTAATTTAACGTTTACTGCATTTAAGCCTTTACGACCTTCTTGTAATTCGTAAACTACTTCGTCGTTTTCTTTAATTTCATCAATAAGACCAGTTACATGTACGAAATACTCTTTGCTGGTCTCTTCGTCCTTAATGAAGCCAAAACCTTTAGTTTCATTAAAGAATTTTACAATTCCTTTATTCATTTTATTACAATTTAATTCAGTGCAAATGTAGGAACAATTTTTAAAGTTCAAATGCTTTTCAACGAGAATCGTACCTTTTTTTGGTTTTTTCAAGGGGTTAAGAATCAAATGGTATCATCGGATAATATTTCGCCAAAATCGTTTAAAGAGGTTTGTTTTTATGGCTGTTTTCGTCATTTTGAAGGGAAATGTTATCTTCGCTTTTAATGAACAACCTGTGTTGGAATCAAATTATTAATTAAACTGATTCGAATAGCGAAATCTGATAGTTATGATTGTTTGTGTTGCAGAGAAACCGAGTGTAGCTTTTGAAATAGCCCAGATTGTTGGGGCTAAGTCGAAACGTGATGGGTATTACGAAGGTAATAATTACTGTGTTACCTGGACCTTTGGGCACCTGTGCACACTCAAAGAACCACATGACTACCTGGCCGAATGGAAACGGTGGACCATGGGCAGCTTGCCAATGATTCCCTCCCGGTTTGGAATTAAGGTAATTGATGATAAGAGCATTCAAAAACAGCTAAATACCATTGGGCAATTAGTAGCCAAAGCCGATGAGGTGGTCAATTGCGGTGATGCCGGTCAGGAGGGTGAATTGATTCAACGCTGGGTATTGCTGAAAGCCGGAACCAAATGTCCGATTAAACGCCTGTGGATCTCCTCATTGACCGAAGAAGCCATTCGGGAAGGATTTCAAAAGCTGCGTGATAACAAAGAGTTTGACAATTTATATGCTGCCGGTAGTTCCCGTGCCATCGGTGATTGGTTATTGGGTTTGAATGCTACCCGTTTATATACGCTCAAATATGGTCAGTCAGGTCAGGTATTATCTATCGGTAGGGTGCAAACACCCACGCTCTCATTAATCGTGGAACGGCAAAAAAGCATTGACGATTTCAGGCCTGAACCTTATTGGGAAATGAAAACAGTATTTAAAGACGTACTGTTTGCAGCCACTAAGGGCCGATTCATGAGAAAAGAGGAGGGTGAATCCTGGTTGGAAAAGATCAAGGGTGAATCCTTCGAGATAAAAGATTTCTCCCGCAAAAAAGGCAAAGAAGCACCGCCACGTTTGTTTGATTTAACGTCGTTGCAGGTAGAGTGTAATAAGAAGTTTGGGTTTTCAGCTGAGGGAACCTTGAAGACCATTCAGTCCTTGTATGAAAAGAAACTGACCACTTATCCGCGGGTAGATACGACTTTTTTGAGTGAGGATATTTATCCTAAAGTACCGGGTATACTTAAAGGATTGAAAGATCATGCTCAATTAGTACAGCCCTTATTAAGCAGTAAGCTTAAAAAGTCCAAAAAAGTTTTTGATGATAAAAAAGTGACCGATCACCATGCTATTATTCCAACCGGGGTTCACGCAAAAGCCATGGGCCGCGATGAGAAGTTGGTGTATGAAATGGTGACGCTGCGTTTTATTGCTTGCTTCTACCCGGACAGTACCATATCTAATACACAAGTATTAGGCGAAACGGCTGGTCTCTCGTTTAAAGCCACCGGAAAACAAGTTTTACATCCGGGGTGGCGGGTGGTATTTAATACGGGTCAGGAAAAGGAAAAAAAGGCGGATGACATCATGCCCGAATTCACAAAGGGGGAGAGTGGCCCGCATGAACCTCAGTTGGCCGAAAAGGAAACGCAACCGCCAAAGCCTTATTCAGAGGCTACCTTATTACGGGCGATGGAAACAGCCGGTAAGCAGGTCGATGATGAGGAGTTGCGTGATGTGATGAAAGAAAACGGAATTGGCCGGCCCTCTACACGTGCTGCCATCATCGAAACTTTGTTCCGTCGTAAGTATATATCTAAAGTTCGAAAGAACTTGCACCCCACTGTAACAGGCACCCAGTTGATTGATACAATTAACAATGATCTGCTTAAATCAGCTGAATTAACGGGGATTTGGGAGAAGAAATTACGTGAGATTGAGAAGGGTCAATACGATGTGGGGGCTTTTATGGATGAGTTGAAGCAGATGGTTTCTGACATTGTGTTTCATGTTAAACACGACCGAAGTGCTAAAAAGATTGAAGTAGTTGCAGAGGAAGAAGTGGCTGCAAAAGCGAAAAAGACAGAGACGGCAAAAGCCCCACCTAAGAATAATACACTGACTTGTCCGAAATGTAAAGAAGGACAGATGTTAAAAGGGAAGAGTGCTTACGGCTGCTCTCGTTTTAAAGAGGGGTGTACCACCATCATCAAGTTCGAGTTTATGGGTAAGAAATTGACCGATAAACAAATTGAACAACTCATCCTGAAGGGGAAGACTTCAAGAATTAAAGGTTTTAGTGACGGTGAGCAGAAAGTAGACGGTAAAATCAGATTCAACAGTGCCTTTCAGCCGGAATTGGAAGTGGATCAGCCGGAAACATGGATCTGCCCTTTTTGCAAGCAGGGGACGGTTATTAAAGGGAAGTCAGCATATGGCTGTGATAATTTCCGTAATGGTTGCAAATTGCGCATTGCTTTCGAATATTATGGAAAAAAGCTGTCTGATAAACAGGTGGAAGCATTGGTGCTGAAAGGAAAAACACCTAAGATTAAAGGTTTTATACATCCTAAAACAAATGAACCATTTGACGCTTCTCTATATTTCAATGAGGAGAATCGCATTGCTGTGGAGAAGAAGTAGTTTGGGTTGAATTATGACCCAATTTTTTCGGTGCATGATAGGTGTTGACGGGTAAACACGCTGTTACTTGTCGGAAAGAAAGGCTATAAATCCGAGTAGATGCCCATACTTACCGGTAATGACACCCAAATATTTGCGTAGATGCCCGTGCTTTCCGGGAACAATGCTTGTATATTTGAATAGAGACCCGTATTACCCGGGAGTGACGCCTGTAAATTTGTGTAGATGGCCATATTGCCCAAAGGCAATGCATATCTATTTAAGTAGATATCCATACTTTCCAGGAATGAAGGTGGCTTGTTGTGTGTAGATGACTATCAGAGCCAGTAATAATACCGATTACCAATTAGTATAATACCATGGTAAACGTACTTCGTTTAGAATTTGATAAATGATTGCCCGCATCCCCCTGTTTTGATCCCTTGTTAATTCAAAGAGTGGTTTGTTTACCTTTTTGAACACATCTATCCCTCTTACTTTACCTTTTGTAATTATTTTTACCTCTTATAAAAGCAATACTTTAAGTTGAACGATGATGAATATAAAAACCCGTAGCCTGTTTGTAGCGGGCTTGAGCCTGATGGCAGGTTTGACTACGCCTGCTTTGGCTAAAAAGAATCTCCCGCAAGAGCCCCATAAGAAACCACACATCTTTTTGATCATGACCGATCAGCAACGTGGTGATTGCATTGGGAAAAGCAATCCCTTAATTAACACACCCAATTTGGATCAATTGGCGGATAACGGTGTTTGGTTTACCAATGGTTATTCTTCAGTACCCAGTTGTACGCCTGCGCGAGCGGGCTTGTTGACTGGCATGTCGCCATGGAACCATGGTATGTTAGGTTATTATAAGGTGGCTGAGAAGTATAAATATGAGATGCCTCAAATGTTAAAAGAGGCCGGGTATTATACGGTGGGTATTGGTAAAATGCATTGGCATCCACAGCGCAATTTGCATGGATTTCACCAAACCATATTGGATGAAAGTGGCCGGGTAGAATCGGATGATTTTATCAGTGATTATCGGCAATGGTTTAAGGAGGTAGCGCCTAAGCTCGATCCCGATGCCACAGGTATTGGCTGGAATGAGCATCGGTCAGGTACCTATGTGCTGGCTGAAAATTTGCATCCCACTTATTGGACTGCTCAAACGGCTATTGATATCATACACGACTATGATAAAGAGCAGCCCTTGTATATGAAAGTCAGTTTTGCACGGCCTCATAGTCCATATGATCCGCCCAAACGTTATCTGGATATGTATGCTGATACACCGATTCCTGCACCTTATGTAGGTGAATGGGCCAAACAATATGCTGATAATCCCAAAACAGCTGATGCTGCTTTTGGTGATTTTGGTGTAGAACATGCCATTGAATCGCGTCGTCATTATTACGGTTCCATTACGTTTATTGATGATCAGATTGGGCGTTTCATCGAGGAATTGAAGAAAGCAGGCATGTACGAAAATGCCTTGATTGTGTTTACCTCCGATCATGGCGATATGTTGGGCGATCATCACCACTGGCGTAAAACATATGCGTATGAAGGGTCAACTCATGTGCCTTACATTATGAAATGGCCATCCAATGAAAAAGTAAAAGTGAAGAAAGGAACGGCTCTGGATTATCCGGTTGAGTTGCGGGATTTCTTACCCACCTTTCTGGATGCGGCAGGTGCAACTATTCCTCAAGAGATGGACGGTGCTTCGTTGTTAACTTTGGTTCAGGACAAGAAGCCTGCATGGCGTGAGTATATTGATCTGGAGCATGCCACTACCTATAAAAAACACAACTATTGGTGTGCATTGACCGATGGTAACGTGAAATATGTCTGGTTTTTCCGGACTGGTGAAGAGCAGTTATTTGATATGACAAAGGATCCGGGTGAATTGATCAACCTGATTGATAGTCCTTCTTATGCTGAAGCTGCCCAATTGTGGAGGGGCCGGATGGTCGAACATCTCAGTGAGCGAGGTGCACCCTATGTGGTAGATGGTAAGTTAAGTACCTTTCAAAAGAACTTATTGACGGGCCCTAATTATCCGAAAGACAACAATTGATATCATTAATAAGAATGTACGAAATTAGTGTTTCACGCAAAGTAGGTTAAGATTTTCGCGAAGGATGCAAGTTTCAGTTTTTTCCTGAACTTTGCGTCCTTCGCATTTTCCATTTGAGGCCTTAGCGTGTAACTTTAGTTTTTGTCTCATCTCAAAATAATTCCAACCATGAAAAAAATGATCCCCTTATTGGTTTTAATCCTCAGTATGATGGCCTGTCATCAGCCAAAACAAAAGGATTATCTAAATGAATCGCCCGAGCATAAAGATGAACGTATGAAGTGGTGGCGTGATGCCGGTTTTGGTATGTTCATCCACTGGGGGCCTTACGCCGTTCCGGCCGGTTATTATAAGGGGGAACCTGTGCCGGGGGTCGGGGAATGGATTATGAGCTCAGCTAAAATTCCGGTGGCCGAATACGAGGTGTTTGCCCGTGATTTTAATCCAACGGATTTTGATGCCGGTGAATGGGTGAAACTGGCTAAGACGGCTGGCATGAAATACATCGTGATCACTTCAAAACACCATGATGGGTTTTGTTTGTGGGACTCCCGGGTAACGGATTATGACTTTGCCGGTTTTACGGCTTTCAAACGCGATCCCTTAAAGGAGTTGGCTGAAGCCTGCCAAAAAGAGGGCATTGTATTGTGTTTTTACCATTCCATCATGGATTGGCATCATGCCGAAGCCAAAGGGGAATCCTTTGCCTCTTATCGCGAAAACTATTTGAAACCGCAATTGAAAGAGCTCTTAACCAACTATGGTCCCATTGGAGCACTTTGGTTTGATGGGGAGTGGATAGAGGAATGGACCGAAGAGCAAGGGCGCGATTTGTATAATTATCTGCGGAATATTCAACCTGAATTAATCATTAATAACCGGGTTGGGAAAGGCCGTGATGGGATGCAGGGCATGAATAAGGCCGGTGAGTTTGTGGGGGATTTCGGTACCCCGGAACAGGAAATACTGGATGTGGCCAGTAAGTTGGACTGGGAAGCTTGCATGACGATGAACGATACCTGGGGCTATAAAAAGGATGATCACAACTGGAAATCAACTCGTGAACTGGTTTTTAACCTGGTTGATGTGGTGGCAAAAGGTGGCAATTATTTGTTGAATGTAGGACCCGATGCACGAGGTATCATTCCGGCTGAAAGTACTCAGCGACTGGAAGCGATTGGGGAGTGGATGAAAAATAATCATTCAGTTGTGTACAATAGCCGGCAGTGGGTGAAGTATGGTGAAGGAGAGGATGTGCGGTATACCGTTTCAAAAGAAGGAAGGCTGCAGGCGACTATTTTGGAAATGCCTGGTGGCCAAAAGACGTTCAGATACATCCATCCCAAAGAGGGATCGAAAGTGTCGGTATTAGGATCGGATGTAAAATTGAAGTGGCTATTTGATGAGGTGAAGGGGACGACTGTTTTCTTTCCGGAAAGTTGGAATAATGAAGCGAATTGGGCGGATAAATTGGCCATGACCTTGGTTTTTGATAGCCAACAACCTCAGGTTACCACACCGCCGGTGATTAGCTATAATGATAAAGCGGGTGTGACAAAAGAAATGTTTGGTGAGAAGGCCAGGGTTGAATTGACGGCAGTAGAAGGAGCCAGGATATTTTATCAGTTGAATGAGGGTCCGGTAAAGGTATACCAATCACCCATCGAGGTGACTCAAACAACTACTTTATCTGTTTATGCTCAAAAAGCAGGATTTGTGGCATCCGAAGCTGTTAAAGCCGAATTCTTTCATACCTCTGCATTTAAAGAGTTAACACTCAATCCTGAACCAAGTACTAATTACCGGGCTAATGGTAACCTCAGTCTGTTTGATGGTGAACGAGGTTCAGATAATTTTAAAGACGGCAAGTGGTTAGGTTTTGAAGGTGATGATGTGGAAATCATCGTGGATTTGGGAACTGTTAAAATGATAAAAGAGATAAGACTTAGTTGTATGCAGAACCTGGGTGGCTGGATTTTTTATCCGCAACAACTCACTTATGAGTTAAGTCATGATGGAAACACTTATACAACAGCATACACCTATCAACACCAGGTGACGAAAGAGGATCCGAATGGTTTTTCTGAGTTTCCAGCTATGTTGAAGGACACCCAAGCGCGGTATATTAAGGTTAAGGCCCGAAATGTGGGAGTATGTCCCGCCTGGCACGATGGATCAGGAGGCAAAGCCTGGATGTTTATTGATGAACTCATGGTGGAAACCAACCCCATGCTTCAGCTTGGGGACTAGGCCAGCTTCAGCTTGGGGGCTAAACCAGCTTGGGGTAAGGTATGAGAGCGGACATGCTCCATTGTGTATAATAAAAAGACGTTTTATCCGGCTTATCTTGCCAGGTAGAGCGTCTTTTTTTACTTTTGAACGGTTTTTACATCAATAAACCTTAAAACATGACTTTGGAAGAAGGGAAATTGATGTTTGAAATCAATAAAAAAGGCAAAAGGTACGTTATTTGTGAGGATGATAGGCGGTTGGCCCGATGCGTTTTAATATTAACTGATTTACCTATTTTGGGATGAGATTTAGCAGGTTCTGTGTTATTGGATTATCGATTCTGACTTTTATGGTGGCATCAATCACCTGTGTTGCGCAGGAGGTGAAGATAAATGATAAAATCATTGTAGAAGGAAAAACCTATTATCTTCATAAAGTTCAAAAGGCGGAAGGCCTTTATCGGATTAGTGTGAATTATGGGGTGTCGCAAAAAGAGTTGATCGAGGCCAATCCATCAGCAGCTTTTGGACTTAAAGAAGGGCAGTTGCTGAAAATTCCGGTGATCAAAGGGCGAAACAGTACCGGTGAGGAACTGGGTGCTACAGATTATGTGTATCATACGGTAGAGAAAGGGCAAACGGTTTTTTATCTGTCCCGAAAATATAATGTATTGCGCGAAACCATCTATCAGAATAATCCAGGTAGTGATCAGCAATTGTTGTTGGGGACAATGATTAAAATTCCTCGTGAAAAAATTGGTGAGTTGTTGCCCAAAGATGATAAAAAAGAAGAGTTTATATACCATACGGTGAAACCACAGGAGACGATGTATGCTTTAAAAAAGCAATACAATCTGGAAATTCCTGAAATAGTAAAGCACAATCCGGCACTTGAATCGGGTGTATTACCCATCGGGTCGGTGGTACGGATTCCTTTTAAGCAGAAAAGTGATCAAGCCATTGTTGTGGAAGGCAGCTCCGATGAAATAGTGGAAGATGATCTGTATCTGTATCATCGCATTGTGGCGGGTGAGACTTTATATAGTATCGCAGCTCAATATCGTGCTAAAGCACCGGAAATAGAGCGCGCTAATAGCGCGATAAACCCGGATGACCTGCCAATTGGTTACATGGTTCGTATACCTAAGTCAAGCTTGAAAACAGGTTTTGAAAAAACGGTGATGGGGCAGGATGGATTGTTTATTCTGCATAAGGCCAAGCGCAAAGAGACTGTTTTTGCGATTTCCAAGCGATACAAAGTCGACATGGATATCCTGGAAAAGGTGAATGCCAATGTGGATTTAGGTAATCTGAAAAAAGGGACGGCTGTTAAAATTCCTACTCAAACGTGGTTCGAGCAATACTTCATACAGCACCTTGATGAGAAGGTGCCGGAAGAAAAACCTATTGATAATTTGCATGACTGGAAGGCGGCTACTTGTGGCACTTATGATTACACTTTAGAGAAACCATTGTTACGTGTGGCGATGCTGTTACCATTTGCGGTAGAAGACAGTCGTAAGGTGAATATTATAAAGGAAGAAAAGGATGGTGAGAGCATTGAAAAAATGCGGGACGAAAAAATCATTTCTGATAAATCAAAAGTATTTGTTGAGTTTTACCAGGGGGCTTTGCTGGCTTTAGATTCACTCAAAAAAGAAGGTGTGAATGTGGAGTTGTTTGTGTTTGATACAGAGCCGGACGCTAACAAGGTGAATGCCATTTTGGCCAAGCCGGAAATGGCCTATGTGAACCTGATTATTGGCCCTGCCTACTCACAAAATTTGAAAGCGGTATCCGCATTTGCTAAAAAGCATGATATTCCTGTGGTGTATCCGTTTTCAACAACGAATCATGAGTTAGTAAATAATTCAAAACTATTTCAAGTCAGCCCGGTGGATACTTTGTTGTTTAAGGAAATGTCTCAAGAGATGATTCCTCAGATAGAAGGGAAGCGCGTGGTGATGATTCGCACAGAAAATGGATCATCTGCTTATGAGAATCAGTTTAGTGAGATGCTCAAGAAGAAAATCTATTTGGAGAGCTTCAAAAAAGGGGAGCAGCCTGATTTTGTAGAGTACAAGTTTAAACAAGATGATTTGGCCAGTCTGGAGCGCATGCTGAGTCTGGAGAAGGAAAACGTGGTGATCATACCATCCATTGAAGAAGCCCAAGTCAATCGTATAGTGACTACTGTGAAAGGGGCAGCTGAGAAAACAGAAGCTTCTGTTACCTTGTGGGGGCAACCCGAGTGGTTGAAGTTTCAAACGATTAACCCACAAGATATTCATCAGTTGAATGGTAAGATATTTAGTTATTATGCAGTGAATTATTCCGATGCACGCAATCAAAGTGTTGTGAGTAAGTATCGCAACTGGTTTAAATCGGAACCCATTGCTATTTCACCCTTGTTTCAAAAGGCAACTGTTCATTCAAATTTCAGTCGGTATAGTCTGTGGGGATATGATGTGACTTATTATTTTATTAGTGCGATGAAGAATTATGGCAAGCAGTTTGAACACTGTTTACAGTATCACCATCCACATGCGGTTCAAGCTAATTTTAATTTTAAGCGGATTTCTAATTGGGGCGGATTTTATAACTCCGGGCTTTTTATCTTGCATTTCACCACCGATTATAAAATGATTATTCAACCGATAGAGAAGGTTAATGATCCAATGCCGGATCAGCCGTTACTAAATGGCTCGATGATGCAATAAACATTGGAAATTTTGTAAAGTATATCAAGGTACCTTTTGATTTGTTCAAAGGTACCTTTTCATTGTCTGCTCATTTACATTTGAATCTCCTTGCCACAGCACCTTTTTTAATGAATAAATTGCAACTATATTTGCACAAATTTTAATGAATGGTTTCAATTAATCAGCTTACCGTCGACTTTGGCGGCTTTTTTCTTTTTGAAGAGATTTCTTTTCTGATCAATCCCAAAGATCGAATTGGTTTAACCGGTAAAAATGGGGCCGGAAAATCGACCATGTTGAAGATTATGGCCGGTCTGATGGAGCCAACTTCAGGTACTGTCTCCATGCCGCGTGATTTTAAGTTAGGGTATTTGCCACAGCACATGAATTACGCTGATACCCGAACGGTGGTAGAAGAGGTAGAACTGGCTTTTGGTGAATTGAAACATCTGGAGAAGCAAATAGCTGATTTAAATACTGAGATTGCCGAACGTACCGATTATGAGTCACAGGGGTATATGGACCTGTTGGATCGCTTGAATGAAAAGACAGAGCGCTTTAATTTATTGGGTGGTAGTAACCATGAAGCAAAAATTGAAACCACATTAAAAGGACTCGGCTTCGAGCGGAAAGATTTTAATCGTAATACAGGTGAATTCAGTGGTGGATGGCGCATGCGTATTGAGCTGGCCAAAATTTTGCTGGAGCAACCGGATCTCTTTTTGCTGGATGAGCCCACTAACCACCTGGATATCGATTCCATTCAATGGCTGGAGGATTTCCTGAAAACATACAGTGGAGCCGTCGTGCTGATCTCTCACGATAAGGCGTTTCTGGATAACATCACCAAACGAACGATTGAAATTTCGCTGGGTAAAATATACGATTACAAAGCCAATTATACCAAGTTTGTGGAATTGCGTAAGGAACGCCGGGAGCAACAAATGGCGGCTTATCGTAATCAGAAAAAGAAAATAGAGGATACCGAGAAGTTTATTGAGCGATTCCGGTATAAATCCACCAAAGCTGTTCAGGTGCAATCGCGCATCAAACAATTGGACCGCATTGATCGCATTGAAGTGGATGAGTTTGATAATTCGGCTTTGAGCATTAAATTTCCGCCCGCACCACGTTCCGGCACGGTGGTGGTAAAAGGTGAGGAGGTGACCAAGGCTTATGGTGATTTGTTAGTGTTGGATGAGGTAGATCTAACCATTGAACGGGGTGATAAAATAGCATTTGTGGGGCGAAATGGTGAAGGAAAAACCACCATGGCCCGTATTATCATGAATGAGTTAGCACATCAGGGGAAACTCACCCTGGGGCATAATGTGAAGATTGGGTATTTCGCACAGGATCAGGCCGAGCGATTGGAGGATAGCCATACGGTGTTTGAAACCATCGATTTAGTAGCAGTGGGTGAAATTCGGACCAAGATCCGCAACCTGTTGGGGGCTTTCATGTTCAGCGGTGAAGATGCGGATAAAAAAGTGTCTGTTTTATCTGGTGGGGAACGCACGCGATTGGCGATGGTGAAATTGTTACTGGAGCCGGTGAATTTATTGATTCTAGATGAGCCAACCAACCACCTGGATATGCGGTCTAAGGAGATCCTCAAGCAAGCCTTGCGTGACTTTGACGGAACCATTATATTGGTTTCTCACGACCGTGAATTTTTAGACGGATTGGTGGATAAGGTCTATGAATTCAGACATAAAAGGATAAAAGAGCATTTGGGTGGTATTTATGCGTTTTTGGAGCATAAAAAACTTGATACACTCAATGAACTGAATCAATCCATAGCGGCGCAGAAAAAGCAGACTGCTGAAAAAACAGATAGTAAAGCCAAATTGTCCTATGAGGAGCGAAAAGATTTAAACCGTAAAATCACTAAAGGGCGAAAAACGGTGGAGCAAAGTGAACAACAGATTGGTGAGCTGGAAGAAAAAATGGAAGAATTGACTACTGCCATTAGCTTGCCTGAAAATGCTTCGGAGGACAGCCTTTTTATTTCCTTTAAAGAGACCGAACAAGCCCTGGAAGAGGAAATGGTAAGGTGGGAACACTTACATGCTGAATTGGAAGAGTTGGAACAACTAAAAAAAGAATTGGACTAAAAGATGGCAAAAGAACAAATGGTTTTCGGCATACGTGCCGTTCAGGAGGCAATAGCTGCCGGTAAAGAAATTGAAAAAGTATTCGTCAAAAAAGGTCTGCAAGGAGATTTGTTCCGCGGTTTTTTGGAGGTAGTACGTCAGCATAATATTCCCTATCAGTTTGTACCCATTGAAAAATTGAATCGCCTGAGCCGTAAAAATCACCAGGGTGTTATTGCAATGATTTCAGCGGTGGTATACCAGGATATCGAACAATTGGTACCCATGTTGTACGATGAAGGGAAAGAGCCGTTTATACTCGTGCTTGATTCGGTAACCGATGTGCGGAATTTTGGAGCCATTGCCCGTACGGCTGAATGTGCCGGTGTACATGCCATTGTTATTCCTGAAAAAGGGGGAGCACTCATTAACGCAGATGCACTTAAAACTTCTGCTGGTGCTTTGCATACAATTCCGGTGTGTAGGGTATCTAGTTTGAATGAGATCGTCCAATTTTTAAAGAATAGTGGACTTAAGGTGGTGGCAGCGACCGAAAAAGGGGCTGTAAATTATAATGATGCCAATTATCAGGGACCGGTTGCATTAGTTATGGGAGCAGAGGATACTGGTATTTCATCTGATTTGCTAGCCTTGTCGGATGTGAGGAGTAAAATACCGATTCTGGGTGAGATTGAATCATTAAACGTATCCGTGGCTGCGGGTATTTTAATGTATGAGATTGTAAAGAGTAGATAAAGTTTTTGCTAACGGTTTGGGATTAAAGTCGCCGTTAACAAAAGAGTGTAGCGCATATTTAGGATAGTTAATTGTTTTGTAAAGTGAAGTTTTGAAAGCAAAAATTTGTTTTTTCTTATAATCTTTCTAATTTAGAACGGTTTTTGGGGTGAGAAAAATCATATTTTTTAATCAAAAACATCATTTATGAACCATAAGGAACGAGTCCTAAAGGCGCTAAACAGAGAACAACCCGATCGAGTGCCTTTTTTTTATTGGGACGTGCCGGAATTCGGTGTTAAAATGATGAAACATCTGGGTTTAGAGACGCGAGATCAATTGTTGGAGTTCCTGGATGTTGATTTTAGATGGATTGAACCAGATTATATAGGTAAGTCATTAATTAAAGGAAGAACCAAAACAGACATTTGGGGTGTTGGCTATAATCGGATAAAAAAAGGAAAATTTGAGTTTTGGGAAGCTACTGATTTTCCGCTGCAAGATATTACTGATCCGGCAGTTCTTAATGATTATAAGTGGCCGACAACAGATCTCTTCGATTTTAATTCCCTTCTTCCCAAAATAGATAAGTATAAAGATTACGCCATCATGACTGCACCAGGATACTCTTCTCCTGGGCTATTCCGTATCATCCAACGTTTATTAAGCAGAGAATCATTTTTAGATGTTATTATGTATCACCCTAAGTTTTTTAAGGCTTTGGTTGAGAAAGTAATGATCTTTTATATCGATTTTATCGAACGTTTTTTTGAGAAAGCAGGTGATCAGGTGGATTTCATTCGTATTGCTGACGATTTTGGAACACAGAGTGGATTGTCCATTAGTAATGATATTTGGGAAGAATATTGTAAACCGGCCATTGAGGCATTCACAGCCATTCCTCAAAAGCATGGTGTGAGGTTGTATATGCATTCATGTGGTGCGGTTCGAAAGCTATTGCCGGAGTTTATTAGTTTGGGAGCCACGGTTTTGGATCCCATTCAAACACGGGCCAATGGCATGGATCCAGCCGGATTGAAGGAAGATTTTGGCCATTATATTTCTTTTTGTGGGGCCATGGATGAGGAACTGTTATTACGTCAAGGCACCCAACAACAAGTAAAAGACGGCGTCAAAAAATTACTGGATATGATGGCACCTGGCGGAGGCTTTATATTGGGCCCATCGCATAAACTGAAAGTAGAAACTCCTGTGGAGAATGTTATTGCCATGTATGAAGTGGCAAAGGAGTGGAAATATTGAATAGTTTTGAGTTAGGGAGAGCCTCACTTTTGTTCGCAAAAGTGAGGTTTTTTTTCATCTGGTGGTGAGTAATCGTTTTAGTACATTCGTGATACGAAAAATAATCTAATACAAGTATAGATGAACAGACAAAGACAAACCATTGGGTTGATTGCAATGATGATGTTATGCACCTTCAGCATGGTAGCACAAACAAAGTTGCGATACAACCTTAAGACAGGACAGAAGTATGGTCTTAACCAACTTTCTGAGCAAGAGATTAAACAGGATATCATGGGGATGTCTCAGGTAATTAAGAATACTATTGGAGGTGAAATATTTGTGACCATTACCGATAAAAAGGCGGATGTTTATTCTTCGGATATCACTTTTTCGGCCCTTCGTTTTAAAATGGAAAGTCCCATGTTTTCGGTGGATTATAATTCTAAAGACAGCAATGCTGACTTGACAAATCCCATTGCAAAAGCACTTGGTTTTATGGTAGGGAAAGTGTTTGCCATGAAGTTTAATGATCGGGGTGAAGTGTTGGAAGTAACGGGTTTTCAGGCTATGATGGATGACCTGGCTAAAAGCTATGCTGATGATCCTAGTACTTTGGGACAAATGAAACAAACACTTGCTCAACAATTTGATGACGAGAGTTTGGCAAAAAGTATAGGGATGATGTTAGTGGTTTACCCGGAAGATAAAATTAAAGCTGGAGCTTCCTGGACACATACCAATCAGTCGCTAAAACCATTACCGCTAACCTCAAATAATGAGTATGCCTTTGACGGTAAAACCGGTGATGTAATAGAATTGACTGGAACGGGATCATCTGCTACCGGCGAGAATGCATCCATGAAACAAGGAGGTATGACGCAGCATTTGGATTTAAAAGGGGGTATGAAATATACCGCTAAAATTGATGCTAATACCGGATGGCCCAAAGAAGTGACTCAGGAGCAAATTTTAGAAGGTACGGTGGCGGTTGAATCTCCTCAAATGCCTGCTCCAATGGAAATACCTATGAGTATTAAATCGGTTACAAAATATACTGCTTTATAAGCGAATCGCTCATACCGAAGGCTAATCAAAATGCGTCTTAAGTGTGTTGCACTTCTAAAGTCCCTTTGATTATGTGTCGGTAGATGCCAGCACCATTGCCGGATAATCTTTGATTGTCCGGCTTTTTTTTGATGGAAATGTTTTTGATTGGGCAGAAAAAGTGAATGTCGTTTTTTACCTGTAATTTACGGGCAAAAAAAAAGCCTATCAAAATTGATAGGCGATTTCGGAATTGTAAAAAATCGTTATATAAATTATGCTAACTTCACGTTAACAGCGTTCAAACCTTTTTTACCTTCTTGTAGATCAAATTCTACTTCGTCACCTTCGCGGATTTCATCAATTAATCCAGTAACGTGTACAAAATGTTCTTTACCATTCTCTTCAGCGATAAAACCAAAACCTTTTGTCTCATTGAAGAATTTTACTGTACCTTTGTTCATCTTTGTAATATTGAAATTGTTAATTATTACTGTAAAAGTAATCTAATATTTTGAATATACACTATCTCATCAATATATTATTTGATTTTTTGCGATAATGAAGCGGTCATGGAAATGATATTGCTGATCAGATAATGGTCTATATCAGCTACTGTAGCTCGGTTTCAGACTAAAATTTCAGAGACCATATCAGATTAAATAATTTTTAAAAAAAAATGAATGTGGTGCGCTTCTTGAATCATTTTTGCTTTTTTACTTCTCCAGGTTGTGTAATTTGATTGTCCATGATAAAGGGTACTTAAAAGTGTTACCTCTCAGATAAAAAAAGAGGAAACCGACCGGTTTCCTCTTTCTATAGTATTTCATGGAGTGCTTCTAATTATTCATCAGCACTCACTTTACCTTTCATTAGTACCTTATCCGGGTTTCCTCGGTAAGTAACCGAACCGCCAGAATTACCATTGGCTGTTATTTTTTCTGTTGTGGTAACTTCAACCTGCCCACCAATACTGGCTTTGGCATAGACCTCTTTACTTTCCAATGGGAATGCGTAATACTTACCACCTGTATTGGCGGATACTTCCTGGAAACCTGCTTTACCGCTCATTTCAATACGAGCAGCGGAAACAGAAGCGTCCAGCGCATTGACATCCACATCCAGGTGCATAGAGGCATCACTCCCCGCACTTATCACCAGCTTATCAGCATAAATGGTGTTATTGGCATCAATGGAAGCGCCCATTGTCGATTCAATTTCACGAATGGTTTTGTACGTGACGTATACTTGTACAGCAACACCTTTTTGGATTTTGGTACGCATTTTAACGGTTAGCATTTTACTTTTGAGTACAGTCAGTACGTCATCGGGGTTGGCATTTTTAATGTGTATCTCAATGGACTCTTTTTCACCCTCAATCAATGTCACATTAATACCTTTTGACGCTTTCACCTTATCAAAGGAACCAATTTTGCGAACTTGTACTTGTCGTCCGTCATTTACATCGTCTTGGGCTACTGCGCCAAACAGTGTGCTCAATAAAAAAGTTAAAATCAATATCTGCTTCATACAAAAAACGTTTTTTACGGTCCGAAGGTATCAAAAACTATGCAAATAATTCTTTAATCTCCTCCTGGTTTAGCTCTTTCAGTGGGTTGTTGCTGGAAATGAAGGTGTCTGCCAGCTCTAACTTTTTTGCTTGCAAGCGGGCAATCTTCTCTTCAATGGTGTCGGTTGAGATAAATTTGTAGACAAACACGTTTTTCGTCTGACCAATTCGATGGGCCCTGTTGATGGCTTGCGATTCGGCAGCCGGATTCCACCAGGGATTCAAAATAAATACATAATCTGCTTCCACCAGGTTCAAACCAACACCCCCTGCTTTCAATGAAATTAAGAATATCCGGCAATCCTGATTTTTCGTAAAATCCTTGACAGCGCTTTCCCGATCGCGTGTGGCACCAATTAATTTGGCATATTTCCATTTGCGCTCCTTTAATTCCGCTTCAATAAGTTCCAGATCTTTCACAAAAGAGGAGAAAATCAATACCTTATGTTTTTCGTTAATGATGTTCTCCAGATTTTCAAATATCTGCTGGTATTTACCCGATGATCCTGTATAGGTGTCATCCACCAGAATGGGATGATTGGCCACTTGTCGCAAGCGGGTTAATGCTTTCAGGGCCAGAATCGCATTTTTATTAATGCCGGTATGCTCAATCGCTTTCAGGAGCTCATTGCGAATGCCTGATTTCTCACGATCATAGAATTGGCGCTGCTCAGGTGTCATGTCGCAAGTTAAAACCTGTTCGGTAACAGGAGGCAGTTCTTTGGCCACCATTTCCTTGGTACGCCGGAGGATAAATGGATTGATGAGCTGGCGTAGTTTTTCTTCTTTGGCTTCGTCTTTTCCCCGTTCTATGGGAGCGGCGTAATGGTTTTTAAAGAAATTCAGATTACCCAGTAAGCCATTGTTCACAAAATTCATCTGTGCCCATAAATCTACCAAGGCGTTTTCAATGGGTGTTCCCGTTAAAACCAGGTGGTGAGAAGCTTTGAGTTCGCTGACGGCCCGGTATATTTTTGAGGTGGGATTCTTAATATTCTGACTTTCATCTAAGATCAGATACAGAAAGGGGTAGTGGCTTAAATATTCATAGTCATTGCGAACCACCCCATAGCTGGTCAGTACCACGTGGTAATGCCGCAGTATTTTACCAATGTCCTTTGATTTAATGCGGTTCGATCCGGTATATATATACGTTTTTAGCTGGGGTGCAAATTTACGAATTTCATTGTCCCAGTTGTGAACTAACGAAGTAGGCATCACAATGAGCGTGGCTGGTTTATTGGATTTATTAAATCCGGTGATTGGTTGGTTGAAGAGATCCAACTGACCTTCCACTATTGGTGCAGCAGGCTCTTCCGATTGGCCATAGTGATCCAATAGCAGAGCGATGGTCTGAATGGTTTTACCCAAACCCATGTCATCAGCCAAAATACCACCAAACCGGTTTTTATTTAGTAGCTGCATCCAGGAGTAACCTTCCGATTGGTAATGCCTCAATTCGGTTTTTAATCCATCAGGTATGGGTAATAGTTCTGCTTTGTTGAGTCGCTGTAGCTCATTGATGCGTTCTTGCCATTGGGGGGATGCTTCATCCTGTTTGGCTGTTTCCAAAAGATTAAAGTGCATTTTGTCTAACAGCAGACGATCGTCCTTTTCCTTCGTAAAATGCATCAGGTCGCCATAACGGGTAACCCATTCGGCCGGAATGATAAAATAGGCACCATTGGGCAGTCGATATTCTCGTTTTTGCTGAATGATGTGTTTTCGAAAATTATTAAAAGGTATTTTATGCCCCTCTATGAAAAGGACAGCATTTACATCAAACCAATCATTATCTTCTTCGAAAACAATATCAAGTTTTACTTCGCCCGTATAATAATTTTCAGAGAAAAAGGATTGGTTCACCTCAAAGCCTTCTTCAGTCAGGGATTTGGAGTGATGATTCAGCCATTCTACAATCCCGTATACCTCTCCTTCGTTCACTGGATTGATGGATGCCGGAATGTATTGCGATTCACTAATGTTTCGCAAACCCTTTTCATTTAACAGAGTCTGTAGTTTTTGTTCTGTCTCCAGTTCCCGCTGAAAACGATAGAATGTATAGTGATTATTCTCTTTTTCCAGATTAACAAATACCTTAGACCGGGTGCCTGCGAGATATTCTCGTTTTTCATAGCGAAATTTCAGGACCAGTATCGGATGCTGTCCCAAATCCTGTTCCATGGATAGGATAGGTGTTAAGCTGGCATCTTTGTTAATGATAGTAAAGCCTTCAGCGCTAACGGCATGATCCCGAACACATGTTTCTACAAAAGAGGACATGTAAGTATCCACACTGCGTTCCGGAATACGGATCTGCGTTTTGCTTTGAAAGGGTCGGAATTTTTTGGCATCGATGTTTTGAAACCGGTACAGGCGGTTGTTGATTAAGATATTAGCTGGTTCTAAGGTGATTTCCAGCACATCCTTATGCGTTAATCCCATTTCTTTATCACCTGAGCAAATGCGCAAGGAGTATGTTAACCCGGTTTCATTCAGTGTGAAATTAAAATTGGTCTGATCATAGAGCGGACTCACTTTAATGCGGTCAGATGGATAAATATGACTGAAATTCGGGTTTTTATAAAACAGCGGCGTATCGTCCAGGGCCACAATTTCCAAGGCTTGCGAAATGGTTTTTTCCATTAACGGACGCACTTGCGAATCCATCATTTTAGGAGTCAGGGCATCATAAAATAGTTTCAGTGTTTTTTGTCTGGAGAAACGTTTGAATAAACTCTGCTCATTAATTTCCCACAGTATCGTTACAATTTCTTGTTGTGCCTTAGGTAAAGTCAGGGTATTTTCTTTCAGATGCTCAGGAAGGACGGGATCTTTGATCTGGACTTGTGGTGTTTCATCCATCTCAGCCCAATAAGGAATCAGGGTTAATCCCAAATGTCTCTTCTCAACAATAACAACAATTAACTGCTCCATAAAAGTTTGAAAATCCTATTCGTTGAATGGTGTTCGCGGTAAATTAAACCATCAAAGATAGTTGTTTCAGGATTACAGGGAACGTTCCTCTTCAGAAATATCCGGTCAGTCGCATTTCCGGCGTCACAAGTAATCATCTATCCATGGAAAGTGTAGACTCGATTCCTTACTTAACCATAACACACTTTTGCCTGACTTTGTGTCACTTTTTAGGCTTGTGCATTGCTCTTGTATCACTGTGAAGCGGTTTTGCCTCTTTTTGTATTGCTTTTACCTGACTTTGTGTCACTTTTATGTGGCTGTGCATTGCTTTCGGAACTTTGTGCAGCGCTCTTGCCCCATTGTGCAGTGCTCTTGCCACATTGTGCAGTGCTTTTACCTTTCGGGCCTACTCTCATTTGTGTTTTTATTTCACCACTTCATGAAGATGTTTTGATGTGCATTGAATTTCTATTTTATTAGTCGACTCTGGTGAACAATTTTATTTGTAAATAGTCTCAATAAGCAAAGATGTATTAATTTTTGTCACAGTAATTTTTAAAATGAATAGTATGAAGCACCTAATTATATATGCCCATCCATCAGAAAACAGTTTTAGTAATCGTTTAAATCAAGCCCTGGTACATGAAAGTGTACAGAGGGGATGGGAGGTTGAAATGCGCGATTTGTATGCCTTAAATTTTGATCCCGTACTCGGTGCTGATGATTTGGCACAATTAAAATCAGGTTCAACCCCCATATCCATTCACACAGAACAAAAATTCATCCGTGAAGCAGATGTGATCTCCTTTGTGTATCCATTATGGTGGGCAGGTTTTCCGGCTATCATGAAAGGGTATATTGATCGGGTACTGGCGCATGGTTTTGCTTTTAAAGCGGATGCCAATGGCGTAAAAGGTCTGTTGAAAGAAAAGCGGGTTTACTTGTATACTTCCATGGGGAATAGTTTGGAACAATATGAGCAGAAAGGTTTACTGGAGGCTTTTCGGAAAACTCAGGGGGGAGAGATCTTTGAGTTCTGTGGCATGGAAGTGGTAGATCAGCAGTTTTTTCCACAGATACCAGTTGCCTCGGAAGATAAAATTCAATTTCACATTGATCAGGCCTTGACAGGTTTTGAGTCGGCAACACGCATTGCTTCTACGAAAAGTGCATAGGTATTGAAAGAACCTTGAAAAGGATGAATCAGATTCAAAAATTAAAGTTTCACTCAATAGATGAATTTCTGGAGTATTTGCCAGGTCACGAACGGGAAATGGTCGATCGATTACGAGCAATTATCCGGGATTGTATGACCGAAGGAAAGGAAAAGTTGGCTTACAACGTACCCTATTATTACCTGCATTCTCGCGTTTGTTTTATATGGCCTGCTTCTGTGCCTTGGGGAAATGTAAAAGCGGACGGTGTGTTGCTAGGCTTTTGCAATGGCCATAGGATGCGCGATGAACTGAATTATTTAGAAAAAGGGAATCGCAAACACGTTTATGTCAAAACGTTTACTAATGTGGGTGAAATAGATTTGGATCTCATCAGGACCTATCTTTTTGAGGCCCTCACTATAGATGAGCAATTACATCAGCAAAAACGAAGTAAGAAAAAGTTATAGAAATTTTCGGTTTAAAATTTGTCTGGTTACCAATAATCTGCCATATTTGTTTCAAATGCAAAACAAAGTTTCAAATATGGAATCCGATGTAAAAAGTAGTTCAAAATATACCATTCCCAACTTACAAAATGCCTTGTCGCTGGTCGACTTAATTTCGAAACAGAAGAATGGAATGAGTCTGCCGGAGATGATTCAGCAGACAGGAGTGCCTAAATCAACGCTTTTTCGGATCTGTAGTACGTTAATGGAATCGGGGTATCTCATGAAAGATGAAGAAAGCAGCCATTTTATCTTAACCCGTAAATTTCTAGGCATTGGTTTGGCTGCTTTAGGAGAAGAGAGTTTGATTGAGAAAGCATTAGCACCCATGCGTGAGTTGCGGGATGCAGTCAACGAGACTGTTCTGTTAGGTACTTTAATGGAAAAAGATGTAGCTCTGTTAGAGCAAGTAATAGGAAACCATCCCTTTACTTTCTTTATAAAACCGGGTAAACATTTTGTGTTGCATGCCTCTGCACCGGGTAAAGCATTGTTAGCTTTTTTGAAGGATGAGGACCGGGAAAGCATTTTCTCCAAAATTGAGATGGTACCTTATAATGCACGTACCATCACCACAAGGGATGCCATGATGAAAGAAATTGAAGATATCCGTCAGAAAGGATATGCCGTGGATCGGGCCGAAGAGATGGATGGGATTCACTGTGTGGCAGCCCCGGTTTTTGATCAGCATCGTCACCCTTTGGCAGTTATTTGGACTACCGGACCGTCAGCCCGGCTCACGGAAGCACAATTTGAAACGGTAGGACGCGAAGTGATGGAGTGTGCCCATAAGATCTCTGCGCGTTTTGGATATAATGCATAAGTTATCAGGGTTATAGTTGTTTGTGGATTACTGCTTAATGGGAAAGTAAAAAGGTAGAAGATAAAAGTAAAAAGGAATATATAAACTGAAATAAACAATGAAAAAAGGATTAATTGCCATTACTGGTGCAAGTTCCGGAATCGGAAAAGCCATTGCTCTAAAATTTGCCAAAGAAGGCTATCCCGTGCTCTTAATGGCGCGTCGGGTGGAGGAAATGCAGGCTTTGAAATTGGAGAACTGCCTGGTGAAAAAAGTAGATGTGACCAACGCCGATACAATCTCTGCAGCCATTATAGAAGGTGAGCAAGCGTTTGGACCGGTGGAATGTTTAATTAATAATGCAGGGGTGATGCTGTTGGGTGATCCAGGCAGTCAATCGCCTGAAGAGTGGCAACACATGTTTGATGTGAATGTGAAAGGATTGTTGAATGGCGTACATGCAGTCTTGCCGGCTATGAAAGAGCGCAAAAACGGAACGGTAATTAATATTGGTTCAGTGGCCGGACGCAAAACTTTACCAGGTCACGCAGTGTATTGCGGTACCAAGTTCGCCGTGCATGCTATGACAGAGAATATGCGCATGGAATTATCGGCACATGATGTACGCTTCATAACCATTGCTCCCGGTGCGACAGAGTCCGAATTGATTTCACATACCACAAATGAGGATATTAAATCCGGCTATGAAGATTGGAAAACAGACATTGGTGGGGCTATTCGCGCTGAAGATGTGGCCAATTCGGTCTACTTTGCTTTCTCACAACCGCAAAATGTATGTATTCGTGAAATAGTATTGGCGCCTACTCGCCAGGAGCCTTAAAGTAAGCGTAACAAATTTATTCCGGATCGATATGAGGTATTTTATTTTTCTAGCAGTACTAACTCAACTAGTTGTTGGTAGCGGCAATGCTCAGAGAGCTTTGGATATAGATCAGCGTATCACTGCTATCAGGAAGGCTGCAACTGATTTAAGTCAAAAATATGAGGTGGGTCTGACCCTGAAAGAGCATATCTCAGATCTGGATGAATTTGAGATAAACTACCAACAAACAGGGCAGGCCGACTTAGGCCGCTTAGCTCAAATTCAAAAAGCGATTTTATTAATCCATCCGGCTTTTAATAATGATTTTATTTATACCACGCGTAATCAATATGCCCCCGATCATCATAATACGGCCACTTTGTTTCAGAAAGGGGAAATTAATGATTTTAAATTTGATCCGGGATCAACATTAGAAGCAGTCGATTTGAGGGCGGGTACCAATCGGATGCTGATTCAATGCGATAGTGGGATTGTTCGTGACCCCGAATTATCATATGACGGGACGCGCATTCTGTTTTCTTATCGACAGAATCAAATGGATGATTATCACATTTATGAGATGCCTGCCAAAGGAGGTGCATTGACCCAATTGACTTTTGCAACAGGAATCTCGGATATTGATCCTATTTATTTACCGGATGGAGACATCGTTTTTAGTTCGACCCGTGAGCCGAAATACTGCATGTGTAACCGTCACATCATGGCGAATTTATTTCGCATGGAACCAGATGGTGCAAATATTGTGCAGCTGGGTAAAAATACCCTTTTTGAAGGACATGCTTCGCTGCTTCACGATGGTCGTATCCTGTATGATCGGTGGGAATATGTGGATCGTAATTTTGGGGATGCCCAGGGTTTATGGACGGTTAATCCCGATGGGACCAATCATGCCATTTTTTATGGAAATAATACCAATTCACCTGGTGGTGTTATTGATGCCCGTGCCGTGCCTGGTAGTAATCAGGTGATTTGTGTCTTCGGATCCTGTCATGATCGTCCCTGGGGAGCCTTGGCATTACTGGATCGCACGCAAGGTGTAGATGGCGAAAAAGCGGTCACAGCCATTTGGCCCGATAGCGCCCGGCAGTTGATAGGTCGTGGCAATTGGGATCAGTTTATGGCCCTGGATGTGCGCTATGAAGATCCGTATCCCCTGGATGATACTTACTTTTTATGCTCCCGAACCATTTACATGGATAAGCAAGGCAACCGACCCATCAATGAAAAGATGGGGATTTACCTGGTGGATCGATTCGGGAATGAAGTATTGCTGCACGAAGCAGATGATAGTTGTTTCGATCCGATGTTGCTGAGCTCACGAATCAAAGAACCTGTGATTCCGGTTCGGGCGAAATACGATGATTCACCCGGTTATTTCTATGTGCAGAATGTGTATGAAGGCACACACATGGATAGCGTAATTGCCGGAGCCGTGAAGTATTTTCGAGTGGTAGAGTCGCCTCCCAAACGCACCTATACGCAAGAAGGCTGGAAAGGCCAGGGTGAGCAGGCTCCCGGAATGAACTGGCACAGCTTCGAAAATAAAAAGGTATTGGGCGAAGCACCGGTCGAAAAAGATGGTTCGGTCTATGTGGAGATACCGTCTAACAAGTTTGTGTATTTTCAACTGCTGGATGCTGATAAAAAAATGATTCAGTCCATGCGCAGTGGTACGATGGTACAACCCGGTGAAGTGAAAGGCTGTATTGGTTGTCACGAAGATCGTTTATCCGTACCAGTGAACCAACCAAGCTTACCGGCTGCCATGCGAAAAGCACCTGTGTCGATGGTTACTTCAGGTGAAGAAGCGGAAAATTTTAATTACACCAGCCGGGTTCAGCCGATTTTTGACACGCATTGTGTGAGCTGTCATGATTTTAATTCAGATAATAAGTCAGGTCTTATATTAGCTGGTGATAAGAATCCCTTTTTTAATGCCTCCTATGTGGATTTGTATGTGAAGAAAATGATTCGGCCCGTGGGGGGTGGTCCGGCTGAGATTCAAGCGGCTTACAGTTGGGGATCACATGCCAGTCAGCTGATCAATGTGATTGAGGGGCAACACCAGGGTACGGCTCTTTCTATAAGCGAAAAGGAAACCATTTATACCTGGTTAGATTTAAACGGGGTGTATTATCCGGTATATGAAAGCGCCTATTCCACACATCCGGCCGGCCGAAGTCCCTTAAGCTATGATGAATTAAAGCGTCTGGGTGAATTAACTCATGTGAATTTCGAGCAGCTGAATGCTCATTGGAGACAGTTAGGCCCACAGATATCTTTTGATCGACCGGAGCTGAGTCCATGCTTAAATAATCTTTCCAATGATTCTGCGGAATTTAAGGAAGTAATAGCCATTATTACGAAGGGGCAAAAGCGCTTAGCTCAAACACCGCGAGCTGAAATGGAGGGGTTTGAACCCAGTGCGGAGCAACAGAAAATGCTGAAGAAATACATCGATCGAATGGAACAGGAGAAGGCCTGCAAAAAGGCGATTAGTACAGGAGAGAAACAGTATGATAGAAAGAATTAAAGAGTTATCCGGAATAAAAGGATTGGTTTTTATGGCGGTGGCCATGCTATTGGTATCATTTACCTGGAGGGATGAACCAACGAAAGCGAATAATGCACCTTTGTCACCCATTGCTTTTGTAGTGGATACCATACACAATCAATTGATTGTCGCACAAAAGACTGGTTTTAGAATTGATTTTATTGATCTTCAGAGCGGTGAAATCAAACACTCATTACCCACACAACTGCCTCCCACAGGTATTTGCCTGGATGGGAAAGACCGGGTGTATGTGACGTGTAGTCATTCATTGGGAGAGGTATTGGAACTGGATGTGATTAATTACCGGATCGTGAATCGGTGGGTGGCCGGTCATGGCGCCAATAGTCCGGTTTTATCTTTGGATAGAGAGCTTTTGTATGTGGCCAATCAATATACCAATGATATCTCTGTCTTCGAACTGACGACTCATTCGGAGCTAAGGCGCATGAAGGTATTGCGTCAACCCCTGGCTATGGATGTGACACCCGATGGTCGATGGCTTTATGTGGCTAATTTCCTGCCAGCCACACGTGCCGATTTGGATACGGTGGCCGCAGATGTGTCGCTTATCGATTTGAAGAATCATCAAGTTGTCAGGCACATCAAGTTATCCAATGGCAGCAATGCCTTACGTGGATTGAAAGTGACGCCCAACGGAAAGCAAGTATTAATTGCACATAATCTGGGACGTTTCCAGGTACCCACCACCCAATTGGAACAAGGTTGGATGAACACCAGTGCCTTATCCATTATTGATACCGAGCAGCATTCTTTATTGGCCACCATCTTGCTGGATGAACCGGAATATGGTGCCGCCGGATCCTGGGGCGTTGATGCCAATGAAACGCATATTGCAGTGGCGCACTCGGGTACCCACGATTACAGTTTGATTGATTATCAGGGTATGATAAATAAGCTGGAAACCATCGCCGATAAAGAGGTATTGTCTTATGATTTAACTTTTTTGTCAGGTATACGTCAGCGGTATTCAGTGGATGGGAACGGGCCACGTGCCATTGGCCTGTCTCAGGGAAATGTCTATTCCGCCCTTTATTTCTCCGATCGTTTTCAGGTAGATGAAGTGGCTTCAAAAAGAAATAGCCGCATCATAGAATTGAATCCGGATCTTCAGATGGATTCCCTCCGTTTGGGTGAAGTGATCTTTAATGATGCTACACATTGCTTTCAGCAGTGGCAATCGTGTAATGGCTGTCATCCCAATGAGGCACGTACTGACGGATTGAACTGGGATTTGCTCAACGATGGTATTGGTAATCCCAAGAACTGTAAGAGTATGGTGCTTTCACATGAAACACCACCTGCCATGATTACAGGTATCCGACCATCAGCTGAGGTGGCTATACGCGCAGGATTTCGGCATATACAGTTTGCACAGGTGGAGGAGTCGCAAGCCCGGGCCGTCGATCAGTATTTAAGTTCACTGGAGCCGGTGCCCAGTCCCTACCTGGTGCAGGGTGAACTTTCCGCCAAAGCGCAAAAGGGAAAAGAAGTCTATGAACGCATCGGTTGTAACTATTGTCATCCGGCACCTTATTATGCCGATGGGAAAAAACATAAGATAGGAACGGCCGGCCATAGTGATCGGACTACCGAGTGGGATACACCGACACTACGTGAGGTGTGGCGAACAGCTCCCTATCTGCACGATGGCCGGTCAGCTAACATAGAAGATATGTTGAAGGGTGAAAAACATGGTCTTCACAAAGAATTATCCAATGAGGAATTGGAACAGTTAATCGAATACGTTTTATCGCTTTAATAGAATGAGGAAGAGTATGAAAGCAATGCATAAATTGGGGTTGATAATCCTATTGTGGAGTGTGGTTGTAACAAGCACGTTGGCACAAACCAAACAACCCGGCTATCACAAAAAGGGAAATTGGGTGGAAACCATTCTTCACAATCGAAATGACTTGATGAAGAATTATGTGGGAAATACTTTCCAACCATTTCGTTCCCAAATGATGCGTTACAGAGATGACGCGCAAAAGGTTGAATTGGATGTCACCGGAATTCACTTACTCTATTTATCTGTCGATCCTACTGAAGATGGTGCAGGTATGGATCATGCAGCATGGGGTAATGCACGATTCATTAAAGCAGATGGTTCGGTGGTTGAGGCTTCACAAATGAAGGTGAAAAAGCAAGGATGGAGTGAGCTGACCTTCGATCAAAGTTTGATGAAGAAGCCCATCTCTATCAATGGAAAAGTGTATAAAAATGGGATGATGATGCATGCGTATGGCTTTGCATTACTGGACCTGGGTGGTGAGTTTGTGCGCTTTGAAGCGGAAATCGGTGTGGAGCAAAACGGTGGGAATAAAAAATCCAGTATCATTTTCGCAGCGGATGATTATCAGATGGTGCGTTTCATGAATCGTGTAAATAACGACTATCCAATAAAAACCAATCGCTTTAAGCAGTATGCCGGTTCAGACGCGCCCCTTATTTTTGGGGACAGAGCTGAACAAGTCGTGCAATTAGTAGCTCAGAAAATAGCCGATAAAGCAGGCATTAAAAACCTGGTGTTGCCACTTAAAGGAAAGAGCTTAAAGCGACAACTGATTCAACTGGATGAACTGTTTAATATTCAACAACAGTTGTCGGAACTTCAGACATTGAATGGTGCCAATGTGAGAGAGGCCTTTCATTTCATGAAAGAGAACCACGGGGACCAATACCTGTCTAAAGTATCACAGGAAGCCCGGCTCCTCATTCCTCAACTGGAAAATGAACGTATTAGAATAATAAAAGAGTTAACAGCGGGTCAATCACAGGCTATTGAGGAAGCCGGCGTTTTACTGGCGGTATCCCGCCAAATATTGTTGTCCAATCCATTGTTACACGGAAAAGAAATGATGGTGTTGCGCCAAAAGGTGGGATTGAATAGGGGACGTTCCGTCATGGGGCAGGACCTGGGTTATCCGAAAAATAACTGGACCACCTCTGCAGCTATCCCAAAACCGGCCAAAGGTTGGAATAATGAATTGGCGGTGATGAAAGATGTTGCTTCCAATCCCACTTTTACCACCCTTTATCAGCCATCAGAACCTGTGGTAATCAATGATCCGGAGATTCATTGGGATGGTCAGCGCATCCTTTTCTCATCAGTTAATAAGAAGAAGGCGTGGCACCTGTTTGAAATTAACCGGGATGGATCCGGTTTGAAGCAATTAACCCCTGATGGCTACGAAGATATTGGTTTCTTTGATGGTTGTTATCTTCCCAATGGCAAAGTAGCTATGGTTTCTACAGCGCCTTATCAGGGGGTGCCTTGTATTGGTGGAGGCCAGTCAACGGGTGCTGTTTATGAACTGAATCCTGCCGATCAGAAGATTCGTCAATTGAATTTTGGTCAAGATAATGATTGGAATCCGATTGTATTGAATAACGGTCGCCTGATGTATTTGCGCTGGGAGTATACGGATGCTTCTCACTATTTTACCCGCATTTTGATGAGCATGAATCCCGATGGTACCGGCAAAAAAGAGTATTACGGCAGTAATTCTTATTTCCCCAACAGTATGTTTGAAGCACGTTCCATTCCTCAGCATCCTACAAAATTTGTGACTATTGTGTCTGGTCACCATGGTACCACGCGGTCAGGCCGTTTAATGGTTTTTGATCCCGGAAAAGGCAGACATGAAGCGGATGGCGTCGTGCAGGAAATACCTTTTAAAGATCGTCAGGTTGAACCGATCATCAAAGACCGCTTGGTGGATGGTGTATGGCCTCAGTTCTTAGCTCCCTATCCATTGGATGAGAATTTCTTTTTGGTGACAGCTAAATTATCACCTGAAGCATTATGGGGTATTTACCTGGTGGATGTGTTTGACAACATGACACTCATTGCCGAACAGGAAGGGGAAGCTTTGATGTATCCCATGTT